>NZ_CP016287.1:627265-940897 GCF_001679785.1 Rhizobium leguminosarum
GGCGACAGGAATGGGCGAAAGCGAAACCGGCATGGCCAGATGGCGGATTTCGGCTTCCATGGCCGAGACGGTCTTTTGCACGGTCGCAAAACCGGTACGGCTCTGGCCCATCGGAGTCAGGAAGCGTGGCAGGTCGGACATGCCAGGCGACATGATCTTCATGATCCGATAGGCGGTGCCTGCCGCACAATGCGCCATCGCCTGCCCCAGCCTTTCCCAGGCGAGCACAAAAGCGGTCATGTCAAAATTGCCGTGTGAAAGAATGACGCCCTCGGATGCGATCACGACAGGATTGTCACTGGAACTGACGAGCTCTATGTCAGTCGCCTGCCTCGCCTCATCGATCGCATGCCTCAACGCACCCCAGACCTGCGGCGTGCAGCGGTAGCTCAATGGATCCTGCAGACGCCTTGCTGCGTCGGCGGCAAGCAAGGAGCTGCCCGAAAGAAGCTCCATCAGCTGAGCGGCGACGTGGCGCTGCCCAAAGGCCGGTCTCGCCGCCAGAGCGCGGTCGTCGAAGGCACTGACATTGGCCCGGAACGCTTCGAAATTAACGGCAATCGCCTTGAGGGACCAATCGAAGAGCCGCTCGATATCCACAAGCGTCAAGCAGGCAAGGCCGATGGAGAGGCTGTTGGCCACAACAAGCGCATGCCCGTCCTTCGGCGCGAATTCGAGAGGCTTCAGGCCGGCCCTTTCAAGGGCGATGGCGGCCGGCAGCACTTCGCCGCCAAGCTCGATCTCACCGAAGCCCAGAAGGCCCCGGCTCATATGGGCAAGCGGCGCCAAATCCGCCGCACCGATCGAGCCCAATGAGGGGACGACAGGATGCACACCTGCATTGATGGCGGCAATCAGACCGTGGAAGACTTTCAGCGAAACGCCGGAACCGCCCGCCCCCATGCCGGCGGCCCTGACGGCCATCATCGCCCGCACGGATTCCTGCGCAAGCGGCTCTCCGACGCCGACCGCGCGGGCTTGCGGCACACGCATCTGGAACGCCACCAGATCTTCCGTTGCAAGTCGGGTGTCGACCCCCGCTCCAAGTCCCGTCGTCAGGCCATAGACCGGCAGATCGCTTTCCGTGTAGCGGTCGACGACGGCGCGCGCGGCCACAATCCGGGCCTCGACCTCGGCGGATATTTCGATCCTTGCGTGACGACGGGCAATTGCTGCGATATCCTCGATCGTCGGCGGCGCCGCGCTGAAGATGATCGATGGAGAATTGGTGGCGCTCACTGTTTCTCTCCGAGAATGGCGACAGGCCTGGACGGCCCCTTGGTGGACCGTGCTTCCAGCCGATATTGCGCGCCGGGATAGTATAAAAGCGCACAGGTCACGACGGCCTCGCCTGACCAGGTTCTTCGAAAGACGCGCAGGCAAGGGTGGTCATTCTTGAGGCCAAGATATTTGCGTATCGTCGTATCCGGCTTGACGGCCTGGACGATATGTTCGAACGCCGTTATCGGAGCCACCTTCGTCAGATATTCGTGCGGCGTCATGCTGCGGAAGTCGGTCGAGAGATAGTCGGGCGCGACCAGGGGATTGACGTAGCGCTCCTCGACCTGAATCGGCCGATCGTTTTCCATATGCACGATCAGCGAATGCATCACTTCAGCGCCGAGGGTCAGTTCGAGCGCATCGGCAACGTTGGCGTCCGCCTTCATCAAGCCGGCCTTAACGACCGCCGCCTGATGCTTGTGGCCCCGTTCCAGTATTTCGTCGGCTATGTTGCGGATCTGAAGCAGATCGACGTCGAGGTGCTTTGGCGAAACGAAGGTTCCGATCCCGGCGGATCGCTTGAGAACACCCTCGAACATCAACTCCCGCAGCGCTCGGTTCGCCGTCATGCGGCTGACGCCGAATGCCGCCACCAATTCGCTCTCAGAGGATACCCGGTCTCCCGGCTGCAGCTTGCCCTCGGCGATCTCGGCCAGGATCTGCTCCTTGATCCTGATATAATGGCGCGCCTCGCCGGCGGCCGGCTTGAGCGCTTTCGTCATGACAACCTCGCCATGCCATTGTCGAGGATGGTCGCGCCGCGAGAAGCAACGAGGCCTCGGAAGCGAATCTCGGCATCGTTCCGCCATATCTGCACGGTGATCGTTTCGCCGGGAAAGATCGGCGCGCTGAAACGCGCCGCGATGGCGCTCAAGCCGCTCGCCATGCCTGGATCGATGGCAGCGATAATGGCGTAGCCAGCATAACCGAAGCTGCAGAGCCCATGTAGGATCGGCCGGTCAAAGCCGCTCCTGCCGGCGGCCTGCGGATCGACATGCAGCGGATTGAGATCGCCGTTCAGGCGATAAAGCAGAGCGGCGTTTTCAGGGATGTCGACATTGAATTCAAGGTCTGCCTCTCTGTCGGGGACTTTCGACAAGGGTTCGGGCGCAGATCCCACTGAGCCGCATCCACCGTCGCCGCGGCACGCATTGGTCTGGACGATGGTTGCGATTGGCTCGTCACCGTCCACGGTTGCAATCAGGCGCTCGAAGCTGACGAACATTCCTTTCTCAACGCCGCGATCGACCACCGACAAGACGCGCGACCGAGAGATCAGCGGCACATCGAGCGGGACCGGCCGGTGGATCGTCAGGCGATGTTCGGAATGCACCAGACGCGCCCAGTCGACGCCCGTCTGCTGCATCCATGGGCCTGGATGCGCCACGATATTGGCAAGGGTCGGCGCGGTCACGAGATCGCGTTCATAGACGTATTTCAATGCCGTTTCGTCAGGCCCGTCGGTGCCGTAGCCGACCGACAAGGCGTAAAGGATGGCATCCTTTGCGGTAACTACATGTGTCGCCTGCGGCACTGGAAAGTCGAGGATGGATTGGGCCGACAGCGTCACGATGCAGCTCCCCCGGATGCCACGGGTTTGCGAACGCCACCGGACAGGCGGATGCCGCCGTCAACGGAAAGCAATTCGCCAGTGACGAAGTCTGCCCCTTGAACAAGCCAGACAATGGCGCCGGCAACGTCTTCCGGTGTCGCAACCCGGCCGAGCGGCGCGGTTTCCGAAAATCGCTTGGCAATGGCTCCATAGGCATCCGGCCCGAGCGTGTCGCGCATCCAGCGCGTATCGATGATGCCGGGACAAACGGCGTTCACGCGGATATCGGGACCGCAGGTGCGCGCCAAGGCCAAAGTCAACGCATTGAGCGCGCCCTTGGACGCCGTATAGGCAAGCGAGCTGCCGCCGCCGGTAAAGGCAACGTTGGATGAGACGTTGACGATGGCGCCACCGCCGCTGTCACGCATCGCAGGTACCGCCGCCCGGCACATCTGATAAGCGCCGATGACGTTAACGCTGAAAACGTTCTGAAAATCGTCGGCCGACAATGTCTCCAGATCGAAAGGATCTGATTTGACCGTCATTGCGGCATTGTTCACCAAGGCGTCGAGCCGCCCCCATCGATTGACGGCAACCGAGACCATCCGGCGGCAAGCCGCATCGTCGGCAACGTCGGCCTGGACGATTTCGACCTCCGCGCCCAGACTGCGGCAGATATCGCCGGTCTCATCGGCCTCTTTTTTGCTGCGGCTATAGTTGACGACCACCCGGGCGCCGCCCTCGGCGAATTGCTTCACGCATGCAGCCCCGACACCTGTTGCCGAGCCCGTGACGATGATGGCGGCTCCATCGATTTTCATGGGGCAAAGTCCTTCATGGCATGGGTCGAAAACAGGCGCGCATCCATCTGCTTCAGCTGGTCCGACACCGCGATGCCCTTCGGCAGGCGGTCCAGAACATGGGCGGCAAGATCGATACCGGGGGCGAACTCCGTCAGCGTCAAGCATCCGCCGATCGCCCGAAAAACGGCCCGCTCGGTGACGACGAGCTGTGACTGTCCCTCTGGCGCAAAGGCTGGGCTTGAACTGATCTGGTCGACAGCCTCGACGATCTTGCAAACTCTGCCGTCCCTGACGATGTCGAGCCTGCCCTCGGCAACCACAATTTGCGCGCCGCCGGCTGAAAATGCGCCGAGATAGACAACATGCTTGGCTGTCTGCGAGATATTGGTGAATCCGCCGACCCCGACGATGGAATTGTTGAAGCGACTGACATTGACCGCCCCATGCCGATCCACCTCGGCCATGCCGAGGAAGGCGATATCGAGGCCGCCGCCGTCGTAAAAGTCGAACTGCGATGCCTGTGGGACGATGGCGGTCGGATTGACCGCGGCGCCAAAGGACAATTCCTCAGCCGGCACGCCGCCGATGACGCCGGATTCGATCGTCACCGTATAATCGTCGAATCCCTCTTCGCTGGCGATACGGCCAATCCCGGCGGCAATGCCGATGCCGAGATTGATCGTCGGGCGGTTCAGCGGCGCCAGTTCCAGGAAGGCACGTCGCTGAATAATCTTATCGACCGACAGCGGCGCCGGCTGCAGGCGGCTCGCCGCCATCCGGACGCGCCCCGTATAGGCGATATTGTCGGTCTCGGCGAAACTGATGCCGTGCTGGGCCGGATCATCGCAGACGACCACATAATCGACCAACGCCGCCGGGATACGAACATCGTTGGGCTGCAGCGAGCCGCGCTCGGCAATCCGCTTGACCTGCACGACGACGAAACCACCGGAGTTTCGGCCCGCCTGTGCCATGGCGAGCACGTCGAGCGGGAAGGCCTCGTCCTCGAGGGTGATGTTCCCGTCTTCATCGGCCGTCGTTCCGCGCAAGAGCACGCAGTCGAGCGGCATCGACGGATAGAGCAGCCATTCCTTGCCGCGCAACGACACACGCTCGACAAGCGAACGCGGTGTCGTCGCATTCATGCGGCCGCCGCCATGAAGCGGATCCATGAAAGAGCCGAGCCCGATATGGGTGACCACTCCAGGCTGACCGGCGGCAATCGCCCGATAGAGCTGTGCGATGACGCCCTGCGGCCAGCAATGCGCTTCGATCTTTTCCTCAATCGCAAGCTTTCCAAGGCGCGGCGTTCCGCGCCATCCCCCGGCAATCACGCAGGCGACCAGGCCTTCATACCCGAAGTGCCCCATGCCGCGCGTCTGCCGATCGCCCGTACTGGCAGCAAACAGAAGCGTCAGGTTGCGGGGTTTTCCGGAGGCGAGGAAACGCTCCTCGACAGCGGCCGTGATCGCCTCGGGATGGCAGCATCCTCCAAAACCGGAAGCAGCGACAGTCATCCCGTCTTCGAGAAGATCCGCAGCTTGCTGTGAAGAGATGACCCGCATGACGATCTATGCTTCCGCCTGACCTGTATATACAGGCTAGCCGCTGATCGTTTGGAAGGCAACCGGAATCTTTGCAAGTATTTTGGGCATATCAGCTCGATCAGACGATATTCAGCAGCCCGATCAGGCAAAGCCCGAGAGCCCCCAGCGCCAACAACGACAGCGCCGCCGCTGCGAGGACACGGCCGCCGGTATGAGCGACGGATCTGACATCAACGGAAAGCCCCAAAGCGGCCATGGCGGTGACGGTGAACGCGCCAGATACAGCCGATATACCTGGCAGCAGCGGCGCCGGGATCGCATCGAAGGAACGAAGCGCCGCCATCGCTGCAAAGCCGAGGATGAACCATGGGAGAACATGGCGGAGATTGACCGCCGAACCGCCAGGACGGCGGCCGTGCACTGCGCCGAGGACGAAGATGACGGGTCCGAGCATCATCACGCGGATCAGTTTGACGAGCGTCCCCACCTGGGTGCTGACGGCTCCGGCAGAGGCCGTGGCCGCCAAGACCTGCGGGACGGCATAGGCTGTCACTCCTGCGAAAACGCCATATTGTACTGCGCTGAGACCAAAGAGCAGGTGTAGAAGCGGCAGCGTCAGCACTGCACCGATGCCGAGCAGTGCAGTAAAGGCGATCGAGGCCGCGATATCGTCCGGTTTGGCGCCGATCACGGGCGCTGCGGCGGCAATCGCCGAATTGCCGCAGATCGAGTTGCCGCAAGCAACCAACGTCGCCAGGCTGGCCGACAGACCGAAGAGCCGCCCGATAACAAAGCTGCCGACCAAAGACAGAGCAACCAGAACGGCAATTCCGCCGACAAGCGGCAGTCCGGCCTGCCTGATGGCAGCCGTGCTGAGCGAGGCGCCGAGCAACACGACCGCAATCTCGAGCAGAGTCTTGGCGGCGAATTGGATGCCGGGAATGAAGGTCTGCGGCAAGCAGACCGAGGAGCGCACCGCAATGCCGATCAGAATGGCGAGCACGAGGCTCTCGATCCAATGCGAGCCAAAAATCATCATCTGCAGTTGCTCAACGAGATAGGCAGATAGCGTGACTGCCGCACATAGGACGAGTCCCGGCAGGACGGCAGGAAGCGACGGGGAACGTGAGGCGGAAACGATCATCGGCAGGACCTTGCGGAGGACTGCACTGTCCCACACTCAATTGTCGACTTCCATTGAATAGTATAGCATGGTTCATTCGCTAAAATCGAACCATTGAATCAATGACGTTTGAACAGCTTTCCATTTTCGTCGCGGTTGCGGAACGCGAGCATCTGACCAAGGCCGCCTTTGCGATCGGGTTGACGCCATCAGCCGTCAGCTCGGCTATCCGCAATCTCGAGACCGCCTATGGTGTGGAGCTTTTCCATCGCGTCGGACGCCGTATAGAGCTGACATATGAAGGACGGGTGTTTCTGGGGGAGGCTAGAGCGACGCTGGCGCGCGCAAAGGCCGCAGCGCTCGTCCTGTCCGATCTCGGCGGCTTGCAAAAGGGTGAACTGGTCGTTTTTGCAAGTCAGACGATCGCCAGCTACTGGCTACCGGCGATGCTGATGCGCTTCAAGATCCGCTACCCGGGCATCGAGCTGAAGCTGATGATTGGCAACACGACCACGGCGGCAAAAGCGGTTCTCGATGGATTGGCCGAAGTCGGGTTCGTCGAAGGCAGTGTTGATGAGCCGGCGCTCAATGTTCAGCCGCTTGCCGAGGACGAACTCCTTGTCGTCGTCGGTCCGCGCCATCCCTGGGCGCGTGGCAAACCAATTGCACCGGCAGAGCTGGTTTCGGGCACAAAATGGGTCATGCGGGAAAAGGGGTCCGGAACCCGATCGGCTTTCGAGGCGGCGATTTCCAATCTCGGCATAGACCCCGCAGATCTGGCTGTCGCGCTTGAGCTGCCGTCGAACGAGGCGGTCATATCGGCAGCAAGAGAGGGCCTCTGCGCGACGATCGTCTCAGGTGCCGTGGCCGCGCCGCTCTTGACGCAAGGTCTGCTGGTAAAGGCCCGCTTCCCTCTCCCGTCCCGCCAATTTGCGATCCTGCGGCATAAACAAAGGCACTCCAGTCGTGCCTCGCTGGCACTGGAAACCATTTGCCGCGAGGATAAAGCGGCCGAAGTCCAGAATTGGGACGATTGGGCGCTCTAGATCAGGATGATTTTAGGCCCGATCGGCCCAAAATCTGAATCCTGATCTAAATCAAAGAAATAGAGCATGATGTCGTCCGAAAACCGCGCACACTTTTCGGCATCATGCTCTAGGCGTCTGATCCTCCGCGCCGGCGGCTTGACATCGGCAGGGTTAAGGCAGAAGCCGCACTCGGCCGCGCATGCGCGGCTGCTTTGCGAGGATGCGAGAGATGACGACCAAGACTGGCGTAGCCAATGCCGGAAACCTGATCATGACTGGCGTTGTGCTGATGCTGCTCGGCGATCTGCTCTTTGCGCTGAACGATGCTATGGGCAAGTGGCTGGTTGCGAGCTTTGCCGTCGGCCAGGTGCTGGTGATCCGCTCTGTCGGCGCTTTCATCGTGCTCGGACCAATGATCCTCCGGCAAGGGCCGATGGCCTTGTTCCGCGTCGAGCAAAAGGGCCTGCAGTTCATCCGTGTTTTCATGGCGACTGTCGATGTCGCCCTATTCTACGCTGCCGTCGCCTATCTGCCGCTCGCAGACGTCATGACCTTCTATATGGCCGGACCGATCTATATTGCGGCGCTTTCGCATTTCTTTCTCGGAGAGAAGATCGGCTGGCGCCGTTGGCTCGCCGTTCTGATCGGCTTTGCCGGCGTCGTCATCGCGCTGCGTCCGTCCACGGCGATGCTGTCGCTTCCATCGCTCTTCGGTCTTGCCGGCAGCCTTGCCTTTGCGCTGTCGCTGGTGATGAGCCGCTATCTGCGCTCGACCAGCGACACGACGCTGGTGACATGGCAGACGATCGCCGCGCTCGTCACCGGCATCGTCTTGAGCATCGGTCACTGGCAGCCGGCAACGCTCATCGACTGGTCCGGCATGCTGCTGCTCGGCATCGTTGCCACCTGCGCGCATCTGCTTATCACCCGCTCGCTGAAGCTCGCGCCGGCATCGCTGCTCGCGCCGCTGCAATATACGCTGCTGCTCTGGGCGATCGTCCTCGGCTACCTCTTCTTCGACGATATTCCCGATGCACAGATCATCATCGGCGCCGCAATCATCGTCGTTGCGGGGCTCTTCATCTTCCACCGGAAGAATTTGAAAGAGACGATTCCAGCTGAAGCCGTCCCGCCCGACGGCCATTGAAAGTTAACTCTCAAGGGTCTCCGGCGGCTCCCAGCCGAAGACGCTCCGGCCGCCGAAATCGGCGGATTGGCGGAATTCACCGGCGATGATTTCCTTGAGGTCGGGACCTGTCACATAGCGTTCCATCAGCCTGGATTGGTCGTCCAGGCGCTTGAGCGCCTGCAACTCCTCCTCGCGTCCGAGCCTGCCCTTCTGCACCGCCGATTTCATCACGGCAATCGTCTCGTCATAAACCTTGAGCGGGACCGGAAAAGGATGGCGGTCCTTGCCGCCATGGGCGATCGAGAAGCGCGCCGGATCGGAAAAGCGGCAGGGCGCGCCGTGGACGACCTCCGCCACCATCGCCAACGCCTTCACCGTGCGGGCGCCGACGCCTGGAACGAGCAGCAGCTCTTCGAAATCCGCCGGCCCGCGGTCGGCCGCGGCAGCCAGATTTCCATGCAGGCGCCGCATGTTGACGTCGCTCTCGTGGACATCGTGATGGGCTGGCATGATCAGGTGCGGCAGCATCGGCTGTTCGGCAGGTTCCGGCGCCGGCTCTTCGGCACGCAGCAGGACGGCGGCTTCGCGGATGATCCGGTCGGGACCGAGGGTCGCCAGCAGGTCGAGCTGACCGCGCCGCGAGCGTTCGGCTCGCCGGTCGGCAAGATTGACGATCTCGCCCTGGCTCCGTCCCTCGATTGCCGCATGCGGCGAGTCGACGAAACTCTCCAGCCCTTCGGACAGCCAGTGATAGCGCCGGGCCTGCCGCTTGTCGCCGTTCATGCCTTGCTGCACGACCACCCAATGGCCGTCATCGGCGACGATGAACCCGTGCAGATAAAGATCAAATCCATCCTGAAGGGCGGCGCTGTCAACCTTGGCGATGAGACGGCTCTTGGTCGCGAGTCCCTCGCCGTCGAGACCGACACGCTCGCCGATCGACATCAGCTCCTGCGGGGTCTTGCGCGAATGCGCGCCGCGGCCGCCGCAGACATGCAGGCCGAGCTCCCCGGCACGCGGTTTCAGGCCGCGCTTCAGCGCGCCGAGAACGCTGGTGGTGATGCCGGAGGAATGCCAGTCCATGCCCATGACCGCGCCGAAGGACTGAAACCAGAAGGGATGCGCGAGCCTGCGCAGGAATTCGTCGCGGCCATAGTGATGGACGACCGCCTCGGTGATCAACGTCCCGAGCCGCGTCATTCGGTCGCCCAGCCAATGCGGCACGCGTCCCCCGTGAAGGGGAAGATCGGCACTACCTGCTCGTTGTGACATCTCGTTTCCTTGCATTCTGCATCGCAGGCGCCCGCCGTCCGACGCCATCGGGGAACCCAGGCAAATTCCGGGCGTTTGTGCTCCAGTTAGAGGCCGAGGCAATCATGACGACATTCGAAACCATCTTCAATAACCCGAGCTTGTCGCAGACAAAATCAAAACGGCCGGGCGACCGCCAAAAACAGGAGGGCAGCGCCTTGTGCCTGGAAGGGAGCGCTGCCAAGGCGGCCTTCCTGATCAATGGCAACAGCTATTTCGCCGAGCTGGCGCGTGCGTTGCGGCAGGCGAGGCGCACCATCTGGATCATCGGGTGGGATTTCAATCCAAACATCGGGTTGGAACCCGATAAGTCCGATGAAACGCTGGCCGACCTGTTGCATGCCCTGGCAGCGGCAAATCCGGAGCTCGAAATACGCATCCTCATCTGGGCGCTAGGCCCCGTTTATTCTGGCAAGTCCCTGCAGATGCTGCGGAAGAAAAGCTTTCCCAGAAATACCCGGATCGATCTACGCTTCGAGCTTCAGCCGACATTGCGCGGCTGCCACCACCAGAAACTCGTCTGCATCGACGACGCCGTCGCCTTCATCGGCGGCATAGACCTGACGTCGCGCCGGTGGGACACCTGGCTCCACCGCGCCAAAGATAAATTGCGACGTGACCCCAAGGGTGTTTCCTATGATCCGCTGCACGACGTTCAGGCAATGGTCACCGGCGACGCTGCCAGGTTGATCGGCGATATCGCCAGGCGGCGCTGGCAAAACACCACCGGTGAAAACCACCGGCCGCTGGCCGAAAACGTCCCCTTTGCCTGGCCGGACGATCTCGCCGTTTCCATGAGGGAGACCGCGGTCAGCTTCGCGCTGACGGAGCCCTCGACCGCACTTCGCCCCGGCATCAGCGACGGCATCGTCATGACATTGGACGTCATCGCCCGGGCACGGCGGCAGCTTTACATCGAGGCGCAATACCTCGCCTCCTTCCGCGTCGCCGACGCCATAGCCGCGCGGCTGCAGGAGGAAGACGGCCCCGAAGTCGTTATCATCTGCACGCGCAGTTCTCATGGGCTGATCGAAAAGCTTGTCATGGGCGGCAATCGCGACCGCGTCATCCGCCGCCTGAAACGCGCCGATCGTGCGGACCGCCTGCGCGTCTATTATGCCGTCGTGCCCGGGCCAATCGTGCCCGGGCCAGTCACGGTGAAAGAGAGCGAGGTGGAGGTGCTCGTCCATTCCAAACTGATCATCGCCGATGACGAACTGGTCCGCATCGGCTCCTCCAACCTAAACAATCGCTCGGAAGGGATGGATGGCGAATGCGACATGCTCGTCGAGGCAGGTAACGCCGCGCACCGCCGCGCGATCGTGGATCTGCGCAATCGCCTGCTTTCGGAATATCTCGGAACCACCCCGGAAAGCTTTGCCGCAGCCTTTATGCAAAGCGGCTCGTTGATCGAGGCGGTCGAGGCGCTCAATGACGGGCCTCGGGGTTTACGGGAATTCACCGTCGAGCTGTCAGGCAGCATTTCACCGATTTTTGGCACGGCGATCTTCGACCCGGTTCGACCGTTCACAGTTTTAAACCGACTGGGCCTCGGCGCGCTCGTCCGCCGCCTCATTCGCCCCGCGTGATGTCCGTCGGAAAACGATCTCGCTGATGACGAGAAGCGTCGTGCCGAGCGCCAGCGGAATTAAGAAATAGGCGCAGCGGAATGCAATCAGCGCGCCGATCGAGGCCTCCTTCGGCACGACATAGGAGACGGTCGCCTCGAGCACGCCGAGACCGCCCGGAACATGCGTTGCGAGGATCGCCGAATTGGCAAGCACGTAAGCCGTCACCGACCTGAAGAAGGCAACGTCGCCGAAGGCCGAAAGCATCTGGTGCAGGCAGGCGGCGACGAGCATGAAATTGATCGTCCCGACCGCAACCTGTGCGACCGCGATCGAAAATCGCGGTAGCTGAAACGACCAGCGCCACAGCCGCAACGTGCCGCGGATGAAGAACGCCAGGCCCGCATAGACCGCCGGCACGACCAGCGCCAGCGAACCGAAGACACGCACACTTGCCGGGTCGATGCGCAGCAGGCGCCCGGCATCGCCGGGATTGACGATCATGGCGATGCCGCCAAGCGTGATCAGCCCGAGCCCCACCGTAACGCCGCAAAACAGGATGATCTTCGCCACGTCCTCCGCCGTCAGCCCCCAGCGCGAATAGAAACGATAGCGAAAGGCGCCGCTGCTGAGGCCCGCAAAGCCGATATTGTGCCCCAGCGAAAGACTGATGAAAGACGCCAGCGCAATCCTGGAATAGGGCAAGGATTTGCCGAGCGAACGGATCGCCAGGAGATCGAAGCAGCTCAGGCACAGATAGGACCCCGCCGCAAAGAGAAGTGCCGCGCAAAAGGTTGATAAAGGGATGCTGCGAACCGATTGGACGATCTGATCGAGGCTGTATTGTTGGAAGATCCGATAGAGGAGAAAGACCGCAAGACAAAGGGCAGCAACGAGCAGTCCTTTCCAGATCATGCTTTTCAAGCTCATCGATTGTCCTCAGGAGTGCGAGCGCCATGGTTCGATAATCGGGAACGATCAAACGAGTTTTGTGTTCCCTGGAGAGCAAGTTCTATGTTCTCCGGGGGAACTTCTATGTTCTCCGGGGGAACTTCTATGTTCTCCCCGGGGGAACGAGTTCAGCAGGGCCCATGCCGGAACAATCAATCAAACTCCTGACCTATAACGTGCACAGCTGCATCGGCGGCGACCGGAAGCTCGATCCCGGCCGCATCGCTTCTGTCATCGCCGAGGCTGAGGCTGATATCGTCGCCCTTCAGGAGGTCGACGTCCTCCGGCGCAGGACCGGCGGCGTCGACCAGGCCCATGCGATCGCCTCGCTTTTGAAGATGCAGGCTCATTTCCATCCGGCACTGTCGATAGCCGAGGAGCAGTATGGCGATGCGATCATCACTTCGCTGCCGACAGGCGCGGTCAAGGCCGGACCATTGCCATCCATCGGCGAACAGCGCGGCGCCATTTCCGTCGAAATACTGGTCGGCGACAGAAAACTGCTGGTCGTCAACACTCATCTCGGCCTTCGTGGCCGCGAGCGCATCCGGCAGATGACGACATTGCTGAACCCCGGCTGGCTGCACGGCATGGCGGATGAACCTCTTCCAACCATCCTCTGCGGCGATTTCAACGCTATTCCGTCATCGGCGACTTACCGACTTGCCGCGCGGTCATTGAAAGACGCCCAGGTCGCAGGCGGCGCCGCGCCGAGAGCGACCTTTCCCTCGCGCTACCCGCTGATGCGCCTCGACCACATCTTCGTCACTGACGATCTCATCGTTAAAAAAGTGGCGGTCCTGGAAACTCGCCTGACAAGGGTTGCCTCGGACCACCTGCCTCTGCTCGCGGAGATCGGCTTCGCCTGAACAGTCATCGAAGCTTTCACCGGGCGAACTTCCGATTCATCGCCGCCGCCACCAACGGTAGCGCCGTCGTCGCCACGGCTCCCAGAGGCAACCGCCTGATGCCCCTCGTGACGACGAAGGTCGCCGCCATTGCACCTGCCAGCTTGAGCCAAGGCTGATTGCCGAGCTGCGCATGAGCGCTGGCATCTGCCCATCGGACGTTTTCCGTCACGACGGTCGCAGCCTGATGTTGGATCACATGAAGGCGAGCGCGGAGGTTTTCGAGTTCTTCTCGCAGTTCTTGCAGACGGCCTTCCAGGACATGACCTTCGTAGATCGGGAGGGGCTCCTCGACGGTGTCTCCAACGGAAGCATGACCACCGAGCGTCGCAATATATGCCCGATATTCGGCCTCGCTGGCGAAACCCTCACGTCTGATAAGATCAGGGTTGATGCTCGCCTCTTCGAAGGAGGCCGGCGCGGTTTCCACACCATCGCGCATATCCTTGTTTGTGCCGGTGTCCCCAAGTTCGTCCTTGAACATGATGTGTCTCCAGTTGTTCCTGGCGATAGAACGCTCGACGGCTCAGAAGGATGCATCGGTCTCTGCTGCCGCCTTCATCTTCGCGACGCGCTGAAACGCTCCGGCCGAAAGTCCGCCAGCAGCGGATGGCGGCGTCCGGTGGCAATCTCGTCCGCCAGCAGTTCGCCGGCAATCAGGCCGAGGGTGGCGCCGCTATGGCTGAAGACGACGAAATAACCCGGGATGGACGGCAGTTCGCCAAAGACGGGCTCGCCGTCACCCGGGATAGGCTTCGGGCCGACCCCATAATCTTCGACCTCCAGCACCGGATTGCCTTCGAGAACCTTGGAGGCCTCGCGCAGCAATCCTTCCAGCGTCGATTGCCTGACATCATAGCTGCCGTCGGGCTTCACGCTCACCTCTTCCTCGGACCAGGCGGCGTCGAGCGCGAAGCCGCCGTTGGGTGTCGGCCGGATGGCGACGCGAGGGGTGTTGAGCACAGCCTTCAGCGGATGGCGGATCGGCTTGGTCCGGACCAGAAGGGCGACAGGCGTTGCATCGCCAATTTGCTGGCCGGCCTCGGCCACGATTGCGGGGACGTCGCCGCCGGCAGCAAGTAGCACGGCATCCGCATCCCGGCGCATGCCGCCTGCTGTGATCACGCCACGGGCACGCCCGCTTTCGACATCGACCGTCGCGCGACCCGCGTCCGTGATAATCTCGCCGCCCAGCGTGCGGAATTCCTGCGCGAGCACGTCGATCAAGGACGGAAGATCGACCCAGCCCTCCCCGGGATTGAAGATCGCGCCTTGGCGCGTCACAGTACTGGCGTCCACACCCGGCGTTACCCCAGCAACTCTATCCGGGGTGAGCCATTGCGCGTGATAGCCGAGGTCGCGCTCATAGTCGAAGATTTCGGCGATCTCGTTGCCGGCATCGTCCGCATCCCAGGTCAGCCCGCCGTCGAAGCGCAGCCACGGCGCATCGGGATACCGGACGGCCAGCGTGCGGTAGCGATCTATGCCGGCCAACCGCAGCCGGTGATAGGCATCGGTGCGTTTGCGCGCCGAATTGAGCCAGGCGAGCGAACGGCCGGAGGCGCCGTTGGCAAGCGGGCCGTCATTGATGAGCACGGTACGGACCCCGAGCCGTGCCAGATGGACAGCGGTTGAGACGCCAAAGATGCCGCCGCCGATGACGACGACCTTCGAAGGTTTGGTGGAAGCATTCATGTGATAACCTTGTTTCCTGCTCTTATTACATCGAACGAAATCCGGCGCGAGGACGGGCCGGAGGCACCATTTGTTGCGTCAGGCGCTCAGAGGACTTCCGCAAGGAAGCGCTTCAACCGCTCGCTTTTGGGATTGTCGAAAATCTCCAGCGGACAGCCCGCCTCGACGATGCGGCCCTCATCCATGAAGACGACCTGATCGGCCACCCTGCGCGCAAATCCCATCTCGTGCGTCACCACAGCCATCGTCATGCCCTGGCGGCCGAGGGCGGCCATCAGGTCGAGCACGCCCTTCACCAGTTCGGGATCGAGTGCACTCGTCACTTCGTCGAAGAGCATGACCTCGGGATCCATGGCCAGCGCGCGGGCGATGGCGACGCGCTGCTGCTGCCCACCTGACAGACCTGCGGGCCGATGATCCCTACGCTCTGCGAGACCGACCTCGGCCAGACGCGCCTCGGCGATGCGCCTCGCCTCCTGCCTCGGCATCTTCTTGATCTTGGTCAGCGAAAGCATGACGTTTTCGAGTGCCGTGTGGTCGGGGAACAGATTGAAGTGCTGGAACACCATGCCCACACGCCGGCGCAGCCTCTCCGGCTTCATCGCCAGGATGCTCTCGCCGTCGAGCAGGATGTCGCCGCCCTTCGGCTCGACAAGCCTGTTCATGCAGCGCAGCAGCGTCGACTTGCCCGAGCCGGAAGGGCCGATAATGCAGGTGACGGTACCAGCGGCGATGTCGAGATCGACACCCTTCAACACGTCGAGATCGCCATAGGCCATGGTGAGGTCCCGGATATTCAGGGCGCCGCCTTTGAAGCGCGGCGTAGTCGCCTCGGCCGTGCCCGTGGGATGGGGGCCGGCAGCGGCCCGCAATTCGCTTACCTCGACCAATCCGCTCGCAGCACCCGAGCCGCGGCCTTGTTTTCCGAGCCGCAGTCTCGCATCGATATAATTGACGAAGTGGGTCAGCGGCACGGTGATGACGAGATAGAAGACGCCCGCCAACAGCAGCGGTGACAGATTGCCGGTGACGACGGCCTGATCCTGGCCGACCCGGAAGATCTCCCGCTCGGAAGCGAGCAATCCGAGGAAGTAGACAAGGCTGGAATCCTTGACGTTTCCGATGAATTGATTGACCAGCGCCGGCAGAACACGCCGGATGCCTTGTGGGATGACGATCAGGCGCATGCCTTGCCCATGGCTCATGCTGAGCGCCCGGCAGGCTTCCATCTGGCCGCGCTCGACGCTTTGGATGCCCGACCGGAAGATTTCGCCGATATAGGCTCCCGCAATCAGGCTGAGCGCCAGGATGCCGAGCGGAAATGGAGACGGACCGAAGATCTCACGCCCGATCCGGGCAAAACCCTGGCCGATGATCAGGATCGTGACGATCGCCGGCAGCCCGCGGAAAACATCGGTATAGATGCGCGCCGGCAGCCGCAGCCAGCGGGATTGCGAGATGCCCATCACGGCAAGCGCCATCCCAATGATGACGCCGAGCACGGTCGAGGCGGCGGCCAGGATCAGCGTGTTCTTCAGGCCGACGCTGATCATGCTCGGCAGAACTTCCGCCATGGCGTCCCAGTCCAGGAAGCTGCGGCGTAGATTTTCAAGCCAGTTCATTCAGATCCCCATGAATTCTTGCCCGGCGCGGACGCCGCCTAAAGCGCATCGCGATCTCTCAGATTCGCTTGTCGCGCTTTAGGTCTTTGTTTTTACGCATGTCGGTATCGCAAAACCGCGGCACACTTTTGCGCGACATGCTTAGCAATGCCTTGGTAAGCGTCACTTCTTGGGAAGATACTGTTCCGGCATCGGTGAGCCGGGGAACCACTTTTCGTAAAGGGTCTTCCAGGTGCCGTCCTGCATCGCATCGTGAAGTGCGCCGTTGAGCGCCGTGCGAAATGCATCATTTCCTTTTCGGACCACGAAGCCAGCAGGCGCATCGAAGGACGGGATATTCACGGCAACCTTCAGCGCGGGATAACGCTCGCCATATTGCTTGGCGGCCTCGTAGTCGAGAAAATGCGCGTCGACCGTTCCGTTGTTGAGGGCGGCCACGGCGGAATTGTTGTCGGGAAATTTTACCAGATCGGTTCCCCCGAAATTCTTGGCTGCATAGACTTCCTGCAAGGTCCCCTGCACGACGCCGAGACGCTTGCCCTTGAGGCCATCGGCATCCTTGATACCGGCATCCGGGGTCAGGACGGAGAGATAACCGGCAAGATAGCCGTCGGAAAAGTCGATGGTCTTCTTGCGGGCTTCAGTGGTTCCGATCGCAGCAACGGCAACGTCGAACCGTTCGTTTGCGACCGACGGCAGCAGTGCTGAAAATTCCTGGCCCGTGAACGTCACCTTGTCTTTTTGAAAGCCGAGGCGGGAGACGACGTTAAGAAACAACTCGATATCGAAACCGGTGAACTGGCCGTCCGCCGTCGCAAACGTATAGGGCTTGGAATCGCCCATCGTGCCGACGCTGATCACCCCGGGCTCGATGAGGTTATAGGGATTGTCGGCGGCGGCCGTAGAGCCTGCCCCCATCGCAAGAAAGCATGTCAAAAGGCCAGCCCGCAATGGGGCGAGGGTGGCCACGAATGATTCAAAAGGCTTCATGTTCGTTCTCCGCTCTGAAAGGAATGCTCTTGTCGGCATCGTCGGGTCGCCCTGCCCCACCGCGCATTGCGGCAGAGATTTGGACAAGATACCGGTCTCCCTTGCAAAGAGACCGGTCTCCCTTGCAAAGAGACCGGTCTCACAACATATTTGATATCCGTCAATTGACCGATCGTCAACAACTCTTGTAGTCCTCGGCTTATGGAAGATTCCGCTCATTCGAAACGTGCAGTCACGGTCGCCGACGTCGCGAAGGCCGCAAAGGTCTCGAAGGCGACGGCAGCCCGCGTTCTCGGCGGCTACGGCGTGGTCAGCGCCAAAATCACAGATCAGGTCATGGCGGCGGCGGCCGCCCTCGAATATCGCCCGAACGAACTCGCCCGGAGCATGAGCACCGGAAGGTCCGGCATCATCGGGGTCGTGGTCGGCGATATCGAGAACGCTTTCTTCAGCCTGGCGGTGCGCGGCATCAGCGATGCGGCCCGCCTTGCGGGATTCAACGTCATCATCGCGAATTCGGGCGAAGAGCTCGATGCGGAAAAATCGGCCGTCGACCTCCTGATCGGCAAACGCGTCGATGGCCTGATCGTGACGCCGGCCCGTTGCGACAGTATCGATCATCTCCAGCACGTCCGCCGAGCCGGCGTGCCGCTCGTCCTATTCGACCGGGCCATCCCCGAACTCGATGTCGACGCCGTGACCGGCGACGACCGGGATGCGGCCATCGCGGCGACCCGGCATTTGATCGGGCAAGGACATCGCCGCCTCGCCTACGTCTCTGCCATGGACGCCGAGGGCGGTGGGCTCACCAATATCGGGCGGATCTCGAATTCCGCCGTGCGCGAACGCGTGGAGGGTTTTGTCAGTGTCCTGACCGAGGCGGGTTTGCCGAACCCTCTTCATTATGTCAGGCTCGGCGCCACGGACCAGCATCAGACGGACGGCGTAATCAAACACCTGCTCGCAGACAGTGCCGCGCCGACGGCGCTGTTGGCATCGGACAGTCTCGTCGGCTTGCGCATCTTCAAGTCGCTGCAATCGCTCGGCCTGTCCATCCCCAAGGACGTATCGATGATTTCGTTTCTCGATGCCGACTGGACCAGCGTCACCGTTCCGCCGATCACCATAGTCGACCAGCGCGTCTACGAGATGGGCAAGCTCGCCGGCGAACGGCTCATCGCCCGTATCGAACGCACCCCTCTTGCCGTCGAACGTCTGCGCGTCAGCACGAGCCTCGTCCTGCGCGGCTCCGTCGCCACGATTGGCCGGTGAGATCCCCTTTAGAACAGGATGATTTTAGGCCAGGTCGGCCTGAAATCATCCTGTTCTAAATTAAAGAGTTGGAGCATGATGTGGTCCGAAAACGATCACACTTTACGGCATCATGCTCTAATCGTAGAGCTCTCCATGACCAATCTGCTCCCAGGCGGGTGCATCGCTGATTGAGGGGTCGTCGGCCGGATCGGGATCTCTCTTGTTGGCATCGCTCAGAAACTGCGCGGCCTTCAGGAGCGCCGCGGTTATCTCCTCGGAGCCCCATCCGGCTTCATTGGCGGCTGCAATCAGCCTTTCCAAAGCATCGCGCGCGGCTGCGGTCGCCTCTTCGAAGCGCTGCGCGGGAAATTCGGTCTTCGGTGGTGGAAAGGTCATCGGCGTTCCCTCCATGTGTCTGGCTGTTGGGGGATGAACGCAGGCCGCGGGAAATGGATGCACGGCAATGGTGATTTAACCCGCGGAAGCCAGTTCGGATCCGACCGAAAAGGGTCGACGATGTCTTTCCCGCGTCAGATGACGGTTTGCAATAGAAACGGAGAGCGCTCCACTGGACGCTGGGCAAGAATCCTCAGCATTGCGGGGCCTTGTATGCCAGCCGTCGTGCGCGAACGACCGTCGTGATAGACCACGGTCATGACCTGATTGAGAAAATCGTACCTGATCTGTGCGATCGTTCGGGTGTGAACCGGAAAAACGAATTCGTCGGGGCCAATTTCCAGCCCGGTGGCTTTCAAGGTCATCGCGATGCCTCAGCAACAATAGAAATTTCGGCCCGACCGATGGCCTGAGCCCAACGGCGCCTATCAAGCACATATTGCTGCGACGGTCGCGTGACATCGGCGTGACACGCAGAATCGAGATAATCAAATACAGGCCACGGGTCTCGTAAGCCGTCGGTCCGAAGCCTGGCGATTAGCCGTCAGTGCAACGTTCTGCAGATTGCGTGCACGTGGGCACCTTTTAGTGAATATCCGACCGAGCGTACCAGCGAGCGGACGGCCTCGTCCACGTTGAAAACAACGTCTCCGAGTCGCTCAATCTCATAGTCGAGCTCGTACACTTCTACCTCGTCAAACTCTTCACTCTGCAGCATCCGCCGCATCGCCTCGATCAGACGCTCCGTCTGCCCAACGATATCAAGTGCACTTCTCACGATTATATCGAACATGTAATCCCTCGCTGATGATGAAGCGTCGGGCATATTGATGATTCTCGCAATCCTGAAATCTTGTCAGACCCGATCGCGGACCGAGTCATAGAGATCCCGCAATTCGTCCAGTGCCGACCGATAGCGATAGCGCCGCGGCGGCTCTGCACGACGTCCGGCGAAGATAAGCGCAAACGCGCCACATACAGCCGCCACCACGACCAATGTCGAGACTGGATGACGCTTCACCGCCGCCTGCGTCTGGCGCATTGCGTCGTCGGCATTCTCCTTGGCCGATCGGGCGGCAGTGGCCACCCGCTGCTGGAGCGCGTCGATTTGTTTTCGCAGCGCGCTCAGGTCTTCGTGCAGATCAGACTCTGCCTGCCGTGGAATGCCGACGGAGGCGGTATTTGTATCAATGATGGCCTTCGGCACGGGTTCCCCAATTTTGGCTCCCTTGGTGTCGAGTGTTTTCGTTTCTGTGCTCTTGCGGGGCGGCATGATCATTCTCCTTCCTAGTCTCTCAAGCGGAAACTGCTCGTTTAGTCGTCGTCGAGCGAGAAAACCGGGCGGTAATGGCGCTGCGCGATAAGCAGGCTCCGGTCGGGTCGGATGACGTAGATCTCCTCGACCTGGCGTCCCCACTGATCTGTGAAGGTGTGAGGGAAGGAAGAACCCGCGGGCGATTTCGTCAACTTCGTGCGAGGCTGGCCATTATACGTGATGCTGCCGGGAATGGGCGCCAGTCCTGCCGACGAATAACTGCCTGCGCTGGTCGTGCAGCCTGTCAGCACAAGCGCAAAAACCAGCCAAAATCCTATGCTCCGCTTCATCGATCCCTCCAACTGCCTCGTCTTCGCGCGGCACTCGCTTTTATCGTCAATGTAACAGGGGACGACAGACATAGTTCCAGAATTTGGTCGGAGACATCAGTGCAGGCGAGACTTCGGCCCGAAACCGGAACGACCGCGCCATCGCGTCGCCGCCGGCCTTGCGATGCTGGGGCTGATGCAGCAGCTGACGATCAACAGCGCCTCGATCCGCTTCGACGATGCCTCGATCACCAAGAAGGCGCTCGATTATGCCGGCTCGCAGCAGGGCGTGACGGGCGACCAACTGGCGCAATCGCTGAAAGGTCTCGTCCCGATGATGATGGCGCAGCTCAACATGCCCGAGCTGCAAAACCAGGTGGCTGCTGCCGTCAACACTTATCTCGACGGACTGAAAAGCCTGACGATCAGCGCCGCGCCGGAAAAGCCGGTTCCCGTCCCGATGATCATCGGCGCGGCCATGGGGGCACCGAACACCATTCCTTCAGTACTTGGCGTCATGGTCACGGCGAACGACTGACTATTCGCAGAGGCGTTTCACGAATGCCGGCTGCCGGAGGCGGGTTTCGCCAACCTCTGCATCCCTTTTCTGGGAAATCAGGGTGACATCCAAGCCGACGAAAGGTGTCCACCACCTCTAGCCATTCCAGGAGAAGTGCGAAGCGGGTTTTCCCGCGAAAGGCTCTAAAACTCGTCGCTGCGACGCTTCACGGCGTGCTTCAACGCCACCATATGCCTTCGCCGCTCCAGCATATAATCGGCATATCCGACGCAGATGAACAGCAGTGTCGGGCCGGCGTAGATGATGATCAGAGCCAATGCGATAAGGATGAATGCGCTCGTCATGGTCTTGTTTTCCATCAATATTGGTCGCCGCATCTGAAGCGGCGAAAGCGGACGGGTCCTCATCTCGGCAATGCCTGTCCCCATTCCTTCAAAATTCGCCGGCTTCCTATTCGTTCCCTGCGCGAAGCGATTTCCATATGCGCGGCAGGCCCTATCGAACGACAATGATGAAGCGGGCGGCTCGCCCTGCCTTTATCACTCCCGCGGACGTTCCTCCCGCATTGCCGCCGTCACGCTTTTGAGCAGCGGGCTCGACAACAGATCCGCGAGCAAAACCGATAGTTTCGGCTTCCAGTTCGGATAGCTGTCGCTGGTGCCTGGCACATTGGTTGGCCTTTTTTCGTCGGTGAGATCGGCGAGACGGACCGCGGAGAGAAGCGAGGGCGTCCTGGCGATGAAGCGATAGGCGCTGACGGTCAATTCCCTCAGCGTCTCCTCGCTTGCCCGCGTTTGGGAAAGCCTGGCCGGCAGGTCGAGGCCGGCAGACTTCAGCGCCGCCTTCAGGTTCCTCCGCTCGCGCTTGCGGTCTTCGAGATGTTTTTCGGTGAGATCGGGCGGCACGATGCCATGGTCGCACCGGGCCTGAATGTCGGCGCCGCGCCACCAGCCGGCAAGGGTCTGGTGGTCGTGCGTCGAAATGCAGGCCAAAGCCAGGACGGGATAGACGTCCGCCGGCTTGAAGCCCTTTTCGTCCTGTTCATAGGAAAGGATGCGGTAGGAGAGAATGTGGGCCGCCGCCAGATCGTCCTGCAATCCCTTGGGGATCAGTCCCAGGTCTTCTCCGATGACGAGGCACCGATGCTCGGCGGACACTTCTGCGAGGATCTGCAGAAGCCGATCCGCGGGATAACGGACATAGGCGCCGCCGTCCGGCCTGCTGCCCAATGGCACCAGGAAGAGGCGGCGAAGCGCTGCGGCGTGGTCGATGCGGATCGCGCCCGCATATCGCATGGCAGCGCTGACCATGCGCCGGAAAGGCGACATTTCTCCTGCCGCGATCGCGGAAGGCAGATATCCGGCAAGGTGCCAGTCCTGCCCGTCGACGGCGAATGGATCGGGTGGGCTGCCGATGGTGGCCTTCGAGACATAGGTATCCGGCTCGCTCCATGTCGCCGAGCCGTCGACCGCCTCCCCGACGGCAAGATCGAGATAGAGCCCGATCCGCAGGCCGGCCTTCCGCGCCCGGTCCGCCGCCTGCATCAGCTGCCGATGGGCGAGCCATTGCAGCCACATGTGGAAACAAACATCGTCCGCGTGTCCGCGCTCGAATTCGGCGACGGCGGCGCTGTCGAAGCGCTGCAAATCGGCTGGCCACCCCTGCCAGCCGGCGCCCGCCCCGCGCTCGACCATGGAAAACGAGAGGCATTCGAAAAGCGCATGCAGCCGCAGGCTGTTACCGCCTAGCGTGATGAAGGCGTCGAAATCGGCCGGATCATAGGCGTCGTCGATCACGCTGCGCCGTCGCCAGGCCGGCCAGAGATCGCGCAGGGCCCTCAGCTTGATCTGTGCGACGCCGGCGTAGTCGACGAGATCGGTTTGGCGAAGGCTTGCCAATTGTCGTTCGAGTTCGGGACTGCAGGCAAAACCCGGCAGCCGGTCGACCGCGATATAGAGCGGGTTGAGATGCTGGCGGCTCGCGGGCTCATAGGGGCTGCAACGGTCTGGATCGGCGAGAAACGGCGCGTGAAGCGGGGTGAGGCCGATGAAATCGGCGCCCAGCGATCCCGCGAGATCCGCCATATCGGACAGATCCTCGAAGTCTCCTATGCCCCAGTTGCGCGCCGAACGAAGCTCGTAAAGCTGCAGGCTCACGCCCCAGACGCGCGTGCCGGAAAGGAAATCGGGCAGAAATGACCTGGCGATCTTCTTAGCCGCCGGCTTGGACTCCCGCCGCGGCGCGCCGTTCTCGGGATCGGCCGTTCTCAGCAAGTCGATCTTTAGTGCCGAGAGGATCTTGCGCTTGGTCTCGCCTGATATCGCCACCTCCCGATTGTCGGGACTGGGCCTCGTCAGGCTGATGCCGTGCCGGCGGGCGAGCTTGTCGAGCTCAGCAGATTTCATCGTTCGATCGCCTTCCTGTCAGCACGCCGTCACGCCTCGCCGATGCTCCAGATCACCGTCCAGGGCGCAAGATCGCCACCATCGCCGCCGCCGAGATGAAAGATCGTCTCGCCGTCGCTTCGCTGCGAGACGAGCGGTGCCGCTTCCGCGCCGAGGTTGGCGTGCAGATGAAGATGCCGGTTTTGCGCCAGGGTCCAATCCACCGCGAGCGCGCTTCCCGCCGAGCGATAGACCGCGTTCCCGGCGCCAGCGCCTTTCAGCAAAGGCACGATCCTGCGGTGCCGGAGGTCGAGAAGCGCCCTGTAAAAATCAAGGACCTCGGAAGAGGCGAGTTTCGACCAGTCCAGCTTGGCGGCGGCGAAGGTCGATGGCGCCGTCGGGTCGAGAAGGTCGTCGGCGTCGAAGCCCGGGAGACGGGAAAGCTCCTCGCGACGGCCTTTCCTGACCTTCTCGTTCAGATCCTCGTCGAAATCGCAGAAGAAGGGGAAAGGCTCTTTGGCACCCCATTCCTCCCCCATGAACAGCATCGGGATCTCGGGCGCCAGCAGGTAGATGGCGGCGACAGCCTTGACAACATCAGCCGGGCTCGAAACCAGAACCCGATCCCCCAGCGCCCTGTTGCCGATCTGGTCATGGTTCTGGATGAAGGAAATGAAAGCGGTGGGCGGGAGATGGCCGCTCGGCCTGCCGCGGCTTGCGCCGCGGTAGGGCATGTGTTCCCCCTGAAAGACGAAGCCTTCCGCCAGCGCCCGGCCGAGCTTGCCGGCGTCACCGGCGTAATCGGCATAATAGCCGAAGGTTTCGCCGGTGGCGGTGATATGCAGCACATGGTGTACGTCGTCGTTCCACTGGGCGGTGAACAGCTTGACTTCCCCGTTTTCGTCACGCGTCAACAGGTCGCTGTCGTTCTCCTCGTTTTCGACGATCAGGTGAACATGCCGGTCGCCGGCCGCGTCCCTGACGCGGCGGGCAAGCGCGTGAAGCAGATGCTCGGCGCTGTCGTCCTTGATGGCGTGGACGGCATCGAAGCGGAAACCGTCGAGTCTGAACTCGGTGATCCAGTAAATGGCGTTCTCGATGATGAATTCGCGGATCACCTCCGATCCGTCGCCGTCGTAATTGATGCCGTTGCCCCAGGGCGTCTTGTGATGGTCGGTAAAGAGCGGCGCATAGGAGGGGATATAGTTCCCGTCAGGCCCGAAGTGATTGTAGACCACGTCCAGGAAAACCGAGATGCCGCGCTGATGCGCTGCGTCCACCAGCGCCATGAAATCTTCCGGCCGGCCATAGCTGCTGTCCGGAGCATAGGGAAGCACGCCATCATAACCCCAGCTGTAACGCCCGGGAAATTCACTAAGCGGCATGATCTGCAGTGCCGTAACACCCAGCGCCTGCAGATGGTCGAGCCGCTCGATCGCTGCCTTGAACGTACCCTCCGGCGTGAAGCAGCCGATATGCATCTCGTAGATCACCATCTCTTCCCAAGGCCGTCCCGTCCAGTCGCTCGTCTTCCAGCGATAGAGGGAAAGGTCGACCACTTCGCTCGGCCCGTGCACATCCTGCGGCTGAAACCGCGAGGCGGGATCGGGAATTTCAAGACCGTCCGGCAGGACGAAGCGGTAACGCGTGCCGGGACGAGCGTCGGCGACCGTATAATGATGCCAGCCGCCTTCGACCGCCTGCATCGGCCGCGGATCAGCGCCTTCGAGATCCAGCGACACGCTTTCATGCAAGGGAGCCCAGAGGCGAAACAGAATGCCCTTTTCGGTGAATGCGGGGCCGAACGTCATTTTGGTCAAGGGAAAGCCTTCGATGAAATTGGGATGGGATTTGGGTAACTTTTGCGGGAGCAAAAAGTTTCGTCCGCCAGCGGACACGCGAAAGCGGCCGCCGGCATCAGGTGACGATATTCACCGGAACATAGAAGGTTAGGTCAATCGAGCCAGGTCGTGGGCTCGCGCATCCCGTGGACAACGACGACAATTTCGGCGCCGTAATTGGTGGGTTCATAGATGGCGATATAACGCCCCTCCATAATCAGGCGGGCGACGGGGCTGATTTCCGGGCGCGCAGGCCCCATTTCGGGATGAGCAGCGACCAGTTCGAACTTGTCGAAAAGCTTTTGCAGGAGCCTGTCGGCAGCCGGTTCATTGTGAACGGCGATATTGCGCCAGATATCGCGCATCTGGCGCTGGGCACGCGGAGTCAACTTATATTTAGCCACGAGCTGCGCGTTCTGCTTTCAGCTCTTGCAGGAAGGCCGTAGGATCAATCTCTTCGGGTTCGCCGCTGGCTTTGCCCTCGGCATATTCCCGCTTGAGTTTTTCCAGTTCAAGCGCACGAATTTCCTCCCGCTGTTCCAGCAAGCGGAGGCTATCGCGCATGACTTCGCTGGCGCTGGCATAGCGCCCGCTTTCAACAAGCTCACGGACAAAGCCTTCATAGCGAGGCCCGATATTATAGCTGGACGGCATGGCAATACCTTTCATCGAGGCAATATTATCAGTTTTTGATAACCCGGACAAATAAAACAGACGGCACCACCTTGACTGCGACCAGAAATTGCCGCGGCACTTCGACCCTCAAGCCGCCGCGACTTTGCCCGAGAGCGCCTGATCCATGGCCGTCTGAAGCTGTTCCTGCGTGAATGGCTTTTTCATCCGCAGCATCCGGCCGAGGCCATGGTCTTCGGAAAACTCGGCATAGCCCGAGGCCAAGATGATGGGCAGGCCTGGAAAGGATGCGCGAAGGTGACGCGCAAGCTCGGCGCCCGTCATGCCCGGCATGGCATGATCGGTGATGACCAGATCGCAACCCTGTCCGTCGGCAAAGAATTCCAAAGCCTGGGAAGCGGAAGACGCCTCTTGCGGCAGATGCCCGAGATCTTCCAGCATCGCCACGGTTCCCGTTCTGACAAGGGCGTCGTCGTCGACAACGAGAATGGCAAGCGGCCGAGACGCCGGTTTCAAAGGCTCCGCCGCCGGAGGCTCGACAGCCGGCTGCGCCTTGACGAAGGTTTCGGCAACAGGCAGCCAAAGCGAAACCGTCGTGCCCTTGCCCCTGACGCTCGATATCTGGATAGAGCCGCCGGATTGCGCCGCCAGGCCATGCACCATCGACAGGCCGAGACCGGTGCCCTTGCCGACCCCCTTGGTGGTGAAAAACGGTTCGGCGGCACGCGAGACCGTTGCCTCGTCCATCCCCTCGCCATCGTCCGACACCGATATCCTGATGTAATTTCCGCCCGCGAGCCCGGCCGGGCGGTCGTCTTCGGCTGCCGCCGCGGCAACCGTCACGGCTCCGCCGCTTTCGAGCGCATCCCGCGCATTGACGAACAGGTTAAGCAGCGCCAGTTCCAGCTGGTTGCTGTCGACCAGGAGGGGCGCCAGATCCGCCGGGATGCTTTTGCGGATTTCGATGCGCGGCCCCACCGCCTTGGCGAGAAGATCCTCGACGTTTTCGAACAGCCTGAAGAAGTCGACCGCCTGCGGCTTGAGTTCCTGGCGGCGTGCGAAAGCAAGCAGGCGCTGGGTCAGCGCGGTGCCGCGTTCGGCAGCCTGGATCGCGTTCGTTACCAGCCGTTCGCTGCGTTCATCGGCCGGAAGCCGCTTCTTCAGAAGGTTGAGGCTGCCGAGAACTGCCATGAGGAGGTTATTGAAGTCGTGGGCGACGCCACCCGTGAGATGGCCGATCGTGTCGAGCTTCTGCGCCTCGAACAGCTGTGCGAGCGCCTCTTCGCGCTCCCGCGTCCGTTGATCGATCCGGTGCTCGAGTTCCTCGTTGAGCTCACGCAACTGCGCTGCAGAAGCCTCGAGCTCGGCGGTGCGCTGGTGAACGCGGGCCTCCAGCTCGGCGTTCAGGCGTTCGAGTTCCCTCGTCTTCCTGTAGAGATCGGCAAAGACCCGCACCTTGGCTCTCAGCACCTCGGGGACGATCGGGACGGAAACGTAGTCCACCGCGCCCACCGCATAGCCGCGCAGCCGGTCGGGTTCCGCCAGCATGACGGCGGAGACGAAGATGATCGGCGTGTTCTGATAGCGCGGATGCTGCCGGATCATGCTGACGAGTTCGAACCCGTCCTGTTCGGGCATGCAGACATCGACGAGGATCACCGCGATTTCGGTGCGCAACAGATGTTCGAAAGCTTCGCGAGCGGATTGCGCCTTGATGAGATTTTCATCGAGCTCTTCGAGAATGACCTCGTAACTCAGGAGCTTTGCCGGTTGGTCGTCGACGAGGAGGATGTTGACGGGGTTCATGGCCAGATCCTCAGCGATGCAGCCACATGCGAAGAGCCGACAGAAGCTGTTCGGTATTGACCGGCTTCGCCAGATAGTCGGACGCGCCCGCTTCCAGGCATTTCTCGCGGTCGCCCTTCATCGCCTTGGCCGTCAGCGCCACGATCGGCAACCGCCGGAACCGGGGCTCCGAACGGATGACCTGCATCGTCTCGTAGCCGTCCATTCCAGGCATCATGATGTCCATCAGCACGATCGCGACAGAGGGTTCGTTGTTGATGACGTCGATGGCTTCGCTGCCGGTCGTCGCGGTCAGGACTTTCATTCCTCGGCGTTCGAGGACGCTGCTCAGCGCGAAGATGTTGCGGGCGTCGTCGTCGACAAGCAGCACGGTCTCGCCGACCAGATCCTCGTCCGAGCTGTGCAGTTCCTGCAGCGTTGCCTGTTTAGCGGCCGGCAGGTCGGCGACCACCCGGTGCAGGAACAGGGCCGTCTCATCCAGGAGACGTTCGGGCGACTCGACCCCCTTGACCACGACGCTGCGGGCCATGCTGTGCAGCGCCGCGTCTTCCTCGGCGGAAAGCTCCCGGCCGGTGAATACGACCACCGGCACCTCGCCGATCTCGGTGTCGTCGCGCATCTGCTCCAGCACGTCGAAGCCGGACATGTCGGGAAGGGAAAGGTCGAGCACCACGCAGTCGGCGGAATTCTGCCGAAGCGCCGCGAGAGCTTCCGATCCGGAGCCGACGCTGGTGATATCGATGTCGTCATGTCCGAGAAGGGCGGTGACGCTCAGACGCTCGGCCTCGTTGTCTTCCACGAGCAGCAGATGCTTGCGGCGCGGCTGCGCATAGGCCTTCAATCGCGACAGTGCTTTTCCCAGGCCTTCCGGCGTCGTCGGCTTGCTCATGAAAGCGAAGGCGCCGCGGGTCAGCCCATGCTGGCGATCCTCGTCGAGGCTGATGATCTGCACCGGAATATGCCGCGTCTGCGGATTCTGCTTGAGCTGGCTCAGCACCGTCCAGCCGAGCATGTCGGGCAGGAAGATGTCGAGCGAGATCGCAGCCGGCCTGTAATCCTGCGCGAGTGCGAGCGCATCGCTGCCGCGCATCGCCACCAGAACCTTGAATCCATTGTCGCGGGCAAGATCCACCAGGACGCGGGCGTAATGCGCATCGTCCTCGACGACGAGCAGCACCGAGTCGCCGGCCGCTATCTGATGGCGATCGTCTTCGACATGTTCGGTCGGCTTTTCGGCGCGGCGGTTTGCTGCCGCCTCGGCGAATTCCACGACGTTCGCCGACGGAACGGACTTCGGCGCAACTGCGCCGGCGCCGACATAGGTGAGCGGCAGGTAGAGGACGAAAGTGCTGCCGACACCGGGGGTGCTGCGCAGCTGGATCTCGCCGCCGAGCAGGTTCGCCAGTTCGCGGCTGATCGCCAGGCCGAGGCCGGTGCCGCCGTATTTGCGACTTGTCGAGGCATCCGCCTGCTGGAACGCCTCAAAGATGATGCGTTGTTTTTCAGGCGGTATGCCGATGCCGGTATCGACCACTTCGAAGGCGATGACCGAAGGCGCGTGCCTGAGCGAGGGATGATCGGACGACCAACCGCTCGTTGCCGACGCGACGCGAAGCGTCACGCCGCCCTGCGCGGTGAATTTGAAGGCGTTCGACAGCAGGTTCTTGAGGATCTGCTGCAGCCGCTTCGAATCGGTGATGATGCTCCTCGTGATATCGTCGCCGATCTCGACCGAGAACGACAGGCCTCGGTTCTCGGCTTCATGCCGAAACGGCCGCGCCATTACCTCGAGCAGGTTGCTGACGGGGATCTCCTCGGCGTCGACCGACACGGTTCCGGACTCGATCTTCGACAGGTCGAGGATGTCGCTGATGAGGTTCAGCAGATCGGTGCCTGCCCCGTGGATCGTCTTTGCGAACTCGACCTGCTTGCCTGAGAGGTTGCCATCCGGGTTTTCTCCCAGCTGCTGGCCGAGAATGAGGATCGAATTCAAAGGCGTGCGCAGCTCGTGCGACATGTTGGCGAGGAATTCGGATTTGTATTTCGAGGTCAGCGCCAGCTCGGTTGCCTTTTCCTCCAGCGCGCGCCGGGCCTGCTCGATCTCCTGGTTCTTCGCCTCGACTTCGACGTTGCGCTCTTCCAGCTGCTGCGCCTTCTGGCCGAGCTGCTCGTTGGTCTGCTGCAGCTCGCGCTGCTGCGTCTGAAGCTCCGCGGCAAGCTGCTGGGACTGCTTGAGCAGGCCTTCGGTCTGCATCGTCGCTTCGATCGAGTTGAGGACGATGCCAATCGATGTCGTCAATTGGTCGAGGAAAGACAATTGCAGTTCGGTGAATTCGCCTACCGAAGCAAGCTCGATCACCGCCTTCACCTGCCCCTCGAAATGCACCGGCAGCACGATGGCGCTTCTCGGCAGGGTCGTGAACACGCCGGAGCTTATCGGAACAACGTTGTCGGGAAGGTCGGTGACCAGGATACGGCGGGCGTCGCTGGCGCACTGCCCGACAAGGCCCTGGCCGAATTCGAGCCGGGCCGGATGCGCCGCCTCGCCGCCTTTCGCGTAGACAGAGAGCAGCGACAGGGCCGGCTGCCGCTCGTCGGCATCCACCTGGTAGATGACCCCCTGATGGGCGCCGACCAAAGGCGCCAGCTCCGACAGCAGCATCTTGCCGACCAGCGTCAGGTCGCGCTGCCCCTGCAGCATGTTGGTAAAGCGCGCCAGGTTGGTCTTCAGCCAGTCCTGCTCGGTGTTGCGCTCGGTGGTCAGCCGGAGGTTGTCGATCATCGTGTTGATGTTGTCCTTGAGCTCGGCCACTTCGCCGCGCGCGTCGACCTTGATCGAGCGCGTCAGGTCACCCTTGGTGACGGCGGTCGCCACCTCGGCGATGGCGCGCACCTGCGTCGTCAGATTGGCGGCAAGCAGGTTGACGTTGCCGGTCAGGTCCTTCCAGGTGCCGGCGGTGCCCGGCACGTTCGCCTGACCGCCGAGGCGGCCTTCGACGCCGACTTCGCGCGCCACCGTGGTCACCTGATCGGCAAAGGTCGCGAGCGTGTTGGTCATGTTGTTGATGGTTTCGGCAAGGGCCGCCACCTCGCCCTTCGATGCGACGGTGAGATTTTGCTTGAGGTCGCCGTTCGCCACCGCCGTCACCACCTTGACGATGCCGCGGACCTGCTCGGTCAGGTTGGCGGCCATGACGTTGACGGTGTCGGTCAGGTCCTTCCATGTGCCGGCGACACCAGGCACCTGGGCCTGGCCGCCGAGCTTGCCTTCGGTGCCGACTTCGCGGGCGACGCGCGTCACTTCGCCGGCAAAGGCATTGAGCTGGTCCACCATCGTGTTGATGGTGTTCTTCAGTTCGAGGATTTCCCCTTTCACGTCGACTGTGATCTTGCGCGACAGGTCGCCGCGCGCCACGGCGGTCGTGACTTCGGCGATGTTTCGAACCTGGGTCGTCAGATTGGCGGCGAGCAGGTTGACGTTATCGGTCAGGTCCTTCCAGGTGCCGGCGACACCGGGAACGACGGCCTGGCCGCCGAGCCTGCCATCGGTGCCGACTTCGCGTGCGACACGCGTCACTTCGCCGGCAAAGGAGCGAAGCTGATCGACCATGGTATTCAACGTATCCTTCAAGAGCAGGATTTCGCCGCGCACGTCGACCGTGATCTTGCGAGACAGGTCGCCGTTGGCGATGGCGGTGGCCACCTCGGCGATGTTGCGGACCTGCGCCGTCAGATTGCCGGCCATGGAATTGACGCTGTCGGTCAAATCCTTCCAGGTACCGGCGACACCAGGCACCTGCGCCTGGCCGCCGAGCTTGCCTTCGGTGCCGACTTCGCGGGCGACGCGCGTCACTTCGCCGGCAAAGGCATTGAGCTGGTCCACCATCGTATTGATGGTGTTCTTCAGTTCGAGGATTTCCCCCTTCACGTCGACGGTGATCTTGCGAGACAGGTCGCCGCGCGCCACGGCCGTCGTCACTTCGGCGATATTGCGGACCTGGCCGGTGAGGTTGGAGGCCATGGAGTTGACGTTTTCGGTGAGGTCCTTCCAAGTGCCTGCAACACCCGGCACCTGCGCCTGGCCGCCGAGCTTGCCCTCGGTGCCGACTTCGCGCGCCACACGCGTGACTTCGGAAGCGAAGCGGTTCAGCTGATCGACCATGGTGTTCAGCGTTTCCTTGAGCTCGAGGATTTCGCCCGAGACCGACACCGTGATCTTCTTCGACAGGTCGCCATTGGCGATCGCGGTCGAGACTTCGGCGATGTTGCGCACCTGCGCCGTCAGGTTGCCCGCCATGGAATTGACGCTGTCGGTCAGGTCCTTCCAGGTGCCGGCGACGCCGAGCACGTTCGCCTGGCCGCCGAGCCGGCCTTCGGTGCCGACCTCGCGCGCCACACGCGTCACCTCGCCGGCAAAGCCGTTCAACTGATCGACCATCGTGTTGATGGTTTCCTTCAGTTCGAGGATTTCCCCGGACACGGTGACGGTGATCTTCTTGGAAAGGTCTCCTTGCGCGACGGCGGTCGCAACTTCGGCGATGTTGCGCACCTGCCCGGTCAGGTTGGAGGCCATGGAGTTGACGCTGTCGGTCAGGTCCTTCCAGGTGCCGGCGACGCCGCGCACATTGGCCTGGCCGCCGAGCCGGCCCTCCGTGCCCACTTCGCGGGCGACGCGCGTCACTTCCGAGGCGAAGGCGTTCAACTGGTCCACCATCGTGTTGATGGTTTCTTTCAGTTCGAGGATTTCGCCCTTCACGTCTACAGTGATCTTCTTCGACAGATCGCCATTGGCAATGGCGGTCGAGACGTCCGCGATATTGCGGACCTGCGCCGTCAGGTTGCCGGCCATGGAGTTAACGTTTTCGGTCAGATCCTTCCAGGTGCCGGCGACACCGCGCACATTGGCCTGGCCGCCAAGCCGGCCTTCCGTGCCAACTTCACGGGCCACGCGGGTCACTTCCGAAGCAAAGGCGTTGAGCTGATCGACCATCGTGTTGATCGTCTCTTTCAGCTCGAGGATTTCCCCCGACACTGTCACCGTGATCTTCTTCGACAGGTCGCCATTGGCGATCGCAGTCGAGACCTCGGCAATGTTGCGCACCTGCGCGGTCAGGTTCGAGGCCATGGAATTGACGTTGTCGGTGAGGTCCTTCCAGGTGCCGGCGACGCCTGGCACCTGCGCCTGGCCGCCGAGCCGGCCCTCCGTGCCGACTTCACGCGCCACGCGCGTCACTTCGCCGGCAAAGCCGTTCAGCTGATCGACCATCGTGTTGATGGTTTCCTTGAGCTCCAGGATTTCGCCCGAGACGTCGACGGTGATCTTGCGCGACAGGTCGCCGCGCGCCACCGCCGTGGTCACCTGGGCAATGTTGCGGACCTGGGCCGTCAGGTTGCCGCACATGGCGTTGACGCTGTCGGTCAGGTCCTTCCAGGTGCCGGCAACGCCAGGCACCAGCGCCTGTCCGCCGAGCTTGCCTTCAGTGCCGACCTCGCGGGCGACGCGCGTCACTTCGGAGGCGAAGGACCTGAGCTGGTCGACCATGGTGTTGATCGCCTCCTTGAGCTGTAGGATCTCGCCGCGCACGTCGACGGTGATCTTCTTGGAAAGGTCGCCGTTCGCAACGGCGATCGTGACGTCAGCGATGTTGCGCACCTGCGCCGTCAGGTTCGACGCCATCGAGTTCACGCTTTCGGTGAGATCCTTCCAGACGCCCGTCACCTCCGGCACCTGTGCCTGGCCGCCGAGTTTTCCGTCCGTGCCGACCTCGCGGGCGACGCGCGTCACTTCCGATGTGAAGACGCTCAGCTGCTTGATCATAGTGTTGACGATATCGGCCGAGCGCAGGAATTCGCCTTTGAGCGGCCGCCCGTCGACATCCAGCGGCACGGTCTGCAAGAGATCTCCCTTGGCAACCGCGGTGATTGTGCGCGTGACGGCGGTCGTCGGCCATAGGAGATCGTCGATCAAACCGTTGATCGATCCTTCCATTTCGGACCAGGAGCCGTCCGACAGGCCGAAGCGTACGCGCGTGCTCGTTCGCCCGTCCCGGCCGACCACCTGCCCGACATGCTCGAGTTGCTGGGCCATGCGCTGATTGGCGGCGATGATGTCGTTGAGGGCATCGGCGACCTTGCCGGTGAGACCGGTCAGGTCGGACCGCATCCGTACGGAAAAGTCGCCGCGCCTGACCGCGACAAGGACTTCCAGAAGCGCACTGGCATCGTCGAACGCCATCGTTTTTGGGTCGTGCCCATTGAGGCTGTCTACCGCAACGCTGTCGCGCGCGAATTCGCTGGTTTGGTTGCTCACGAAAATCCCCCTCTTCGACGATCGGTAATTTAGCGCTCAACTCAGAAAATGGTATGGGCCGTCCCGCGTCCATCCTAACATGATTCACCGCCCAAAATGAGCCTGATAGTTGCAGATATCGGAAATGCTCGCCGGAAACCGTCTCGGCGGAATTTGCGGTTTTTCTTGCGCGGGAACACTTTGCTGCCGGCTGTCGTTTCCGTCCTGACAATGGAGAGCGACATGTCGAACGTCTCAAGGACAGGCAAGGAAGAGATCAACAACGCGACCAGCCCGACTACCTTCGGAAAGTCGGTCGAGAGCCGGGCGCAAATCGAGGACGCGGCTGCGCAAGCTTCGCTCGACGCCGGCGGCGAGATGCTCAACATCTATCGGCTGGAACCCATCGCCCAACCCGACGATCCGAGATGGGACAATGCTCCCAACCACGGCGTCATCGTCGTTGCCGCCAGGACGTCCGGCGATGCCAGGATCGTCGCCGCGGCGCGCGAACTCGATTTCATGGAAGTCGACGCGGCGCCCGCCGAGGACGTGACGACAGCCAATGCCAGCGCCTTCCGCGACGACAAGCTTTACACCGTGATCGAAATCGATCGGAACAGACGCGATATAAAGCGCGGCATCCTCGACGGTACGGTCTCGGTCGACACGATCCGGCCGGTCGAACCGGACTAAAAATCCTTTCTTCACCTGGGAGTTCTCATGAATACCGCCAATCTGCAGCTCAAGGGCCTGATCATGGCGATGGCCTCGATATGTGATGCGATCGCCGATAAGCAACTGCTCACGCGCGGGGAGATCGACGCTGCGCTCTCGAAGGCTCAAAAGGCGATCGAGGAAGATGACGACCACGAGCTGTCAGGCGCCAACCGGGCGGCGATCCTGTTTCCGATCCGCGTGCTGCAGCTTGCCGGAGAAGCCGGTCGGAAGGGCGAAGGGGCCACATTTTCAGACTATGCCAAACGTGTGGGGAAGCTCAGCTGAGCATGTTCGAAGGCTTTTCTCTCGATACCGTCGAGGTCGGACCGGGGTCGCTTCGCGTCCGTCACGGCGGAACGGGACCGGCCGTTCTGCTTCTCCACGGCCATCCCAGGACACATATGACCTGGGGCAAGGTGGCCGATCTGCTGTCGCCCTATTTTACGATCGTCTGCCCCGACCTTCCCGGTTTCGGCCGCTCCTTCCAGCCGCTCGATGCTCCCGACAGCCGCAACTCTTCGAAGCGCGCAAAGGCGGAAGCTCTGGTTGAACTGATGTTGACGCTGGGGCACGAGAACTTCGCGGTGGCCGGCCACGACCGCGGAAGCTTGACTGCCTTCCGCATGGCGATGGATCATCCCGACTGTGTGCAGAGACTCATCATCGCCGACGGCATTCCCGTGATCGAGCATCTCGAACGCGCCGACTGGAAATTTGCGAGAGACTGGTACCACTGGTTCTTCTTCGCTCAACCGGAAAAGCCGGAACGGGCGATCTTGGCCGATCCCCTCGCGTGGTATGACAAACTCTCGTCAGCGCTGATGGGAAGGCAAGCCTATGACGACCTCGTCGACGTCGTCCGCGATCCAGCCGTGATCCACGGGATGATCGAGGACTACCGCGCCGGCCTCCGCATCGACCATCTCCACGACCGCGAGGATCGCGACGCCGGCCGGAAAGTGACCTGCCCCATGCTCTGCCTCTGGTCGCTACGCGACGACATGGAGCAGATCTATGGCGATCCCGTCGCCATCTGGCGGAAGTGGGCGGATCACGTGCACGGCTTCGGCATAGACAGCGGCCATCACGTGGCCGAGGAGAATCCTGAAGCGCTCTCGCAGGCGATCCGGGAGTTTCTCGAACGCCGATAGAACTTGAAATCGAGACACGCTTCGGTAGTGCGCCATCCGGGGAGAAAGTTCAGCGCTGCCGGTTTCTGTTATAAGTTGATCCATTCGGTCTTGTTTCTCGGCGGCTCCTGTGGCTATACCCCGGCCGTACACACTCACGCACCGGGATCTATACGTGACCAGCCTCAAATCACTTCTGGCCGCCTGCGGCCTCTCCGCCCTGATCGGCCTTGCCGCAACGCCGTCATTGGCCGGTTCGACGACCTACCCGCTGACACTGGAAAACTGCGGCGCGCAGGTGACTTTCCAGAAGGCGCCCGAACGGGCGATCGGCCTCGGCCAGAACAGCGCTGAAATCCTGCTGCTGCTCGGCCTGCAGGACAAGATGGCCGGCACAGCCTTCTGGCCGAGCAAGGTCCTGCCGCAGCTCGCAGAAGCCAATGCCAAGGTTAAGCTTCTGACCGTCGAGATGCCGACCTTCGAATCGATGCTCGCCGAAAATCCCGACTTCGTGGCGGTGGCTTTGCCGAGCCTGGTCGGGCCGAACAGCAAGATCGCCAAGCGCGAAGATTTCGACAAGGTGGGCGTCGCCACCTATCTCTCGCCCAGCACCTGCCTCAGCACCAAGGACGTCAAGGACCAGTACGGCAGCCGCGCGGTGCTGTGGAACATGGATCTTCTCTACAAGGAGATCGATGAACTCTCGCAGATCTTCGATGTCGCCGATCGCGGCCAGGCGCTGATCGCCGACTTCAAGGCGCGCGAAACCAAGCTTCGCTCCAGCGTGTCAAAGGACGGCAAGAACCTTTCCTACGTCTTCTGGTTCTCCAGCCCCAGCCCGTCGGCCGACGCCTATCTCGGCGGCAAGAACAGTGCGTCCGGCTTCATCGCCGACCTGCTGGGCGGACACAACGCGATATCGGCGGAAGCGGAATGGCCGACGCTCGGCTGGGAAGGCATCATCGCCTCCAATCCCGACGTCATCGTCGTCGCCAGTCTCGACCGCAACCGCTGGGAGCTCGATAAACCGGAGGCCAAGATCAATTTCCTGAACACCGATCCGGCCGTCAGTCAGATCCCCGCCGTCAAAAACAAGGCGATCGTGATCATGGACGGCCAGGCCATGAACCCGACCGTCCGCACGGTCTACGGCGCTGAGCAGGTGGCCGGCCAGCTGAAGGCTCTCGGTCTGTTGCAGTGACGGAAGCGGGCCGTATCTTCCGGCAGCTGGGAGCCGTCCTCGCACTGCTCCTCGCCTCTTTCTGCCTCATCGCTATCGCCATTGGCGTCAGCGTCGGGATCGGTGACCTGCCGATCCCGCTTGCAACCACGTTTTCGGCCGTCACCAACCGGTTAGGATGGACCGCGGTCGAACTGAACCGCATCCACGAGACCGTCATCTGGGATTATCGTCTCAGCCGGGCGCTCGTTGCCGCCTTCTGCGGCGCGGGCCTTGCGCTGTCGGGCGCGATCATGCAATCGCTGCTTCGCAACCCGCTTGCCGAGCCCTATGTTCTCGGCATCTCCGCCGGCGCCTCTACCGGCGCCGTCGCGATCGTCATCTTAGGGATCGGCGCCGGTGCAGTCTCGCTCTCCGCCGGCGCCTTTGCCGGCGCCTTTGCAGCCTTCTTCTTCGTCGCCCTCTTGTCGAACGGCACGCGTGGCGGAGCCGATCGCACCATCCTTGCCGGCGTCGCCGCTTCGCAGCTTTTCAACGCCACCACGTCCTATATCGTCACCACCTCGGCCAATGCGCAGCAGGCCCGCGACGTCATGTTCTGGCTGCTCGGCAGCTTCGGCGGCGTGCGCTGGCCGGAATTCGCGCTGGTCTCGATCGTCGTCGGCATCGGCCTCGTCGGCTGCCTGTTTTACGCCCGCGTGCTCGACGCCTTCGCCTTCGGAGACGAGGCGGCATCCTCGCTCGGCGTCAATGTCGCCCGTGCGCGGATGGTGCTCTTCGCGCTGACGGCGATGATGACGGCAACGATCGTCAGCATGGTGGGGTCGATCGGCTTCGTCGGCCTCGTCGTGCCGCATGTCGCCCGCTTCGTCGTCGGGCCGCTGCATGTCCGCCTCCTGCCGGCTTGCGCCATAACAGGGGCGATCTTCATGGTACTCGCCGACATCGCCGCGCGCGCCCTCATTCCGAACCAGATCCTGCCGATCGGCGTCGTCACCGCCTTGGTCGGCGTTCCCTTCTTCTCGATCATCCTCTATCGGTTCCAGCGCGCATCATGAGCATCAAGGCCGACAACCTCATATGGAAGATTGGCAGGAAGACCATTCTGGACGGCGTTTCCCTGGACGCGCCGCCAGGCAAGATGCTCGGCCTGCTCGGGCCGAACGGCTCTGGCAAGACCTCGCTGCTGCGGCTTCTGGCCGGCCTGAAGCGGCCGCATTCCGGCCGTGTCCTGCTCGACCGGAGCGACATCGGCACGATCAGCCGCCGCTCGATCGCCCGGCGGATCGCCTTCGTCGAGCAGCACGCCACGACAAATGCCAATCTCAGGGTCGTCGACGTCGTCAAGCTCGGCCGGTTCCCACATCGGTCGATGTTTTCAGGCTGGACAAGGGCCGACGAAGAGGCGGTCGAAGAGGCGCTGGCGCGCGCCGGCTTAGCGGAGAAACGTGAAGATCGCTGGCAAAGCCTGTCGGGCGGCGAAAAGCAGCGCACCCACATCGCACGGGCGCTTGCCCAGTCGCCCCAGGAACTGATCCTCGACGAGCCCACAAATCATCTCGATATCCAGCACCAGATCGGGCTGATGCGGCTCGTCTCCGGCCTGCCGATCACCAGCATCGTCGCCCTGCACGATCTCAACCATGCCGCCATGTTCTGCGACCAGCTGATCATCATGCAGCATGGAAAGATTGTCGCCTCCGGCGCGCCGCAGGATGTGTTGAGCGAGGATCTTCTAAGGAATGTCTTCTCCGTAGAGGCCCTTATCGAAACGTCGCCCTATCATTCGCGTCCGCATATCCATTATCTCAGGTGAGAGCCGCTCTCACTTCACGATCTGCAACGGCAAAGCGGTCGTCTTTTTCAGTGTCTTGAGGACGATGCTTGACTTCACCGATGCCAGATTGTCGGTGACCCGGATCATTCTTTCGAGAAACTGGCTGAGATGTTCGAGGTCGCGCGTCATGACCTTCATCAGAAAGTCGGCGTCACCGGTCTGCGAATAACACTCCAGGATTTCCGGCGCGGTCTCGATGAAACGATGAAGCTGCTCGTTTCCACCTTCCGTATGCGCTCTGAGGCTGACGAGCGTATGAGCGACGACAGTGAAACCCAGTTTCACGGGATTGAGGATGGCGACGACACTCTGGATATATTGCTCGTTACGCAGCCTTTCCAAACGGCGTGCGCACTGGGTCGCGGAGAGATTGACCTTCAAAGAGAGTTCGCTCTGCGTCACCTCGCTGTTTTGCTGGAGAGCGGCGAGCAATTTGATATCGAATGGGTCAAGCATGGCCACCCTCCTCGGACGGTGAATTTCTGCACATTATAGCCATATCGCGCTGATTGTCTGCATAGATGCGCCGTCACAGGGAGATAATCGCAGAAATTCGTCGCGAAAGTTCAGCTAGTCTGCGAGCCAGAATTACGGAAACGAGGTGGACTTGTGTTTGACGAACTGAACAGCCGGCCAGCCGACAGCCTGCTTGCTCTCATCAAGGCCTTCCAGGCCGACGATCGCCCCGGAAAGATCGACCTCGGCGTCGGCGTCTATCGTGACGCCATGGGACGCACGCCAGTGATGCGAGCCGTCAAAGCGGCGGAGCAGTTTCTCCTGGAGATCCAGGACAGCAAGAAATATCTAGGTCCGGAAGGCGACTTGCAATTCGTGCGCCTCTTGCAGCCCCTCATCTTCGGAAAATCGCCGACGTTTGCTCAACGCCTCGTCGGCATTCAGACACCGGGTGGAAGCGGCGCCCTGCGCCTCGGTGCCGAGCTCATCCAAGCGGCGAATCCATCGGCCAAGCTTCTGCTCGGGACGCCAAGCTGGCCAAATCATGCACCGATCTTCAGCTCGGCGCGCTTGCCGGTAAAGGAGTACGCTTTCGTTGACTTGATGTCGCAGCAGGTGAAATTCGAAAGCGTGGTCGCCTGCTTGTCTTCCGCTCGGGAAGGCGACGTCGCGCTGCTTCACGGTTGCTGCCACAACCCGACCGGCATCGATTTCACCATGGAACAGTGGCGGCAGATTACCGAGATTCTCGTTGCGCATCGGCTGGTGCCGTTCATCGATCTCGCCTATCAGGGCCTCGGCGACGGCCTCGAACAGGACGCCGCACCAACACGCATGATCCTCGAGCCGGTCGACGAGGCGCTGATCGCCTATTCCTGTGACAAGAATTTCGGTCTTTATCGCGAGCGTGTCGGCGCGCTCTATGTCATGGCCCGCAATGAGGATGCCCTCAGGAAGGCCGAAAGTAACATGGCGGCACTTGCTCGAGTCAACTGGTCCATGCCGCCCGATCATGGAGCCGCAGTCGTCAGGACCATTCTTGAAAGCGAAGAGATGTCGGCCATGTGGCGCGCTGAGCTCGAAGAGATGTGCCTGCGCGTCAACGGCAATCGTGCAGCGCTGGCCGACGCCGCTCTCGATCTGACCTTCATCCGCCGGCAACGCGGCCTGTTTTCCAATCTTTCCATGTCCAAAGAAACGGCTGCGGCCCTCCGGGCCAGGCACGGCATCTACATGGCGGATTCCGGGCGTATGAATCTCGCGGGCATGCAACCGGCAGACGCCGACGCCATCGTCGCGGCGCTCAGAGCCGAAGGCTGCCTGAAATCGTCGACGCTCGCCTGACCGAATTCAAGCCATTGGAGCCCCCGGATGAGCAGGAAAGAAACGACCGGTCAGGCGATGACCCGTTCACTCGTCGCCCATGGGATTGACACCGTATTCGGCATCCCCGGCGCCCACATGTATGATTTTAACGATGCCCTCTACGGGGCCGGTGACAAAATTCGGTTCATTCACACCAGACACGAGCAGGGCGCCGGTTACATGGCCTATGGCTATGCCAAGTCCACCGGCCAGATCGGCGCTTATACCGTCGTTCCAGGCCCAGGCGTCCTCAATTCCGGCGCGGCGCTCTGCACCGCTTACGGCGCCAATGCCCCGGTGCTGTGCATCACCGGCAACATCATGTCCCACCTGATCGGTCAAGGCAGAGGGCAGTTGCACGAACTGCCGGATCAGCTCGCGACGATGCGCGGGATTACGAAAACGGCGGAGCGGATCAATCACCAGTCCGAAACCGGTCCTGTCACGGCCGAGGTCGTCGCCAAAATGCTCTCCGGCCGCCAGGGTCCAGGAGCGGTCGAAGCGCCATGGGACGTGTTCGGGCAATTCGGCCCAGAATCCGATCTGCCGGTCGGCACGAGAGCACCTCATCCGGCCTTCAACCCTGATCAGGTCGCTGCCGCGGCGGCACTGATATCAGGTGCCAGCAACCCGATGATCATGGTTGGTGGCGGCGCGGTGGATGCTGGAGCGGAAATCGCTGCTCTTGCGGAATTGCTGAAGGCCCCCGTCACCGCCCATCGCTCCGGCAAGGGCATAGTCGCTGACGACCATCCGAACTATCTGAATTTCGTCGCCGCCTACGAATACTGGAAGAAGGTAGACGTCCTGATCGGGATCGGCAGCCGGCTTGAATTACAGTTCATGCGATGGAAGTGGCTACCCAAAGGTCTCAAGGTCATCCGCATCGATATCGATCCGACCGAAATGGTCCGCCTCAAGCCCGATGTCGGCATCGTCTCGGATGCCAAGGAGGGAACGCAGGCTCTGCTCGATGCGCTGGCAGGTTCCAGCCGCAAGGATCGCACGCGCGAATTTGCCGAGCTCAACGAAGAGGCAAGGTCTCGCTTCTCGGCAGTGCAGCCGCAGCTCGTCTATCTCGATGCCATTCGCGAAGCCCTGCCAAGGGACGGCTTCTTCGTCGAGGAAATCTGCCAGATTGGCTTTACCGCCCGATTTGCATTCCCGGTCTATGCCCCTCGTCAGTACGTCACATGCGGCTATCAGGACAATCTTGGTTTCGGCTTCAACACGGCCTTGGGCGTGAAAGTCGCCAATCCCGACAAGGCCGTTATTTCTGTTTCCGGCGATGGTGGCTTCATGTTCGGGGTTCAGGAACTCGCTACCGCCGTCCAGCATAAGATCAATGTCATCGCCATCGTCTTCAACAATTCGGCCTATGGCAACGTACTGCGTGACCAGAAGCAGGCGTATAAAGGCCGCTATCTTGGCTCGGAGCTGACCAATCCAGACTTTGTCGCGCTTGGCGAGAGCTTCGGCATTCGAGCATTCAAGGTGACGAGCCCTGGCGAATTGAAAGACGCGATCGAGAAAGCCCTATCTCTCGACGAACCTGTTCTCATCGAGGTTCCCATCGAGAAGGGATCCGAGGCGAGCCCTTGGCCTTTCATTCATCCGGCTCCGCACACCGAATGAAACCCGATCAAAATGACGGTCTCTGCAGAAAAATCGTCGATAGCGGCGGCAGCGTCAGTGACAGGGAGACGGGCCTGCCGTGGGCGGGCACAGGTTCCGTCGACACAGCGCCGTTGACGAGGCCCGAGCCGCCATATTCCCGCGCATCCGTCGTCATCCGCTCGATCCATACCCCGTCCTGCGGCACGCCGATCCTGTAGCCGTAACGCGGCACGGGCGTGAAGTTCGACATGACCAGCACCGATGAAGCGCGATCGGGCGCATAACGGAGCATGCCGAGGACGGAATTGACGGCGTCGTCGGCTGCCGCCCATTCGAAACCCTCGGGATGAAAGTCGCCGAATTGCAATGCCGGCTCGTCCCCGTAAAGGCCGTTCAGATCCTTCACCAGCCGCTGAATTCCCACATGCTGAGGCCGGTCCAGCACATCCCAGGTCACCGACCCGTCATGGTTCCACTCGCCGGGCTGGGCGATTTCGCTGCCCATGAACAGGAGCTTCTTGCCGGGATGGCCCCACATGAAGGCGAGATAGCTGCGCAGATTGGCGAATTTCTGCCATTCGTCGCCCGGCATCTTCGTCAGCAGCGAGCCCTTTCCGTAGACGACTTCGTCGTGTGAAATCGGCAGAATGAAATGTTCGGAGTAGGCATAGATCATTCCGAAGGTCATCGTGCCATGGGCATAGCTCCGGTAAATCGGATCCTTCTCGATGTAGCTCAGGCTGTCATGCATCCAGCCCATGTTCCATTTGATGTCGAAGCCCAGCCCCCCTTGCTCCGGCGGCTTCGTCACCCCGGGCCAAGCCGTCGATTCCTCGGCGATCGTCACCGCGTGCGGGCAGCGCTCGTGAATGATGCTGTTCAGGTGCTTGAAGAATTCGACAGCTTCCAGATTCTCGCGACCGCCATATTGGTTGGGAATCCATTCGCCCTCGTTGCGGCTGTAGTCGCGGTAAAGCATCGAAGCAACGGCGTCGACCCGCAAACCGTCGATATGGTAGCGCTCGAGCCATTCCAGCGCGCTGGCGATCAGGAACCCTTTCACCTCGTTGCGGCCGAGATTGTAGATCAGCGTGTTCCAGTCGCGGTGAAAGCCTTCACGCGGATCTTCGTGCTCGTAGAGCGCGCTGCCGTCAAAGCGGGCAAGCCCCCAGACGTCAGTGGGAAAATGGGCGGGCACCCAGTCGAGAATGACGCCGAGCCCGGCGCCATGGCACCGGTCGACGAAATAGGCGAAATCTTCAGGCGTCCCATATCGGCCGGTCGGAGCGAACAGGCCGAGCGGCTGATAGCCCCAGGAGCCACCGAACGGATGCTCCATGATCGGAAGCAGCTCGATATGGGTAAAGCCCATGTCGCTGACATAGGGAACCAGCCGTTGGCTGAGTTCGACCCAGTCGAGCGACCTGTTGCCGTCCTTTTGATCGCGAAGCCAGGAGCCTACGTGCACCTCATAGACGGAGAACGCGCCCTCCAGCCTGTCTTGCCGGGACCGGCCCTTCATCCAGCCGTCATCGGTCCATCGAAACGGCGTCGACGATGCGACGATGGAGGCGGTGGACGGAGCAGCCTCGCTTGCCCTCGCCACCGGGTCGGCCTTCTGCGGCAGACAGGTCCCCTCAGCATCGACGATCTCGAACTTATACCTTTCGCCGGGGGCCAGCCGGGGGACGAACAGCTCCCAGACGCCCGCCGACGGTCTCAGCCGCATCGGGTTTCGCCGCCCGTCCCAGGCGTTGAAGTCGCCGACAACCGAGACGCGGCGCGCATTCGGAGCCCAGACGGCGAAACGAACGCCTGATATACCGTCGATCGACATTGCCACCGCGCCGAGCGTCCGGCTCAGACTATAATGGGTGCCCTCCGATATCAGATGAAGGTCGAGCTCTCCGAGCAGCAGGCCGAAACTGTAGGGATCCTCGATGATCTGAACTGCATCCGGCCATGTGATCCGCAGCCGGTATCCCGTCCTCGAGGCGGCCGCCGCGGCAAACAGGCCGGACGGGTGGGCGATGCTGAAAGGCGCCACCACCCGGCCGCTCGTCGCATCGATGAGATCGACCGCTTCCGCACCGGGCAGATACACCCGCACGATCGTCATGCCGCCGCTTTGGTGGGGGCCGAGGATCGAAAAGGGATCGCCATGGCGCCCCTCGATCAAGGCCCATAGCGCATCCTGTCCGATGCCCGCCAGAAGTTCCGAGCGCTCAACATTCATGCCGTGACTCCCGCCAGACGCGATACGATTTCGGTAAGGCCGGATAGCGGGATCGGAAGCCATTTCGGCCTGTTGCGAGCTTCGTAGGCGATCTCGTAGGCGGCCTTTTCGAGAAGAAAGGCATCGAGAACCCTGCGTCTTTGATCGGGCGGCATGTCAAGCTCCTTCGATACGGAGACCGCCTGCGAATAGGCATCCAGAAAGGCCTCCTCAGCATGGCGCCCGAAGCGGGCGATCGCCTCGCGGCGGACCTCGTTCTCGTGTTCGATGACCGCGTCGTTATCGAGCTGGGCGGTGGCCACGAGGTAGCTCAGCGACCTCAAAAGCCCGGCGACATCACGCAACGGGTTCGTCTTGGCGCGGCGCTCGGTCAGGTTTTTCGCAGGCTCGCCCTCGAAGTCGATGATGACGGCATCACCCTCGCTGACAAGAATCTGGCCAAGATGGAAGTCGCCATGCGTGCGTGTCATCAGCGTATGGCGGGAGCTCTCCGCCAGCACCCCGGCGAGCTCTGCGAGTTCGGAACGACGCTCGAGAAGCGGTGCTGCGAGCAAGTCGATTGCGGGGTCGGCATTCTCGTCGCGTTCATCGAGCTTCGACATGGCATATGCGAGCTCCCCGGCAACGGCCTTCCTCATCGCCTCGACCTCGCTGTCGCCGGCAACCACCGGGCTAAAGGCCTCGTCCCCGGTCTTCGCAGCGAGCACAACATGCAATTCGCCGAGCCTGAGGCCCACCATCGCGACGAAACTGATCAGCGACCGGAAGACGTCGTCGTCTGGTTGAACCGCCGGATCGTTCAGCACCAGTTCGTCGGCCCCACGGCGCAGATTGTTCAACATCCAGTTCCAGGCGTCGCCCTGATTGCGGATCGCGCCTTGGACGATGATCAAGGTGGAACGGCGTCCGCTGGAATCGGTATGCGCGACCTCGCCGAGCAGAGGCGCCGTGTGGTCATAGCCGGCGCGGGTGAGATAGCGCGTCATCTCGACTTCCGGATGGATGCCCGGGAAGATGTGCCTGATCAGTTTGATCATCGCTACGTCGCCGACGAGCAGCGAGCTGTTCGACTGTTCAGCCGATAGCCAATGCACCGGCAGCTCGCCTGTAATATCGAGACTGTCGAGCTGTTCTGTCCCAATGAATTCGAGCGTGCCGGTCCGGCCGGTGGTGCGCGAGCGGTCGCGAAGTCCGTGCAGAATGCCGCGCGCCATTGCCTCCACGGCGAATCCATCTGTGAGGAAACCGACGCGTCGACCTTGGCGAATCCTCCCAAGCGCAAGCTGCTGGGCAAGCGCGGAAGGGTGCGCATCGTCCCAGGCGACCGCGAGCGGCAGTTGGTATGATTCGCTGTGGTTCGGCAGCACGACCTCCAACTCGCCGAGGACGACGCCGTCGGCGAATGGGATTGGTGTCACGGAGATCAGTCGGGCGGCCTGAAGCGCCTGGTCCTTTGCCCCGAACCATCGCCGCCTGGAGAGATAGGCGGGCAGGATTTCGCCGCTCAGGATGCGTGCATGACCCGGCTCATCCACGAGGTCGAGCAGGCTACGCCGGATGACCATCGTCAACAGATCAGGAAGCTGTTCCGGCGGTGCGGTGCGCCACGCCGGCGGGTCGGCATCAGCCGTCAGCTGGAACCAGAAGAAACCGTAGGGCGGCAAGGTCAGCAGATAGGTCAACTGGCCGATCGGCGGAAACGGCGACATGCCGGTCAGTTCAATGGGAACACGCCCCTCGAAGCTCGACAAGTCGAGTTCGACGGCCTGGGGCAGCCGCGAAAGACTGGCAACACAAAGTAAGACCTCGCCTTCATACTCCCTTAGATAGGCAAGGATCTTGCGATTTTCCGGTGAAAGGAAACGCAGCGTGCCACGCCCGAAGGCGGGATGCCTGCCGCGCAACGCCAACATTCTGCGCGTCCAGTTGAGCAGCGAATGCGCGTCCGTGCTCTGCGCCTCGACGTTGACGGCTTCAAAGCCATAAAGCGGGTCGGCGACGGGCGGCAGGACGAGACGCGCCGGATCTGCCCTGGAGAAACCGCCATTGCGGTCCGGAGACCATTGCATCGGCGTCCTCACCCCATCCCGGTCGCCGAGATAGATATTGTCGCCCATGCCGATCTCGTCACCGTAATAGATCACCGGCGTTCCCGGCATCGAGAGAAGAAGCGCGTTCATCAGCTCGATCCGCCGGCGGTCGCGCTCCATCAAGGGCGCAAGTCGCCGCCTTATGCCGAGATTGATGCGGGCACGCTTGTCGGATGCATAGGTCTCCCAGAGATAATCCCGCTCGGCGTCGGTCACCATTTCGAGAGTCAGCTCGTCGTGGTTGCGAAGAAAGATCGCCCATTGGCAGTTGTCGGGAATTTCCGGCGTCTGGCGCAGGATATCGGTGATCGGAAACCGGTCCTCCTTGGCGATCGCCATATACATGCGCGGCATCAGCGGGAAGTGGAAGGCCATGTGGCATTCGTCGCCCTCTCCGAAATATTCGCGCGTGTCCTCCGGCCATTGATTGGCCTCGGCAAGCAGCATCACGCCGGGATGGGTTGCATCGAGCGCGGCGCGTATGCGTTTGAGGATCACGTGGGTTTCCGGCAGGTTTTCGTTGATCGTCCCCTCGCGCTCGACGAGGTAGGGGATCGCGTCGAGACGAAAACCGTCGATGCCGGTTTCCAGCCAGAAGCGCATCACCCTCAGCAATTCCTCCATGACAAGAGGGCTGTCGAAATTCAGGTCGGGCTGATGGGAATAGAAGCGGTGCCAGTAATAGGCGCCGGCAACCGCGTCCCATGTCCAGTTGGACTTTTCCGTATCGATGAAAATAATGCGCGTTTCCGGAAATTTCTGATCGGTATCCGACCAGACGTAGAAGTCGCGCTCCGGCGATCCCGCCGGCGCCTGGCGCGCCCGCTGGAACCAGGGATGCTGATCGGAGGTGTGATTGATGACAAGTTCGATGATGACGCGGATATTGCGCTGGTGGGCGGCGTCGACGAAAGCCCGGAAGTCCTCCACCGTTCCGTAATCGGAGCTGACACTGCCATAGTCGGCGATGTCGTAGCCGTCGTCTCGGCGCGGAGAGGGAAAGAAAGGCAAAAGCCAGATGGCATTGACGCCAAGGGCTGCGATGTGATCGAGCTTCTGGTGCAGGCCGGCAAAGTCGCCAACCCCGTCGCCATTGGCGTCGTAGAACGACTTGATGTGCAGCTGGTAGATGATCGCATCCTTGTACCAGAGCGGCTGCGGCACGCTATCTGCATTCATCGTGTCCATTCATGCCTCCCTTGAGCGAATACGCCAGATCGCATAGGGCAGGACCTCAGGATTGAGACTGATGCTCTGCCATTTGCCGGTCCACTTGAAACGATGCCCGCCGATCAGATCTTCGGCATCCAGCGTGCCGCCGTCCCCGAGCGACCACTGCCAGAGCGGCAGCTCGACGTCGCTCTGCTGGAAATTGTGGGGGTCGAGGCTGATGGCGACGAGCAGGACATTGTCGCGGGCACGGCTCGCCTTCTCGAAAAACAGGATATTGTCATTTCGCGCATTCAGCAGCGTCAGCCCGAGATGCGAATGCAGCGCGGTGTTTTCGTTCCGGATGCGATTGAGCGTCCTGATTTCGGCGATGATATTGCCCGGCCGGTCGTAGTCCCAGGCGCGGATTTCGTATTTCTCGCTGTCGGCATATTCCTTGCGCTTGGCATCGGGACGCCCCTCGCAAAGTTCGAAACCGTTATAGACGCCCCACAATCCCGACAGGGTGGCGGCAAGTGCTGCGCGGATCAGGAAGGCCGGGCGCGGCGCGTTCTGCAGGAAATCCGGATTGATATCATGCGTGTTGACGAAGAAATGCGGGCGGAAGAATTCCTTCGGCGCCGTCTCCGTCAGCTCCCGCATATATTGCTCGAGCTCCCACTTGGCATTGCGCCAGGTGAAGTAGGTATAGGACTGGGAGAAGCCGATCTTTGCCAGCCGGTACATGACCTTCGGCTTGGTGAAGGCTTCCGAGAGGAAGACGACATCGGGATGGCGGGCCCTGATATCGCCGATCAGCCATTCCCAGAACGGAAAGGGCTTGGTGTGCGGATTGTCGACGCGAAACAGCTTGACGCCCTGGTCCACCCAAAGCTGAACGACATCCCTGAGCTCCACCCACAACGAAGGCAGCGCATCTCTGGTGTAGAAATCGACGTTGACGATGTCCTCGTATTTCTTCGGCGGGTTTTCGGCATATTTGATCGTACCGTCGGGACGCCAGTCGAACCAGCCGGGATGCTCCTTCAGCCAGGGGTGATCCGGCGACGCCTGGATTGCGAGGTCGAGAGCAATCTCCAAGCCGTGCCGGCCCGCCTCCTCCACCAGCCGGCGGAAATCCTCGAACTCGCCGAGCTCGGGGTGGATGGCATCATGGCCGCCCTCCTCCGAGCCGATGGCATAGGGGCTCCCGGGGTCATCTGGCCCGGCTTTCAGGCTGTTGTTGCGGCCTTTCCGGTTGGTCGAGCCGATCGGATGAATCGGCGGGAAATAGAGCACGTCGAAGCCCATGCCACGGATGGCGGGCAATCTCGGGATGACGTCGTCGAAGGTGCCGTGCCGGTCCGGATCGCCGCTCTGCGAGCGCGGAAAGATCTGGTACCAACTGGCAAAGGCGGCCTCCTTGCGTTCGGCATCGACGGCGCTTGCCGTCGAGCGAAGCCGAAACGGCCGCCTGTCCGCCTTGTTCATCAATTCCGATGTTCTCGCATCGAGCAGGATCGCCGTGCGCTCGGCATCCGAGGCGCTTTCGAGACTGCTGACGAGGGCCTTCAATTCGGCGCCGAGCGCGGCACCTGCATGCGTCTCAGCCGAGCGAACCAGGTTCAACCCCTCCTGGAGTTCGAGCTTCAGGTCCAGCCGGGCATCGTTCTTCTTCGTCAGTTCGTAGCGAAAGATCGCAAACGGGTTCTTCCATGCCTCGACGGCGAATTCATAGCGTCCGGTGCGTTCCAGCAGGAATTCGGCACGCCAGCGGTCGTTTTCGACCAGTTGCATCTCCGTCTCGTTCCAGTCCGCCGCATCGAGCGGCCGCCAGAGCAGGACCGCGGCGATCGGGTCGTGGCCATCGGCGAATATATCCGCCTCGACGGTGAGGATATCGCCGACCACCCGTTTGACGGGAAAGCGCCCGTCATCGACCCGCGGCATGATGTTTTCGATGGCGAGCCGCGGCGATGCCGTCGCCTGCTCGACGTCGAGGATCGGCTGGGATGTGATCGGCGCCGGCGCCTTGCATTCGACCACCAGGGTCTCCCCTGCCCGCAACCGCAGAGCCGTACCATCGGCTGCGACTGGAAGAAAACCGGAAGCCGCTTCGCGCAGTGCAGTTACCGGAGCGGGCGCACTTTTCCGAAGGTCCCTGTTGAGCAGGATGAACCGCACATTCTCGGCGCTGCGCAGGTCTTCCGCCGCCGATTGCAGCAGCGCCGAGACCGGTCCGTTGGCGTTGCGGATGAGCCGCAGTGATGAGGCTGGCGCATAACTGACTTTGCCGATTTCGGTGTTCGCAAGGCGAATTTCGGAGGAGATATCGAAAGCGAGATCATGGCGCAGCCCCCGCAAGCCCGTTCCATTCCCATGGGTCGGATCGAGCGGTGTGGCGGCGCCATATTCGAAGCCCATCGGAACCATCAGGCCGCCGCCCAGCGAGGCGGCAAGGCGCAGCGCCCTTATGGCCCGCCGTTCGAGGATTTCACGGCTCTCGGTTCCGTGCGCGATCCGCCTGGCGAATGGCGGCTCGGGAAAAGCGACCTGCCAGCCAAGCTGCTTCTGGACGCGGTGTTCTTCGATGAACCATCTCTCGTCAAAATCCCACCAGGCCATCGATGAAAAACATCCATCGAAGCCTGTATTCTTGACCGCCTCCCTCACCCCGAAATCAGTGCTGGGCGTCCAGGCGAGGAATTGCGCGTCCGCCTTCTCGCGCACCGCGGAAATCAGCGATTTGAAAGCCGCCGGCGCAATGCGATCGATCCCGAGCACCCGATAGCCAGAGAGGCCTAGACCGGCCAATTGTTGAAGCCGTTCGGTCCATTCTTCCAACAGCCGGGATTGAGACTCCGCCTCCATCGCAGTCATCGGTTCCACCGGATCCAATGGTGAGCGTCTCGGGTCGACCGGGCGAAAGCCTGCCTTGGGATCCCGGGCCTTGCCGTCGAGCATCAGGTCCATCATCAGGGCGACGCCGCTCTTGCGGGCGGCCTCTGCCAGGCGTGCCACCCCATCCTCGACTGCGCTTCCGAGCGACAGTTGAGGATCGAGACGATTCAGATCTTGGAAGGCAAAGATGCTGCGCGCCCCGCCCCGATCGAAGAGCGGTGCGGTCAGCACACGGTCGAAACCGGTATCCGCAGCATGGTCGAAAACCTCGCGCCACGCATCGATACCCTGAAGAAGGAGTGGATTGACATAATAGATCCGGGGTGGGGTGCTCAACACACCCTGGCTTGGAGAGAATGACATCGGCCGCCGCTCGAGTTTGGTTTGAAGGCAAACTTCTGTTGCCGGACGTTGTTCCACCGAAAGTTTCAATTCAGGTTGCGCCAGACATCGCCGGCCGCACCGGCGAGGACCGATGGAACGCGCTCGATTCGCGCATCAAAAGCCTTGAACTGCGCAGACGGACCTTGAAGGTTCGCGACATAATTGAATAGTCTTGCGCTTTCTGGGACGATGACCCATTTGGCTGCCGACGGAGGCCCCGCCGCCGCCCCGCAGCGTTCTGAAAGAGCAGGCGCCTGAACGAGACTTGATGTATCCGAATGAAATCACTGCGATGGCAATAGAGGCGAGCAGAGGTGAATCCATCGGTGGAATTGTGTTCATATCCCGAACTCGATGATCGAATCGTGATCGTCAGGGCGGGGGACGAAGTTGATGCTGTGTTCGTCCGGACCGAGAGGTTCAATGTGCTGATCGATACGCTCGGAACGCCCGAACTCTGCACGGCGGCGCTGGGCCTGCTCGGGGAACAGACGAACACTCGTCCGCTGATCGTCATCAATTCGCACATGGATTGGGATCATTTCTGGGGAAATGCCGCCATTGCGGGGCGCGCGTCCATTATCGCGCATGCCGCCGCGCTCGACCGCTTACGCGACCCTTCCGCACAGGAGGCCCTGAGGGACAAGGCGAGCCAGGAGCCGAGGTTTCGGAACGTCAACCTCATCGGTCCCGATATTACGTTCTCCGGCTCGATGACCCTCAACGGCGGCGATCTGACCCTGGAACTCATTCATACGCCGGGGCACACGCCCGACCATATCGCCGTATGGATTCCCGAACTTCGCATCTGCCTGGCCGTCGACGCGGTAGAATACCCCATCCCCGAAGTCTGGAGCAAAAATGCCGGCGACCTGCGCTTGATCCGTTCCTCGCTCGAGCGGATACGTGACCTCAATGCAAGACTGGTCATCCCGGCGCATGGCCGGACGCACTCTCCTTCGGCGGTGGATGACAACCTCGCCTATTTCCAAGCCCTGGCCGATCGTGTCGGCAGTTTGAGCGAGAGTCAGCTGGCCGATCCGCTACTCGGCAGTTCAAGCGGCCTGCGGCTTGAAGACTTCGTCCCCATCCCCGACGGAATGCCTTCCGACGTCGTGGCGTTCTACCGGAACTGCCATGAGACAAACCTTGGCGCCACGGTTCAGGCCCATATCGAAAAACTGAATTCGCATAAAGAACGTCTGGAGGCCGGAACGTGAAACTGTTGGAGGGCGGACGAACCGGGCAGATCTGGCAGGACGGCAATACCGTCATACGGCCTTCCGGCGCATGGACGCCGACGGTGCACCGGTTTTTGCGCCATCTCAGGAGCAGAGGCTTTCTAGGAGCGCCGGATCCCATTGAAATTGGCGGAAACCAGGAAGTCATCAGTTATGTCACCGGGCGCGTCTGCGAAGACCTGAGCGACCAATTTGTTGGATCGGAGCGCATGCTGCTTTCCGCAGCCAGGCTCCTGCGCGAATTTCATTCGGCATCTCAAGGGTTTCTCGAATCGGATCGCGAGGTCCAGATATGGATGTTGTCGCCGCGGGAACCGTGCGAGATCATATGCCACGGCGATTATGCGCCCTATAATGTCGCTACGGTAGACCATGAGGCTGTCGGGATCATCGATTTCGATACCGCCCATCCCGCACCGCGCCTATGGGATCTGGCCTATTCGGTCTACCGCTGGGCGCCGCTTTCCGATCCCACTAATCCGGACGTGACCTTCGGCCTCGACGAACAGTTGCATCGCGCGGAAATCTTTTGCACGGCATATGGGGCGACGATGGAAGACCGGCTCCAGCTCCCTGAGATGATCTGCAGTCGGCTGCAGGCGCTCGTCGATTTCATGCTGGCAAGTGCGGCCGCCGGAGATGAGACGTTCATGGAGGACGTGGTTGCCCGAGACGCCCGGCTGTATCTCAGCGATATGGACTACGTTCGCAGCAATCGGGACCGGCTGCTGAAGGCCTTGTGCTGACACACCTTCGCCAACCTCAGATATCCCGCCTGCCCCTACATCACATATCTAGAGCCACTTCTTCCGACGGAAGAAGGTGAAAAGGCCCAGGCACAAGGTGACGATGACGCCGAGCACGACGAAATAGCCATACTGGAATTTCAGTTCCGGCATTTCGTTGAAATTCATCCCGTAGATACCGGCGATTGCGGTGGGAACGGCGAGGATCGCCGCCCAGGCGGCGAGCTTGCGGGCGATCGCCGTCTGCTCCGTCTGGCCAATCATCACGCTGGCCTCGAAGGCGAAGGCAAGGACCTCGCGCAACGCATCGATATCTTCCTGAACCCGGCGCACGTGATCGGTCACATCGCGAAACAGCGATTGGAGCGTCGGATCCATGCCGGGAAGATCGATGTGTTCGTACCGCCGACAGACGTCTACGAGCGGCACCACGGCGTTGCGCAGCCGCAGCAGCTTGCGCCGCAACAGGTAAAGCCGCTCGATGTCGGACTTTTCCAGCTGTTCGCGCAGCACCAGATCCTCGAGCTTCTCGACCTCTTCCTGCACGACCTCGATGACAGGCATGTAGTTGTCGACGATGAAATCGAGGATGGAATAGAGAATATAATTCTCGCCGTGGGCAAGTGCTGCCGGCGTGGCCTCGCATCGCTGACGCACCGCCAGATAGGAGGACGAGTCGCCGTGGCGGACGGAAACGACATAACCGCGACCGACGAACAGGTGCGTTTCGCCGAAGACGATTTCGTCATCCTTCATATGGGCGGTCCGGGCAACGATGAACATCGCGTCGCCGTAAATTTCCAGTTTCGGGCGCTGGTGGGGTTGCGCCGCATCCTCGATCGCCAAGGCATGGAGATTGAACTCGGCCTGGACCTGATGCAGCAGCACTTCATCCGGCTCGTGCAGGCCGATCCAGACGACGGCATTCTCCCGGCTTCGCCATTCGCCGGCCTCCTCTATCCTGATGTCGCGAATGCGTTGCCCATGCTGATAAACGGCGGCGGCCACGACGCCGGGCCGTTCATGCGGAGGCGATGTGGAACCCCTGTCTGCCAGCGCGGAAATACCGTTCAGATCCTTCAGCCGTTCCAAATCCAGCTATCCTCTCCCCATGGCCGCACGGGATCATATATCCGCGGGGCCAATCCATTCGCCGGTCAGGCGCTCAGCCGATCATAATGCTATTTCGTAAAACATGCATCACTGCGTCTGTGCGGGGTCTGACCAGCCGCCTTCATCGTGGCCAGCCGCCGGGCAGCGTCATGTGTCCGTGGAAATATCGTCCATGCGGTTGCCGCTCGCCGCTGAAACGGGCGGCGACCGGAAACCTCAAGATAAAAAGGCGCCCGGCGATTGCCGGGCGCTTTTCATTCATATCCTCGAGGTCAATTTGACCACAGGTGGAAGTCTGCTTTCCATTTGTGCATGTGACCATTTAATAGTCACATTATGCACATCTCTTGGTGATGCCTGAGGATTAGCCATCACCGCCCTGACCTCCGTCTGGTCATTGCGAGCCGACGACACGCCCGGCTAGACGAAACGGACTTGCGACCGCGGCGCCGGCGGCGTCGAAGACATAGGCGCCAACGTCGCCGGCGGTCGACCGCCTCCCGCTTTCGAATGAGGCAAGTTGCGCTCCGAACTTGGCGAGCGATGCATAGCGGTCATGCCCCAGCCCGTCGGATGCCTGGATCGACGTGATGTCGATGACCCGAAGCCTTTCCTTCAAGGCTGCCTCCCTGATGACGGGATCATCGATATCGAGGCGTCCGACTCGCGCCCGCTCTCCCGCTATGAAGCTCGAGGCCACCAGCGCCCGGTCGTCCTTCGAAACAAGAAGAGATATGGGGATCGGCATCCGACCGATATCCTTCAGCTGGGACCGGAAAACATCGACGTCGATGTCAGGGGCGGCGAGGATCACCGCCAGTTTGCCGATGACCTCGTCGCGATGCTGTAGTTTCAGCTGGCGCACCGTTTCCATGACCAGGAATCCGCCCATGCTATGTCCGAAAAGGATGATGCGTTTCACCTTTGCTGAAGCCGAGAGCGACGTGACAAGCGCGTCGAGGTCACTGCGCGAGGAGAGGGCCGCATCGCGGTCGGCGACATAGCCGGCGACGGCAGCGGCCGAAGGCCACGAAAACAGAACCGGAGAACCCGGAATGTTGGCGTCCGCGGCAATCTGCGCGGTGCGAAACAGCGCCTCCTGATAGCTATAGTTATAGCCATGCACGAAGATGCCGACAGTGCCGTCGGACTGCGTAGAGCGGAGCGCCTCCTCTACGAAGGCGTCCTTTGCAAGCTGCTTGCGCCTGATGACAGCAAATTGGCGTTCGGGATCCGGTCTCGATGTCGGATATGTGATCGCGGTGTCCTTCCGGCCGGGAGGGACCGAAAACGCATATTGCTCGTAGGTAAGATTGTCAGCCCAGGCGCTCCCGAACCCGCCCCGTATGCTATCGGGGGTTCTGTTGGTCGCTACGAGCACCTTCACGCTGACCGGGGTCTTTTCGGCATGAGTCGGTTGACTCAGATGAACTGGCTTCAATACGTCCGGCGATGGTCTCGTCGCACAGCCTGCGAGCATCGCCAGGCCGATCGCGGCAATGATGGCCGGCCCGGTCTTCAGGAGCTCTCGGTGATCTGCCTTCGAGGGCTCCGGAGAATATCGTTCCGTCATCGATAAATTTCCCGTGGGATCAAGGCTCTCGGGCGCCAATCTCGTCATGCGCCATGTCGTTCTCGTTCACGCGTGGGATGGCATCGCCTGCGCCACCCCACACATTTTATCGCGGCCCGTGTTGCAGCGGCCGCCGCGGCGGCCGTGGGCGATGGCCGTCGAAGACTGCGTCATACCTCTGCCGCCGCGGCTTCGGCCCGAACGCCTTCGTCCCTCGGAATCCTGAACCACGCGACGTAGAGCGCAGGCAGGAACAGCAGGGTGAGTGCGGTTCCGACGACGATGCCGCCCATCATGGCGTAGGCCATCGGCCCCCAGAAGATCTCGCGCGAGATCGGGATCAGCGCCAGCGTGGCGGCCGCGGCCGTCAGCATGATTGGCCGCATGCGGTGTTCGGTGGCCTCGATGACCGCTTGCCAGGCCGCCATTCCTTCACTGCGGAGATGCTCGATCTGGACGACCAGGATGACGGAGTTGCGGATCAGGATACCGATCAGCGCCAGCACGCCGAGGATCGCAACGAAGCCCATGGGAGCATTGCTCAGCAGCAGCGCCGCGACCACGCCGATCAGGGCCGTCGGCGCGACGGCGAACACCAGGAACAGCCGGCTGAAGCTTTGCAGCTGGATCATCAGGATCGTCGCCATCGCAAACAGCATCAGCGGAGCGACCGCTGCGATCGGCCCCTGGGCCTCGGCGCTGGATTCGACCGCGCCGCCCACTTCCACCTTGTATCCCACGGGAAGGCTTTTCTGGAATTCTTCGACCTTCGGCTTGAGCTGTTCGACGACCGTGGCCGGTTGCGTCGGACCGACGACGGCCGCCTTGACCGTTATGGTGGGTTGCCTGTCGCGACGCCAGATGGTCGGCTGCTCGAGCTCGTAGCGGAAATTCGCCACGGCAGAGAGCGGCACGACCTTGCCGTTGGAGGTGGAAAGCTGAAGATTCTGCAGCGTCTGGATGGAATCGCGCTCGGATGCCCCGGCGCGCCCGATGACGTTGACCAGGTAGATGTCGTCTCGAACCTGGGTGGCCGTCGAGCCTTCGACTATGCCGTTGAGGGCGGTGGCGATGTCTTCGGAGGATACGCCGAGCTGGCGCGCCTTGTCCTGCAGCACATCGACCTTCACCACACGAGACGGCTCGTTCCAGTCCAGGACCATGTTCGCCAGAAGCGGATGCGATCCGATGACGCCGGCAAATTTCTGGGAGAGATCGCGGACCTTTTGAATATCAGGGCCGCTGACCCGGTACTGGACCGGCTTGCCGACGGGCGGACCGATGTCGAGAAGTTTCACGAAGGCGTCGGTGCCGGGGAAGGTTTTCGTCAGATAGTCCTGCAGCTCTGTTCGCACCTTGTCGCGCACGTCGAGCCCCTTGGTGACGATGATCGTCTGTCCAAACGACACGTTGGGCGTCTGCACGTCGAAGGATAGGATGAAGCGCGGGGCGCCCTGGCCGACATAGGTCGTCCAATGATCGATATCCTTGTTGTCGGCCAGCATCTCCTTTTCGAACCTGGCCATCTGCCTGTTGGTTTCGGCGATCGAACTGTTGTGGGGGAGGTTCCAGTCGATGATGAGCTCAGTCCTGTCCGAGCTGGGAAAGAACTGCTGCTGCACGAGCCCCATGCCGCCAATCGAAAGCCCGAAAACGCCGACCGTCAGAATGATGGTGACCCAGCGCCAGCGCATCGCCAGGCCCAGGAGCCAGGAGAAGACCGAGGCGACGCGGCCCTTCTTCTCGTGATGCGATTTCATCGTCTTCGGCAGGATCGTGACGCCGAGAAGCGGCGTGAACAGCACCGCCACCACCCAGGATACGATCAGCGAAACCGCGATGACGACGAAAAGCGTGAAGGTGAATTCGCCCGCCGCGCTGTTGTTGAGACCAACCGGAATGAAGCCCGCTACGGTGACGAGCGTTCCCGTCAGCATCGGAAAGGCGGTCGACGTATAAACGTGGGTGGCGGCCTTCCTGAGATCGTCGCCCGCCTCCAGGCGGGCCACCATCATCTCGACAGCGATCATGGCGTCGTCGACAAGCAGCCCGAGTGCGATGATCAACGCTCCGAGCGAGATGCGCTGAAGCGAAATGCCGGAATACTCCATCACCACGAAGGTGATCGCCAGGACGAGCGGAATGGAGATCGCCACCACCATGCCGGCGCGAAGACCGAGGCTGATGAAGCTGATGACCAGAACTATGGCAATCGCTTCGAAGAGCGCCCGGGTAAACCCGGACACCGCTTCGTCGACGACGGCCGGCTGATCGGAAACACGGTGAACGTCCACGCCGATCGGGAGATCGGCGACGACGCGTTTCATCTGCGCGTCGAGCCCCTCGCCGAATTCCAGAAGATTAGCGCCTTGCTTCATGCCGATTGCAAGCCCGATCGCAGGCTGGCCGTTGAACCGGAACAGCGCCGACGGCGGATCCACGTAGCCGCGTGTGATCGTGGCGACGTCGGTCAGCGGAAAGAAGCGGTCGTTGATCCGAAGATTGATTGATCTCAGACTTTCCTCGGACGTGAATTGTCCACTCACCCGCAAGGCGATGCGCTCCGGCCCGGCGTCGACGAAGCCGGATTGCGTGACGGCATTCTGCGCCTGCAGGGTCTGGATGACCGACTGCTGGTCGATCCCGAGCGCTGCGATCTGCCGCGTGGAGAATTCGAGATAGATCGCCTCGTCCTGGGCGCCGACCACATCGACCTTGCCGACGTTGGGCACGGTCAGGACCTCGGAGCGGGCGTTTTCCACGAGATCGCGAAGCTGCCGCTGGGTAAGGCCGTCGCTCGTGAAGGCGTAGATGTTTCCGAACACGTCGCCGAAGCGATCGTTGAAGAAGGGACCGACGACGCCGGTCGGGAAATCGCTCTTGATGTCGGCGATCATGTTGCGGATGCGCAGCCAGGTGGGAGCGACATCCTTTGCCTTGGTCGTCGGCAGCAGCTCGACGAAGACGGTCGTCTGGCCGGCAACGGTCTCGCTTTTGGTGTAATCAAGCGATTCCAGTTCCTGGAGCTTCTTCTCGATCCTGTCGGTCACCTGCCGCGTCACCTCTTCGGCGGAGGCGCCGGGCCACTGGGCGGTGATCACCATCGTCTTGATCGTGAAGTTCGGGTCTTCCTCGCGGCCGAGCTTCACATAGGAGAAAGCGCCTGCGAGAATGAAGACGATCATGAAGTACCAGACGAGCGAACGGTGTTCGAGCGCCCAGTCGGAAAGATTGAAGGACTTCACTGGCTGATCTCCTGGTCGATCCTGATGGCCTGGCCATCTTCAAGTTTATGCACGCCTGCCACGACGACCCTTTCTCCGGGGGCGAGTCCCTCGGTGACGCGGACGCTGCCGCCGTCTTCGACGTCGCCGTCGATCTTCACGCGGCGAAGCGATACCTTCCCGGCAGGCGCATCGACGATCCAGACGCTCGGGCCGTCGCTACCGACGAGGATTGCAGAGGAAGGCAGGACGATCTGCGGATCGGCGGCAATGGTTGCCGAGGCTGTGATGACCGAGCCGAGCCTGAAGGCTTCGGGCGGATTGGTGAGCGCGATCTTGGTCCTGCTCGTGCGGGTGGAGGTCTCTGCCTCCGGTGCTATTTCGCGTACGATCCCCGACGTGCGGATGGTCGGATCGAGCTGCAGCGTCACCTCGAAGGGTGCGCCGATCTTCAGTTTCTGGGCGGCGGCCTGCGGCACGTCGACCACGGCGTCGCGCTTGTCCGGCCGGGCGATGGTCACGACCGTCTGGCCGGCCGACACGACCTGCCCGACCTCGGCCGAGGTCGCCGTCACCACCCCGTCGAACTCCGCCCGAAGCTGCGCGTAACCGAGTTGCTCTTTGGCCTTGTCGAGGTTGGCCTGCGCCTTGGCGACGGCGGCGGCCGCCGTCCGCCTTGCCTGTTCCGCCTCTTCGAGCGAGGCTTCGGTGCCGGATCGCGACTCCAGCAGCGCGCGCTGGCGCTGCTCCGTGGTCACCGCGTTCCTGAGCTGGGCGTCGCTGTTCTCGACGTCCGACTGCGCGTTGCGCACGGCAAGCTCCAGCGCCAGCGGATCGATGGCGGCAACGACGTCATCCTTCTTGACGAGATCGCCGACATTGACGTTGCGGGCGATCATCCGCCCGAGAATCCGGAAGCCGAGTTCGGTCTCGATCGTCGGCTCGATCGTGCCGGTCAGGCTCAAGCTCGAGGCCGACGTCGGCTTGACTGTCATCGACAGCACGGGACGGGGCGCTTCCCCTTGCTCCTCATCCTGCGGCGCGCAGGAAGAGATCAGGGCCGTACCCATCATCAGTGCGACTATGTTGAGACGAATACTCACTTGGAAGCTTCCTTGACATAAGACACGATTTCACCCGGCCTGAGGAACTTGGTCCCATCGGCCACCACGACCTCTCCTTCCGACACACCCGCCTTGACGATAAAGCTGCCGGTCTCGTAGCCGGCGACGTCGACCGCTCGGACCGAAACCGCGGACGATGCGGGATCGACGATCCAGACGGCCGGCTTGCCGTCCTTGGATGTCATGGCGGACCAGGGAAGCTGGATGACGTCCTGCGAGACGTAATTGAACCTTCCGACGACGGGAGCACCGAGAGGGATCGGAGCGCCGCTCGATATCGCGACCTTGACCTTGATGGTTCCGGTGGAGGAATCGATCGTTGGCGAAATCTCGCGAACCTTCACCGCGATCTTCTGCGTCGGGTCGGACAGAAGGGTCACGGTGCCGTCGCCGTCGATCGGGCGCAGGAACGCACTTTCGACCACCTCAAAGACGGCATCCCGGTCGCCGTCATGGGCAAGCGTGAAGACGACCTGGGCGGCCTGCGCCACCTGCCCGACCTCGGCATTGCGGGCGGTGATCATCCCATCGGCGTCCGCCTTCAGCTCCGTGTAAGACAAGGTGTCCTGAGCGGTTTCCAACAGCGCCTGCGCCGACTTCGTCGATGCCTGCGCGGTCAGAAGCGCCTCCTGCGCCTGGTCGAGTGCGGCACGCGTCATCACCTGCGTTCGAAACAGGCTCTGCTGGCGGTCATATGCGAGCTGCGCCTGGGTCTGCTGCGCCTCAGCCGACTGAAGATTGGCTGCCGCCACATCCAGGTCTGCCTTCTGCTCTTCCGGATCGATGCGGGCGAGGAGCTGCCCTGCCTTCACGGACTGTCCGACTTCCACCAGCCGCTCGATGATCTTGCCGCTGACGCGGAAGGAGAGATCGGTCTGGACACGGGCGCGGACTTCTCCAGTGATCGCGCCACCTTGGACCAGTGGCTCAGGCTTGGCGACGACGACGCCGACCTGCCGTGGGGTTGGCTCAGTCGGCCCGCGCTCATCGCTGCATGATCCGAGACCGATGGCGCATACGATCGCTGTGGCGACCAGAATGGTTCTCATAGTTGACCTCTTGCTCTCAACGGCAGCTGCTATATAATTGACTGACGCATTAGTCAATGAAACTTTGTGCCGTAGGAACGAGGGCGTACACAACAAGGGAGGCGAGGCAAATGGCAGCTCAGAAGAAGATAACACGCGCGGAACAGAAAGCGCTGCGGCCCATCCAGATCCTGGATGCCGCCTTCGAGGAATTCGTGAGATGCGGTTTCACAGGCACGAGGGTCGAAGACATCGCCGACAGGGTCGGCGTCACCAAGGGTACCGTCTACGTCTACTTCGAGACGAAGGAAAAGCTTTTCGAAGCCATGATCAACCATTTCTCCGTGCCGTTTCAGGAACTGCTGGGGATCACCGCGAGCCTCAGCGGCAGCGCCACCGACCGGCTGATCTCCATTCTCGGCCTGCTCTACGAACAAATCGCCGAGGATCGCACGACCCGCGAGTTGACGCGGCTCGTCATTGCGGAAGGACACCGGTTCCCCGACCTGATCGACCGCCACCACGATCAGTTCATTGAGCCGATCATCACCAAGGTCGACTCTCTCATTCTGGAGGGTGTGGCGTCAGGGGAGTTTCGCGAAGTTCCGGTGGAATTCTCCGATATCGTGGTCGCACCTATCCTGACGACGACAGTTCTGCGGCTGATATTCGACGACCGCCGCGTGCCCACTCCCAATAAGGAGGCCTTCCTGCGGGCCTATTTCGACCTGCTGCTCAATGGCCTGCTTGCCAAACCTCACTGATCGCCGAATGACGAAAAATACCGCGCCAGGCACGTAGCTTTTCTCAACTTTTTATGTGAAAACATCGAGTTAGCGATGCCTTCGAAGGCACGACCTCAATTCGCGACGGAAACAGTGGAACGCAAAGTCAATCTCAAGGATGTCGCGCGCGACGCGGACGTGTCGCTGAGCACGGCCTCGCACGCGCTCAACGGGACCGCGCCGCTGACGATCGAGGTGCGCGAAAGGGTTCTGGATTCAGCCAAACGCCTGGGTTACCTCGACCGCCGGAGGAAGAAGGCGACGATTGCGGCCTTGCGCGTCCTGCTTCTTGCGATTCCCGACGATGCCGCACCGGAGAGCGATCTCAATCTGGTGAGCTGGACGATCCTCAACGGTCTTCGCAGGGAGTGCGAACGCCGCGGCATCAGGATCGTACCCTTCGTCAGCACCGGCCGGCGCATTGACGGCGCTCAGGTCAGGCAGATCGCGCTCTCGGAACGTGCCGACGGCATCGTGGTCCTGAACGATGATCAGCCGGAACTGATCCGAAGCCTCGCCTCCCCTGATATGCCTGTTGTCATCGTCAACGGCGAAGACCCCGCCATGCTGGTCGATACGGTCACCCCCGAAAACCGCTTCGGAGCGCGGCTCGGCATCGAGCACCTGCTGGCGCTCGGGCATCGCCGTATCCTGCACCTGACCTGGAAGGGCCGTACGACGATCCAGCGCCGATATGACGGCTTCTCCGATGCTTATTTCGCCGCGCAGCTTCCGGTGCCGGATGGCATGATCGTCGAGGCCGAGGGATATGAGCCGAGGCACGGCGAGGCAGCCATCAACGCGCTGCTCGACCGCGATCCCACGATCAAAGGCGCGACCGCCGTCTTCTGCGCGGCCGACAATCTGGCGCTCGGCTGCCTGAAGGCATTGGCCGATCGCGACATAAGCGTGCCGGAAGCGATATCAGTGCTGGGGTTCGACGACATCGTCCCCGGCGAATTCAGCCGCCCGCCGCTTTCGACGGTCAGCGTTCCCACAGACAGGCTCGGCGCCGCCGCGCTCGCGCTTATCGAACAGCGGCTGATCGCCAACGATCCGCAGCGGCCGGCCCATCGCCTGGAACTCGGATGCCATCTCGTCCTGCGCGGCAGTATCGCACCGCCGCGTTAGATGTCCCGGGCGTGATGCTGTATTCCGGCATTTCGTAGATGGAATTGGAGAGGTCCAGGCGATCAGTTTAGGAGCCTTGGTGCCGGTCAGGATGCTTGTCACAAGATGGCCGACGAATGAGGGCTTTGGACAAAGACAAAAACCGAAACGCGCCGCATGAACCAGGTTCAATGCGACGCGCCTCAGCCGGGAGGAAGACGTGGTATGGGTTCTTCAGCGATTGCGGGGAGGCCTATCTCCGCGCCTCGCCATTCATTTCATGCCTGTTCCGGCGATGCCCGTGGTGATGTATTTCTGCAGGAACAGGAAGACGACGGTGACAGGCAGCAGGCTGAGGAACGTCATCGCCAGGATATAGTGCCACTGGACCGAGAACTCTCCCTGGAATGCATTCAGGCCGACCTGCAGGGTGAAATTCTCGCGGCTGTTGAGGACGATGAGCGGCCAGAGGAAATCGTTCCAGCGCCAAAGCACGGAAAAGATCGCCAGCACCGCGAGAGCCGGCGCCGTCAGCGGCAGGATGATGCGCCAGAAGATGCAGAATTCGCTCGCCGCATCGACGCGCGCCGCCTCGATCAGCTCATCGGGTATGGTCAGCATATATTGCCGCAGCAGGAAGACGGCGGTCGGAGAGGCGACCGTCGGCAGGATGACGCCCCAGAGGTTATCGGCAAGCCCAACCCCGACGATGACGAGATAGGCCGGCACCATGACGACCGCGAGCGGGATCATCAGCGTCGAAATGATGATGACGAAGACCGTCGTATCCCCTGCAAATTTGTATTTCGACAGGGCGAAGGCCGCCATGGCGTTGACGATGAGCGTCAGAAGCGTTGCAACGAAGGTGACGAACACTGAATTCTTGAGGAAGGTCAGGAAGTTGAAGCGCGTCAGCGGATCGGTGTAATTCTGCGTGGCGACCGTCAGCTTCTGCACCGGCGTCATCCCCTTGACGTCGACGCTGACGGGTGGTCCTGGATTTGCGGGATCGACCATCTGGGCCTTGAGGCCGATGCGGCGGACCATGGCCATTTCACGCATCTGACCGTCGACGGTGACCTGCCAGAGGCTGAGCGGCTTGTCGAAGCCGGGCACGGTCTGCTCGACGGCGGCCCGAGGAAGCAGCGTCGGCGGAAACCGGGTGATCTCGGCGGCCGGCTTCAGCGAGGAGAGGCCCGCCCAGAGGACCGGAAGCAACACCACGAAGGTTCCGCCGATCAGCCAGACCCATGACAATATGTCGGTTATATCGATGCGTCCGGCCCGGCGTGTGCGCGTGAAAAAGCTGATCGGGTTCATCTCAGGACTCCATTCGCTTGCCGATGCGCAGCTGTATGAGGGTGAGAACCAGAAGCACCAGCCCCATGAGAACCGATGCCGCGGATGCGAGACCGAAGAGGCGAAGATCGCTGCCGAATGCCATCTGGTAGATATATTGGACGATGAAGCTGTTGGCCGTGCCGGGGCCGCCGCCATTGGTCAAAACCCAGGCTTCGTCGAAGATCTGGACGGACTTGATCATCAAAAGGATGAACACGACCAGCAGGTTGGGGGCCAGCAGGGGAAGCGTGATCCTGAACAGCGTGCGGCGTGGTGAGGCGGCATCAATGGAGGCAGCCTCGTAGAGCTCCTTGGGGATCGCCTGTAGGCCGGCGAGCAGGATGAGCGTGTAAAAGCCCATGTGGAACCAGACCGACACCACGACGACGAAGAAGCGCGACCAGCCAACGTCGAGCAGAAAGATCTCCGGGGGGACGCCGAGCATCTGAAAGAAGGCGTTCAGGAGCCCGTTGCGATCGAGGAACCACTTCCAGATCAGGCCGATGACGACCGGCGACAGCAAAACGGGATAGAAGAACATCGCCCGGAAGAAGCCGCGCGCAAAGATCGCCCGGTTGAGAATCAGCGCCGTGATCAGCGCCACCAGCAATGTAGCGACGACATTGAAGGCCACGAACCAGAGCGTGTTCCACACAGCCGTCCAGAACAGCGATTCCTGGCAGGTTCCGGGCTGCAGATAATTGCCGCAGGAAAGCAGCGTGCGGAAATTATCCAGGCCGACGAAGGGTCGTTCCGAGACGAAAAGATTGGTTCCGCCGGTGAAGGCGTAACCGACCGCGATCGCGATCGGAAGGAACGTGAAGATGGCGAACAGAATGAGGTTCGGCGCCAGGAACAGCCATGGCATACGCTTGCGGCCGAAGATGCGCTCGATCACATTTATCGGGGCTTCGACCACTCTCATCGCCGTTTCCCCCGTCTGGGACAGCAATGCACCTGCCTTGAACGCCGCCATGTTCAGCGTCTCCCCTGTCCGGGCCGCCGGTCAAAAGCGAGGCCGTTTTCGGGATCGAACAGATGAACCCGCCCAGGGGCAGCGTCGATCAGGATGTGATCACCAGGCGCGGGTGCGAAATGACCGGCCTCATGAATGATGATCTGCTCGTCCTGACCTGCAAGGTTGCCATAGACATACGTCTCGGTGCCGAGGCCCTCGTGATACTGGACGATGAACGGCAGGCCCTGCTCGCTGGAGCGTGAAAAATGCGCGGGCCGGATACCGGCGAGAACGGCCTGGCCGACCGCAATGCCGGCGAGATCGACATCGCTGACAATGCTGCCACCGTTGCCGACATCGATGACGACGCCACTTTCGCCGACGCCGGATACCTTGCCCTTGATGATGTTCATGCGCGGCGAGCCGAGGAAGCCCGCGACGAAGAGATTGCGCGGGCTGTCGAACAGGTCCAGCGGTGCTCCGACCTGCTCGACCCGGCCGGCGCGCAGCACGACGATCTTGTCGGCCATCGTCATCGCCTCGACCTGGTCATGCGTGACATAGATCATCGTCGTCTTGATCTCGCGGTGGAGCTTGGTGATCTCGGCCCGGGTCTGGACGCGTAGCGCAGCGTCGAGATTGGACAGCGGCTCATCGAAGAGAAAAATGTCCGGTTCGCGCACGATGGCCCGGCCGATCGCCACGCGCTGGCGCTGGCCGCCCGAAAGCTGCTTCGGGCGTCGGTCCAGATAGGGTTCGATCGCCAGCATCCTGGCGGCTTCGGAAATCCGCGCTTCGATCTCGGCACGCTTGAACTTCAGGTTCTCCAGGCCGAAAGCGAGGTTCTTGCGAACGCTCATATGCGGATAGAGCGCGTAGGACTGGAAGACCATTGCGATCTTGCGCTCCGCCGGCGAGAGCGCGCTGACGTCGCGGCCCCCAATCGCGATTGCGCCCTCCGTGACCTCTTCGAGGCCGGCGATGACACGCAGCAGGGTCGACTTGCCGCATCCCGACGGACCGACGAAGACGACGAATTCGCCGTCCTTGATGTCGAGTTCGACGTCATGCAGGACTTTGACCGAGCCATACGACTTGTTGACGTTGGAAAGTTTCAGTTCTGCCATGCCCCACTCCCATCAGGTGCCGCCGTTTCGAAGACGGCGTCGTTTTTGTTCCAGCCTTGCGGCAGCGGTGTCGGCCTTTTGATCCGCACCTCGTTCATCAAGATCCCGGTGACCCCCGCCACGTAGACGGCCGGCATTCCTCCCGGATAGTGCTCAAGACCGATCACCCGGCCGTCCGACCCGCGGGTCCAGGCATTGGCACGGCCGCCGCCATCGGCTTTCGGGGAAAGGTCGGCGTTCGTCGGACGCAGGTCGTAGGACCGCGCCGTGCCGAGTTGCCCGGGCTGCTGGTCTATGGCGATGCGAGCCAGCGATGCGTTCCTGATGCCGGCCGACGAGGTAGATATGACGGTGATCGCCCCCTCCATCCGGCCGGTTATGTCCTCGACGATGAGATTTTCGATGGCGCCCGCCGTGCGCTCCGCAATGCGGTCGACGACATTGACGGTCAGCGCCTCCCCCGAGCCCCAGAAGCCATCGGGGGTCTCGCGGCACTCTACCGCAATTCTCGAAAACCTTACGTTCGATATCCGGCCGCCGTCGCGGGAAAAGACGCCCAGCGCCCTGTTGGAGGATGAGACGCTGCAATCCTCGAACACGACATTGGTGACGTCGCCATGGGTTTCCGTACCGATCTTCAGCGCGCAGCTGAGGCTCTGAACGGCGCAGCGGCGGACGAGAATGTTTTCGCATCGCCCGATGGCGACACGATCAGGACCGATGCTCGTCTTCAGGCATATGCCGTCGTCGGCCGTCGATATGCGGCAGTCCTCGATGACGGCGCCGCAGCAGGCATCCAACACGATGCCGTCGGTGTTGGGAAGGCGGCGGTCGTTGTCGATGGTCACGTTCCTGACCGCGACATCGATGCAGTTGACGAAGTGCAGCGTCCACATCGGCGAGCGGCTGATATGGATGGAGCTGATCTCGACCTCGTCGCAGCCCTCGAAGACGACGACGCGGGGACGAAATTCGGCCGGGATGAAGGTTCCCACCGTCTCGTCGTCTCCCACAATGAAGCTCTCACAACCGGCTTCGATGCGCCCCGCCCCCGTCAGGCTGATCCGCCGCGCATCCTTGGCGACGATCATCCCGCGATCCGACTTTTCGGCGATCACCGAAACACTCGTCTGCGCATAGGCCGCGCAATCCGGAACGGGACGCAGGATCGCACCGGCGGCCAGATGAAGGTCGATGCCGGATTTGAGCTGGAGCCCGCGGCAGACATGAATGCCAGCCATGAGCTCCACGCGTCCGCCACCCGAAGCCGACAGGCCGTCGATGGCCGCCTGCAGGCGGACCGTATCGTCGCCCTGCGCCGGCTCGATCGCGACGAGAGACACAGGGCTCATTGGCGCTCGCCGTTCTCGAGAAAGACTTCCGTCAGGAGCAGCATGGTCAGCGCCTGGCCATAAGGCGTCGGCACGTTCGGAATGCGCCTGTAGAAATCGAGGTCATGGCCCATCGGCGTACCGTCCGAGACGCCGTGGACGACACCTTCTTCGTCGATCTGCGCCAGCACCGCCGCAAGCGCGCGCTCGGCATGGGCCCTGTCGTCCTTGTCGAGAATGCCGGCATCGATGGCGCGCAATATGCCGTAGGCAATGCCTGCCGTGGCCGAGGTTTCCAGCGGCGAGGACGGATCGTCCAGAAGGGTGGTGAACATGCCGTCCGGCCGCTGATATGCTTTCAAGGAGCGCACCTGGCTGACGAGGACATTCGACAGAAAACGCCGGTCCTTCTCGCCGAGCGTCGGAACGAGGTCGAAGAGCTCAGGGATGGCGACGGTGATCCAGGCATTGCCGCGCGCCCAGAAGGCATTGGCGAAATTGTGCCGACCGTTGAAAGTCCAGCCGTGATACCAGAGCCCGCTGACGGGGTCGGAGAGATAGCGGGTGTGGATCACGAACTGATAGACGGCCTCGTCGATCCATTCGCTGCGCTCGCAAAGCACGCCGGCCCGGGCGAGAAACAGGCAGGCCATGAACAGCGTATCGTCCCACAATTCACCATCGTTGAGGCGTTCCTTGACGACGTGCTGAAAGCCACCGTCTTCGGTTTTTGGCAGTTCCTTGACGAGCCATTCGGCCCAGTCCTCGACGAGGGCACGAAAATCGGGACGGTCGACATACTGGACGAGGATCGCAAGCGGCAACATCGGCGCCGTGCTGTTGATCTGGCGCGGCGGCAGGCCGCGTTCAATCTGGCCGGCATACCAGGCGACGAGTTCCTGCAGCGCTTTCTGATCATTGGTGGAAATGGCGCGACGCAGGAAGCCGTAAAGACCGACGCCGACTTCCCAGTCCCATTCGTCGAACTGGATTCCGGAGGCGGAATTTCCCGTCACGAGACCTTCCTTGATGCCTCTGAGCCGGCTGAAAGCCGTTGCCACGCGATCGATCGTCGTCAGGAGGGCGGCGTTATCGACAGATGTTGTGTTCATGCGGAGACCTATGTTTTTAGGAGTAGAACGGCCCGTCAGTGCCGGCGCCGGAGGCTGCACTGTCGTGGGTGAGGATCGGGTGCGGCTGATCGTGGGTGAAGGGCCTTGCCTCGCCGCCGATCGAAAGACCATCAGCATAGGACAGGCAGATCGCCGGGCCGCCGGGCGACGTCAGGGAGAGACGCCGAAGCCCGGGATCGAAGGAAATCGTCGTCCGGCACAGGCGTTCGATGAACGCCTTGAAGGCGTCGTCGTTGCCGCATCCGACGATGGCCGCCCAGCCGCAGAGCGGCCCGGGGGAGCGCGCCTCACGGCCGGCGGTCGGGCCGTCGGTGATCAACTCCAGGCCGTTCGACGCCCAAAGGGCGGAAAATCCCCTGCCCGATCGCGCGATGAGCCACTTGTCTTCGATGATGAGATCGTCCAGCCCGTCGCGGCCGATATAGGCATGCGTCCATGCATGGCGTGCGTCGCTTGTGTCCTCGATCAGCAGGGCAACATCGCGATGCTGGGCAACGCGCGGCAGGATGCCGTTGCCGGCCCAATAGGACGGCCTTTGATTGCCCCAGGGATCATCTTCACCGGGATGGTTGACCCACAGCCTCGCCATCGGGTGGCCGGCCAGCCTGATGTCGAAGACATGCTGCTGGTGCCCCTTCTGCCCGGTCTTGTGATCGACGACCGTCGAAAGCTGCGCCGCCTCATTCTTGAACAGCACGAGTTTTCCGCTCTCGAGGCCCTGGCTATAACGCGCCTCGACGCTTCTTCCCCGGTTGAGCGTCGCAAGTTCGGCCAGCTCGGCGGGCGGCTCGTAAGCGCCGGCGCAGAACATGGTCAATGCCGCCACACCATTGTTCAGCCAGCCGGTTCCGAAGGCGACCTGGGCGAAGGGCGCAAGCTCGGTCAGCGGGCCGGCGCGCAACTCCTTGTCGTAAGCGCGGCCCTGCGATCCGGCCGGAACGCCCGCGAGCGTATGAAGGGCGATCATCCGGAAGATGAGATCGATCTGGGCGCGGGCGCGCTGGGCAATCGCCGTCTCGGCCCAGCGCTCCAGCGCCAGCAGGCCGATGAAGTCGATCGGGTAATAGGCCGCCGAATTCCACTCCGCCAACCCATGGGCTTCGACGCTGTCGAACCAGCGCCCGAGCCGCTCAGCGGCGATTTCCGCCTGCTGCCGCCCCGTCCTGCCCGAGGCTGAAAACACCTCGTCGGGCAGGAGAAGTCCCGCCAGCAACTGGCTCGTATGAAAGCAGAGCACATGGTTCTCGCTCCAGAACCACATCGCATCGTTGCCCGGCTCGTCGACCCAGTAACGGTAGGAGCGAACGGAATGCCGGATGCGATCGACTATGGCATAGGGCATCCGGTCGGCATAGGCGCCGAGCAGCCACAAGAGCGGCACCATGATGAAATCCGAGCAATCCTCCCGCGCATCGATGGAGGCGAGCGTCGCGTCGATGATGCGGTCGAAGCTTTCCTGGTCGTGGTGACCGGTTTCCATCATGGCGATCAGGCGCCCGACGCGGTTGGCGCCGAAGCGGGCGCTGTATTCCAGCGCCTGCCGCTTGCGGGCGGCAAGCGACGCCGCTGATGGCAACGGCAAAATGCTGCTCATGAAGCCGGCATCGATGACGCGGGTGACCGAACCCGGGCCGCTGCCGATCGTCATATGCACGCCGTGATAACCGTCCGCAATGCCGCAGACATCGTCGGCCGTGAGGCTGCTCTGATGGGCGCGCAGCGTCAGTCTGGAGTGCGCAAGAACGGGCCGTTCGTGACCATGGCCGACGACCTTGAGCTCCACCGGCAGGTCGCGTTCGGGTGCGGTATCGAAGATGATCTCCAGCGGCTGATTGACGAAGACGTCGCGAGCCGGGCGGACGCCGCGCGCAAGGGCTTCCAGCTCGCGGACCTCATCCTGATCCAGCGATACGGGCAGCAGCACGCAAAGCGGCTCCTCGTCCAGCATCTCGATCTCGAAGAACCACGTCGTGTCGCGCTCGGCCAGGTCTTCGGTGTGGACGAGAATCTGGTTGTCGCCGGCGTCCAGCGCCAGCTTTATGTCGGTTTCGCTCTCGGTGTTGCGTTTGAAGGGTTCGAAGCGCACCGCCTCCTGTCCGTTGACCCATATGCGAACGCCGCCGCAGGTCTTCAGTCTGAGATTGAGCTTTCGCGCAGTCTCCGTCCTGAACGTGCCCTTCAGCCATCGCCTGAGATGCGTCGGCACATGCCAGAAGCCGGTGAACTCGACACGGCGGTTCGAGCCGGGAAGATTGAGGCTTTCGGTCGGCCAGGCGGTGTCGGGTAGTAGCGGCCGCCCCACCATGGTCGACCAGAAGGCCTTGCGGCAGGGCAGGTCGCCGACATCGACGAAACCGTTGATGAAACGATAGTTCACGCGGTCTTCGGCCGGCGCGGGCTCGCCGGGAAAATAGCTGGCGATAAGGCCGGAAACGGCCCATGCCGTGATCGTCTGCCCCTCGGCCACGCTGTATGCTGGCGCCATCTCGTCCGGCTGGTTGATGTATTCCGTTTTCACAGACCGCCTCCTCCGCAATCCTATGAAAATATTTTCATCAGGTTGTTTGAGTGCGTTATTTTTGAAATTTGCTCAAAAACATCGCTATTGCTCAGGAAATAGCTTGACGGAACGAATGTCAAGTATATGAAATTCACATATCGATGGCTGATGCCGCGATTGATGAAAATATTTTCATGGGAGGATGAAAATGAAAACCTATCTATCAGGGGCTTTCGCACTGGCGCTGGCCACCGCTTCTTTCGCCTGGTCGAGTGTCGCCATGGCGGAAACCCAGACGATTACCTTTCTCTTCACCGACGACGACCAGGCTTATGTCGAGCGGATGGAAGCGCTCAGCAAGGAATTCGAGACCGCGCATCCCGACATCAAGGTGAATTTCGTCTCGTCGGGTTATGACGCAGTCGCCAAGCAGCTGCCGGTACAGCTTGCCATCGGCGAAGGTCCTGACATCGCCAAGATCACCGACTGGCAGCTGGCGCCCTACTATCTCGACATGCGCCCCTTGATGAAAGACCCGGATGGCTTCGCCAAGCTGCATGGCGAGAGCCTGAACACGCTTCGCTTCCCGGGCGTCAACGATCCGAACTCGATCAACGGCTATGTCGCGTCGCAGACCTTCAACCTGCCCTTCGTCAACAAGACGCTCTTCGAACAGGCGAATGAACCGCTTCCGAAGCCGACAGCCACGCTGAAGGATATCGTCGAAGCCTCGGCGCGCGTCGCCAAGGCGACCGGCGCCCAGATCCCCTTCACGATGGACCGCTCGGGCCATCGCTTCTCCGGCGCGGCCTTCTCCTACGGCTCGAATTACGTCAAGGACGGCAAGTTCTCGTTCCCCGACGATGCCGCCAAGCGCTACATCACCGATCTCTACAACTGGACGAAGGACGGCTCTTTTCCCAAGGAAATGTGGGGTGCGGCCGGCGGAACCCAGTACAAGAACATGGGCGACGAATTCGTCAACGGCAATGTCGTGACGTATGTCGCCGGCAACTGGATGGTCAATCCGTTCCAGAAGAAGATCGGCGACGCCTTCGACTGGACGGCGATCAGCGCTCCCTGCGGCGATGCCGGTTGCTATGCGATGCCCGGCGGCACCGCGATCGTCGGCTTCAAGCGCACCAAGCATCCGGAGGCCGTGGCCGCGTTCATCGAGTTCCTCGGCTCTGAAAAGGTCCAGCGTGAAATCGCTGAAAATTACGTCATCCTGACGGGCGCCGACATCAAGGACCCGCAATACAAGCTCGAGAGCAAGAATGCCAAGGAGGCGATGGCCGTCTTCCTTGCAAGCCGCAACAGCGCACCGAAGGCAGCCCGGGACCTGGAACGCCTCAAGGGCTCCTCCGCCATCTATCAGCTCATCGTCCAGCGGATGAGCCAGCTGATCGTCGGCGAGCTTTCCCTCGACGACACCTTCAAGGCGATGAGCGCGGACGTCGACAAGGTCAACGTGGCGCTCGCCGCCAACAAGTAACCGGCCGCGCCTGTCTCCCACAGATTGCGCGCTGCGTCAGCCACGGCCTCGCAACGGGCCGTGGCTGATCGTTTTTCGCCCCTGCCTGGCGTCCTCTCCGACACTTTGATCGGTTTCCAATTGTCGACGATCTGAACCACACTACAACTGCCGCAAGGAAAGGTAGCGTCGCCAGTTCCGCGGCGCGATGCTGGGAACGGCGGCGACTGGCGAAGGTATGGTGACACGCGGTTCGAGAGAGGTTATAGGCGTTGTCAGCCTTCGCCGGCTCGCAGGCGCGATGGTCAAACCACATATGCCGGCGAGCCGGTTACATCCGGCGATCCAGCGCTGTCCACCCGTATAGAGGTGCATTTCCATGCCGATGGGCTCCGAGCATCCGCTGCGAAGGGAACTTCACAACGAGCTCCACGCGCGGCCGTCACTTTACTTCGATGGCGACACGGATGTGTGGCACGTCGCTATCGTCGGCGAGAATGCCCCTCCTCAGATACCAAACTCCCTGCCGGGACTGGAGGACGTCTCCACGACCCGCGAGGGCAACCACGGCATCGGCCGCATCGGCGACGGCCGGCTGAAGTGGGAGGCGCATACTGAGTTCTTGACCCTTACTTTCGTCGTTCCTGCATCGGCCGAACCTGGCAGCAATCCCCCTGAAGCGTTTCAGGCATGCTGCCGTCAGATCGACGGGAAGGTCATTGCAGCCGTCCGCGTGCTGGTGCGGGACGAGAAGGACGGACAGCGTCCGGAAAAACCGAAGCTCGACTATGTCGCTTCACAAGTCGGCGGCGGCGATGCGGAAGTGCATTCGAACTTCCGGCTGACCGACAGTGGCTTCGTCGAATTCCTGTTCTTCAACCGCAACCTCAATGCCTATCGCACCGGCCGCATGGTCAGACGTTTCCTGGAGATCGAGACATACCGGATGATGGCGCTTCTGGCGTTGCCGATGGCGCGCGAGACGGTGTCGAAGCTTTCCGTCTTCGACCGGCGCCTCGACCTGCTGATCTCGCATATGCAGAGTGCGATCAAGGTCGACAAGGCCCTGCTTTCCGAGGTGACCAGGCTCTCGTCGGATGTGCTCAATTTCTCGGCTCTCGCCCGTCACCGCTTCGGCGCGACGAAAGCCTATGCCGAGATCGTCGCAAGCAGATCGTCGGAGTTGCGCGAGGAGCGCGTCGAGCAGCGCCAGCGGATCGGCACCTTCATCGACCGGCGCTTTCAGCCGGCCGTCCGCGCGGTTCACGCCGCCGAACGCCGCCTCGATGAACTGGCCGAACGCGTGAGCCTGGCCGGAGACCTGCTCAGAACCACCGTGCAGGTGCAGCTCGAAGATCAGAACGCCTCACTGCTGACATCAATGGAAGAGCGGGCGCGTATCCAGGTGCATATCCAGCAGGCGGTCGAAGGCTTCTCCGTCATCGCCATCACCTATTACACTGTCGGCCTCGCAAAGATCTGCCTCGAAAGCATTTCCGAACTGGGCGTCGACCCGCATGTGGCGAAGCTCGCCATTCTCGGCGCCATCCCGCTCGTGCTCTTCGCCGTCTGGACGGCAGTTCGTCATGTTCGAAAGAGCATTGCCGGCCACTCTCATGGTCCCGCATCAGAGAGCCACTGAGGCGACGCTGGCCGATGATCGCTCACCGCCGCCCTATCGAGGCGGCAGCGTTTTCTTGCCTGCATCGACAGAACGTCAGGATGCCATCGCGTAATGGCGATGTTCCGATGCCCGGCCGCTGCCCGTTCTGAACCGCCGCAGCAATTCGGCAAGGCTTTCGGTTTCATGGGTCAGGCTCTGCGCGGCGGCCGTCGTCTCTTCGACCAACTGAACGCAATCATCCCGCTTTCCGGATATCGTTTCGACAAACTCGTCGACATGCACTATTTCTGCAGCTTGCTCAGTGCCAGGGACCGACTACCGCAACATTCCTTGAGGTTCCTCCCTGAACCGCAAGGACATGAATCGTTGCTCCTGCGCTGCAGGCGACCGATCAGGGGGAGAATAGCTACAGTCGGCAATAATGTGACGACAAGAGTGATCAACTTGGCTGAAATGCCAGGGACAACGCGGCGACGGCGCGACTTGAAACCCCTCCAGGCACGCTCAGCGACATATTCTGCGTCCAGCTTGGGCAATATCTTGAAGAGAGCTGCCCGGTTCGCGCCGGACCTTTCAAGAAACTCGGTGGATACCGGTCCCGGCGCGACACATGTCACGGTAACGCCAAAGCGGTAGACTTCCTGATGGAGCGCGTCCGAAAAAGAGTGCACGAAACCCTTGCTTGCGTAATACAAAGCCATGTGCGGCCCGGGAACCAAACCCGCTATGGAGCCGAGATTGATCACGCCGCCACGTCCGCGCGCCAGCATTCCAGGCAGGAAGCGAAGGGTCATGTCGGTCAGGGCGCGTATATTGAGATCGATGATCCCAAGCTGATCTTTTACGGGGAGTAACGTTGCTGCGCCTCGCAGACCATACCCGGCACTGTTGACCAGGACGCCGCAGACCAAATCGTTGGCAGTCAGAAAAGCCTCGAGACGCGCCGACGCATCGGCTGCGAAGAGATCCAGCTCCAGCGTGAACGCCTCGCCGCCGGCCTGCCGTACGTCGGCCGCCGCAGCGGCGAGGCCTTCAGGCGAACGCGCGACGAGCACGACGACATTGCCTTCACGTGCCGCAATCTTTGCAATTGCTCGTCCAATGCCGCGGGAAGCCCCAACCACGACGACAGCCAAACGAAACTCATCCTGCACGGTCATTTCGACGTCCCTACCGCCGACATGATGGTAGGGGTTCCGCTCTGGGCGAGGCTTTTTACTTCGTCGGCGATCTCGCCGTTCAAGATTCTTTCGAACCGTTCTAACGCCCGAGCGACATTCGCTCCATCCATGACCCTGTGGTCGTAGTGGATGCGGACAGCAACCGATCCATCCTCGCCGATTGGACCGTAGTTGAGAAGTGTGGTCAGTGGGGTGATCGGGTTGAGGGACTCCGCTCCCAGGCCCGAATAGACAGACAATTGGAACGTGCCGAAATAACGCGCACGCTTCCGCCCGATATTGAGCCCGAGCCACATGAGCAGCCACCTCACAGGGGCAGGTGCGCGAGCGAGCTTCAGAGAGCGCCGAAACTCCTTGATCTCCAGAACCGGAAGTGACCTTGCTGCGCGGATCAGCGTCTCCAGCTGGGAAATGGAGCGTTGCTCGGGACCTTTGATGATGCTCAGCAGAACGACCCGCTCTCCGTCATGCTCGCGCTCATGGGCAATGGAGGCCACACTGGCCGGATATTCATAGAGCTGCGGCCTTGGAAACTTGACATAAGCGCGCCGCAATTCGGGAATTTCTTGAGAGAGCAGGGCGTATCCCTTCAAGAAAAGCACAGTCCAGGACGGCCGGGCATCCGGTCCGTCTCTGGCATCGAGGAGCGGCCGAAGGTTCATTTGCCGCTGGACCGTCACGCGTGGCACCCCGATCGAGAATCTCATCAGATCTCCGACAAGTCGTCGCGATGCCGAGAGCTTGATCGTTCGGCCTCTCATCTAGCCACCTCTAGTAAAGATAAGGGATGATGCGCTTGGTCTTCGCCATATACGCGTGGTATTGCGGGCCGAAAACTTCCAACATCATACGTTCTTCCTTGTCCACCCTTAGGAAGAATAGAACCGCGAAGCCGATCAGGCCCGCCATGCCTGCCACCCAGTTCGACAGCAGAAACGCTTGTGAAAGCCCCATCAGAAGGAACGACGTGTACATGGGGTGGCGGACAAGGGAGTACGGGCCAGCGCATATCAATTCGTGCCGCTGCCGGATCTCCAGCGTAATCGACCAGTTTCGTCCTAATTGCTTGTGGGTTCTTCGAAAGACCCACATTGCGGCACAGAAGAGTATTGTCCCGATCACGACGGCCCACAAATGGGCGGTATAGTCGGCCACCTCAGGGATGCCAGTCGCGACGTAAAATCCCGGCACGATCGCAAGCCCGACGAGAGCTGCAGCAAGCCCGACCGCCTCCGAACCGGTACGGCGGTTGCTGACGACCGGCACTCGCTTCGCGCGACGCTCAAATGGGTATCGAATGATGCACCATGCCACAATTCCAAGAACCCAGACCATCTCGCCGACGACGGCTACTGATAAATTCAAATCAAGTCACCAGAACCTTTCTATGATCGGCCTTCCGCGATCGCCAACGCCCGCACGCAATCAACCTGTATTCATCTCCCGCAGGGTTGCAATGAATTGTTGCGGCCTTAGCCAAATGCCGGGCGCCTTATAACCCATGTGCCGTGCGATATCCGCCACGAAGGCGTTGCAATTATAAACCGTTGCCTCCCAGAGATGAGAGGTTGCCTGCAGTTTGCGTATATACGCAACTGTGTCGCTATATTCATCATCAGTCAGCATCACACGCCAGCTTGCCGACCTGTACTGCTCTTCCAGGTCACCATCCGTTGCTCCGGTCGAGGCCGGAACGGGTATGAAATGGCCTAATACATAGGGCGCGGCATTGTCAGAAGCTGGCGCAAGTCCGGCGACTTCGGGATTGATCATATTTCCGTTCTTATCCGCCCGCCCAAAAACGACGTAGGTGTGGCCGTAGGTCAGCGCATAGCGTGAGCGGAATTCGATGAAATACCGATTTGATTTGTTTTCAGCCGCATTGGTTGGAGCTACACCTCTGCCATTCGACGTATAATGCGGTAGAGGCCTTTTGTCCTCTGTCTGGCATGAAGATGCCATGACCGCCAACATAACAACTAGCGACACACCGCCTCTTCCAAGCGCCATCACTAAGCTCCATATGCAGGCCCCGACGAATGGGAGCCCGAAGTCAGCATGTAAAATGCCACTCGTGCGCTGTGAGTCGCGAAGGAGCGCAAGCCTGGCGGTTTATGGTGCAAGAAGAGGAAGGGTCTATGTGACCCTTCCTAAGAATCAAACGCGATATGCTACTTGTAGACTGCTTCTGCCGGCGGTGGGGCCTTCCCCTTGCCTTTGCCAATCGATCCGCAAGCACTCAGATTGGCCACCGCAAACATTGCAACGATTACGATTAGAATTCTGCTCATCATGAAGTCCTCTCCTCATCATGGGATAGCTTTTTGAGGGCTACACCTTAAAGTTTAGCGACAATCAGCACCCTGGATAGGGCGGTTATGATGCAACATGCAACGAATCTACATTAGCAGATACATATTGCCATAGCCAACCCTGCGATTTCAAATGGTAAACGCCATCAGATGACAACCACGCGTGTACCTATGCGTGCACGAGAGTAAAGGTCGACGATGTTTGCGTTCGTCAAGCGAATACACCCATTCGAAACTGCACGACCTATCGACCAGGGGGCATTCGTTCCGTGCAACCGGAACAGGGTATCTTGTCCACCTTGGTAGAGGTAGAGGGCCGCTGCACCGAGAGGGTTGAGCGGTCCTCCCGGTATCCCATCGGCATATTGGGCTAGCCGGGGTTTGCGCTGAATCATGTCATTGGTGGGCTTCCACGAAGGCCACTCTGCCTTATGGCCGATGGTGGCCTCGCCCTTGAAACTCAGTCCTTCTTCTCCGACGCCAACGCCATAGCGAGTCGCTTGTCCGTCAGCCTCCACGAAGTAAAGGTAGCGGCTCGCCGTATCGACGACGATAGTTCCGGGCGGTTCACTCCCCGCATACGCGACCTCCCGTCGTCGATAGCGGGGATCGACATCCGGATCCATCGCAAATCGGTAGCGCAGCGGCGGCCCATCGCCCGAAGTACATCCAGAAAGCATTAGAGCCAGGCTCCCCAACACGAGCCTCCGGCGTGCAATATGGTGTTTGTCCATTTCCACCTGCCAAGTAATTCCGTCGATCCCGTTCATTCCAAATTAGATTGCGACATCTTTTGACAAAGACACTCAACGCTGTGGAGGATGAGTTCGCAACACTGGCAACATCCGAAGCTGCGGAATACCATGCGCTTCTATTTATCCGGGAAACCCCTTGCATCAATAATCGCGCCGATCGAATATTAGCACATCAACAAGGACAGAGACGATGAAGCTTTGCCTGGAAGGAAAAATCGCAATCGTAACGGGCGCAGGTTCCGGAATTGGTGCCGCCGTTTCCCGACAACTCGCTGAGGAGGGTGCCGAGGTTGTTGTCGCCGATATCAATGCTGACGCAGCACACGCGATTGCCGCCGCAATCAGATCAGAGGGAGGCCGCGCCTGTGAATTTGCCGTCGATGTCAGTGACAGTGGAAGTGTGCAGAGACTTGTCGATTTTACCGTCGAGACATGTGGCGGCTTGGATCTGGCGGTCAATAACGCGGGAATCGATGGGGTGCGCGCAGCGGTCGCAGACTATCCGCTCGATAATTGGCACAAGGTGATGAACGTCAATCTCAACGGCGTTTTCTATTGTATGAAGTCCGAAATTGGCGCGATGCTTAAGCTGGGTGGCGGCGCAATCGTGAATTTGTCTTCCACTCTCGGGTCCGTTGGATTACCCACCGCGGCGGCATACACCGCAGCCAAGCACGGGGTTGTTGGGCTGACGAAAGTCGCTGCGATGGAGTATGCGAGATTGGGTATCCGCATAAATGCCGTCGGTCCCGGCTGGATCGAAACGCCACTTTTGTCAGAGCACCTTGAGGCGGCGAGTACGCGACGCATGGCATCGCTTCAACCAATGGGCAGGCGTGGAAAACCGGAAGAGGTCGCGACGCTTGTGTGTTTCCTCTTGTCCGAGCAGGCCAGTTTCATCACCGGGGGGCACTATTTGGTAGACGGGGCCTATACCGCTCATTGAAGAAAGGGTTTGAGAAGAAGAGGCGATTCCAGACTGTGTCCATTTTGCCTGATGGCGTGCTGCGGACCTGGGGGCCGGTCAGTGTTCTGCCCCTCAGTTTCTCCTCTGATCTGTGATCGGCTATCTATGGATGAGCGAAATAAGTTCCTCCATGGAGCCTACTTTGGGGGTTCTCCCGAACAGCAAGGCCGGACATGACGGGCGGGCATCGCCACTGGCGGGACTAGATCAAGGCGCGGATTGTGTTGGAGAGTTTGTGGCCGGGCTTGACGATAAATGGTTGTGGAGCGCTATGGACTGACGCCGAACCACCTGTCTTTCTGGCGAACGATGGCGCGGTGTGGCAAGCGCATGTGCGGGCCTCCAAATACGCCGGTCATCTTCCACGCTATCGCCTGGCACGAGCCGCTAGTGGCAGCTTCCATTCGAATCTAATCTCGTTGGTGCTGAAGAGCGAGTGGTCGCATGGTGCGAAGTGGTCGGCGGAAATAATTACGCGCGCTCCGCCGGCGCCGATCGTCTGGGCATGGGCAGCAGAGATCGATATCGCCAAGGCGATGGATGCAAGCGTAGCCGTTTTCATGAATTCCCCTGCACAATTCGGATATGAAAGGGTTATTTCAAATTTTGGTTAAATTTTACTTTTCTTGCCGAAGCAAAAGTTAAGCGCGAGGGTATGATCTTGCGGCGGCAGGAGCGCCTTCTTCGGTGGCGATCGACCGGACTTGAAGCGCATCACAGCAAACTTGATGCGATGCGCTTAAATCTTTGTTCTTATGAAGATTAACGCCCACCAAAGCCGGAGCTGACGGTGATACCCTTGTAGATCACCCTCTGCAGCACGATGGCCAGGATGACACCCGGCACCATGGAGATCGTCGCGCCGGCCATGATGTAGTTCCACGCGGTGCCCTGCTGCGTCTGGAACAGGGTGAGCCCAAGCGGCAGCGTGGCCATTTCGACGCCGCTGGTGGCGATCAGCGGCCAGAGGAAACTCTTCCATTGTGCGATGAAGGTGAAAAGCGCCAGCAGGCCGATGGCCGGCATGGCAAGCGGAATGATGACCGTGACCAAGATGCGCAGGCGCGAAGCCCCGTCCATCATCGCCGCCTCGTCGAGATCCTTGGGAATGCCGAGGATGAACTGCCGCAGCAGAAAGGTGCCGAAAGAGCTGAAGGCGACCGGCAGGATCATGCCGTGATAGGTGTTGATCCAGCCGAACTTGCTGACGATGAGGAAGAGCGGGATGACCAGCATCACCTGCGGGATCATCAGCGTAGTGAGATAGGTGAGCAGCAGCCCCTCCCGGCCGGGAAATTTCAGCCGAGCAAAAGCGTAGGCAGACAGACAGGAGACCGCAATCACGATCGCCGTAACGCCGCAGGCGACCACGAAGGAATTCAACAGGAAGGTTCCGAACGGCAGGGAAACCACGGCTTCTACGAATGTTCCCCAATGATATTCCTCGGGGAAGATGCGGACCGGCACGGCCATCACCTCGGCATTGGAGCGCACCGCGTTCGACACCATCCAGAAGAACGGGAAGAGGAAAAGCAGCGCGATCAGCGAAAGCCCCGTGTAACTGGCGAAAGAGCCGATGCGCCGCAATAGGCGGTGACGATGCTGGGACACGGAATGCGGATGCCGTGAGGTCGGATCAGTCGTCATAATGCACCCATTTGCGCTGCATGTGGAACTGCAGGATGGTGAGGGCCATGATCATGACGAACATCACCCAGGCGAGAGCCGAGGCATAGCCCATCTGGAAGTTGGTGAATCCCTTCTGGTAGATGGCAAAGCCAAGCGTGGCCGTCGCCGAGCCCGGCCCGCCGCGCGTCATCGCAAAGACCTCGTCGAAGATCTGCAGCGAGGTGATGGCCGTCATCACGGTGCCGAAGAAGATGGTCGGCGATATGAGCGGCAGGCGGATGCGCCAGAAGCGCTGCCAGGCATTGGCGCCGTCGATCGTCGCCGCCTCGAGATAGTGCTTCGGCACAAGGTCGAGCGCGGCGTTGAACATCACGACGTTGTAGCCGACATTCGCCCACAGGGTGACGAGCACGATCGCCTGCATGGCCCAGCTCGAGCTCAGCAGGAAATTCGGCAAGCCGAGGCCGAGCGCGCGGATGATGGTGTCGGCCAGCCCGTCCGGTGTGAAGATGAGCAGCCACACCACCGACGCCGCGATGGTGGGCGTGAAGGTCGGCAGGAAGAAGATTACCCGGAAGATCGCCTTGCCGCGCTTCAGGCTCGATATCCAGACCGCCAGCGTCAACGAGATGACGAGGTTCAGCGCCAGATACTCGACGGCAAAGAACAGCGTGTTGCGCAATATGGTGTAGAAGGCCGGATCAACGGTGAAGAGCCTGATATAATTCTGAAAGCCGACGAAGGACGGCGTCGAGATCAGCTGCCAATTGGTGAAGCTGAGCGCCAGCGACGCCAGGATCGGCAAGGCCATGAAGACCATGAAGCCGAGGAAGCTCGGCAGCAGGAACAGCATGGCTGTCTGCGTCTCCGGCTTCAGGAAGCGCCGGGGCCGACCGGGCTGCAAGGAAACTTCGGCAACAGCGCTTTGCGACATGTCTTCCTCCATGCGCGGCAGGTCCTGCCGCGGGCGGGCGCTAGCGCGTCCTGTCGGACGCGCTCGCTTTATTGCTGCGCGAGGCTCTGGATGGACTCCATCGTCTGCTTGGCATCGGCGCTGCCGGCGAAAGCCAGCGGGAAATACTGGTTGAAGAGGTTTTCCACCGCTGCCCAGTTGTTGGTGATCACGTAGGGCACGGAGTGCGCCAGGGAATAGTCGATGGCCTCGCCGCCATTGGTGATGTCCTTGGCCGCCACCTTGTACCAGGCGGATTGCGCCGCCGTGCGCGCCGGCAAGGCACGACCCTGCTCGGCGAGATAGGATAAGGCTTCCGGGCTGGTCAGCACCTGGATCGCCTTCCAGGCCGCATCCTTGTTCTTGCTTGACGTGGAAATACCGAAGCCGGAGCCTGCTGTGACGGCCGAGAGTTCGCCTTCGTCGCGCGGCAGGGTGGTGAGGCCGATCTTGAACTTCGCCCGGTCCTTCATGCCGATAATCGACCAGGGGCCGTCGATATACATGGCGACATTGCCCGAATTGAACCGGCCCTGGACGACATCACCGGGATCCGCGCCACCCGACGGGACCAGCGGCGCGATCTTATCCTTGGCGGCAAAGCCGATCACCCTGTCGGCGGCGGCAACTGCGCTCGCACTGGTCAAGTCAAGCTCGCCGGCATCGTTGACGTATTTATCGCCCCAGGCCGCGGCCAGGACCGAATAGTTGGTCGGAGTGATGCCGAAGCCATACTTGCCGTCCTTCGTCAGCTTCTTGGCGGCATCGGTGAACTCGGCAAGCGTCCAGCCCGGCTTCGGCAGCGGAACGCCGGCGGCTTCGAGCGCGTCCTGGTTATAATAGATGACCCACGGACCAACGTCGTAAGGCAGACCGTAGAGCTGCTTGTCGACGGACATGCCGCCGATGATCGAGGGTGTGAAGGCGGCGACGTCGAACTTATCGGCCTCGATCCGGTCATTCAGGGGCTCGAGCAGCGAATAGAAGTTCGGCATGCGCAGCGACTGCATGGAAACGATGTCGGCGAGCTGTCCCGATGCCGCCAGCACCGGCAGCCGCGTCCAGTAGTCGACCCAGCCCGTCGTCGTCAGCGTCACCTTGATATCGGGATACTTGGCGGTCACCATCTCTGCCAGGTGCTGCCAACTCTTGGTGTCGGTTTCGGAGCCGGTCCACATCTGCCAGGTCAGGTTGACTTGTTCGGCCGATGAGGCTGTGGCAAAAAGACTGCTGCCGATAGCGGCAAGCAAAAGCGTTTTCTTCAGAACCTTCATGGGTTTCTCCTCCCTCCATGAACGCAAAGGACACGCGAGTGCGATCGAGCTCACGCCTTCAGGACTATCTCGATCACCGGCACGGTAACGTCCGGGCGCCGGACCGGCAGTTCGAGCGTGATCATGCCTTCCGGCACCGTCACGCCGATATTGGAATCCACATCTTTGGCATGGCTCAGCCAGTGCACCTCGCTGGCGTCATGCAGGAATTGCGCATAGGCGATCCTGTCGGCGAGACCTTCGATGTGGATGTGGCGGTAAGGCCAATTGTAGACGTGCAGATAAAGGCGGTTGCCGCGCTGGGTATAACGGCAGCCAGCCGGCACCGGATAGCGGGATGGCCCTGCCCCATAGATGGAACGTGCGTTGACGGCCATCCAGTTCTGATAGACCTCGAGCGCGCTGATGGCGCGCGCATCGAGCGTGCCCCGGCCGGTCGGCCCGACATTCATCAGCAGGTTGCCGCCGAGCGCGACGGAATCGATCAGCAGCTGGATGATCTGTTCCGGGCTTTTCCAAGTATCTTCGTCGCGGTGATAACCCCAGGAGCCGCTGAAGGTATGGCAGGCTTCCCAGAGCACCCCCTGGCTGGCGACGGCGGGGGCCACGCGCGGCGTATATTGCTCCGGCGTCGTCACGTCGGGCAGGCTGCCGGGCGGCAGATCGAGGCGGTTGTTGACGATGATGCCGGGCTGCAACTCGCGCACCAGCTCGACCAGCCGCTCGCTCTCCCAATCGGCGCGCCCCTTGCCGGGCAGGCCGCGATATTCGCGCCCGGGATAGCTGAAATCGAACCAGATGATGTCGATGCGGCCGAAGCCGGTCAGAAGCTCGCGCACCTGTTCGCGCATATAAGCCGCGTAGTTGGCGAGGTTACGGCCGGCATTCAGGGCCTTGGCGTCGGGATGGTTGCGCAGCGGATGGTGAACGTCGATCGGGAAATCGGGATGGTGCCAGTCAAGCAGCGAATAGTAGAAGCCGATCTTGAGCCCTTCGGCGCGGAAGGCTTCGACCAGCGGCGTGAGCAGATCTCTGCCGCAGGGCGCGTTCGGCGCCTTGTAGTCCGACACCTTGCTGTCCCAGAGGCAGAATCCCTCATGATGCTTGGTCGTCACCACGACATATTTCATACCGGCAAGACGCGCCCGGCGAGCCCATTCCTTGGGATCGTAGAGATCGGGATCGAAATTGTCGAAATAGCGCTGGTAATGCTCGTCGGTCAGTTCCTCGCGGTTTTTCAACCACTCGTGCCGGGCGCCCAGCGCATAGAGGCCCCAATGAATGAACATGCCCAGGCGATCCTGGCTGAACCAGGCGCGTTTCTCCGCCCCTCCCGATGCCGGATTTTCCGGCTGGCGTTCCGAACTCGTCACAGGTTTCTCCTCCCTGTTTTCCGGCTCAACATCATATCGAACCGGTTCGGTAAATGATCATCTCGCCTGATCCGATGTCTGTCAAGTCGAAATTCGGGATCACAAGATCACCAAGGCAAACCCTGTGAAACGCCTGATTTGAAGCATGAATGTTGCGCCAACCAATAAAATCGGACATAACAAGGCATTAGAACCGGTTCGACAGATATGACCACAATACGAGACGTAGCGCGCCTTGCGGGGGTTTCCATCTCGACCGTCTCGCTCGCGCTCAACAGCCCGAAGCGGGTCGGCGTCGAGACGCTTGACCGCATCCAGCAGGCGATAAAGTCGACCGGTTACCGCATCGATCCGGTGGCCCAGACGCTGGCGCGCGGACGCAGCTCGCTGATCGGTTTCGTTTCGGCCAATCTCGGCAACATGTTCTTCGGCGACATCCGTCGAGAGATCGAGCACCAGGCGCTCGACCACGGTTATTTCGTCCTGATCGCCGACTCCTCCGGCAGGGCCGATCTCGAACGGGCGCTGCTGGAGCGGCTGGAAGCGCAGAAGATCGCCGGAATTGCGCTGGCGGCAAACGGGCACGGCGAGGAGTACGCGACGTTCCTGCGCGACTTCAAAACCCCGATCGTGATGTTCGACCAGAAGGTGGAAGGGGCGGAACGCGATTTTGTCGGTTCCGACAACCCGCTTACCACCACCATCCTGACCGAACATCTGCTGCAGCTCGGCCACAGGCGCATCGGTTTCATCTCCGGGCCGAGCGGCCTGCACACTGCCGACGAGCGCCTGAAGGGTTTCATGAACACGATGGCCGGCGCCGGTGTGGACATCGACCCTTCGCTGGTGGTCGAAGGCGGCTACACCCGGACTGGCGGCCATGCACAGGCGATGCGCCTCTTGACCCGCCGCGACCGGCCGACCGCCATCATCGGCGCCAACAACATGACCGGCCTAGCAGCACTTCAGGTCATGCAGGAGATGGGCGTCCGCTGCCCTGACGACGTATCGCTGGCGATGGTCGACGACGTGCCCTGGAGCAATGTCATCACGCCTCGCATCACCATGGTGGTGCAGGATGCGCAGAAGCTCGGGGAATTGGCGGCACAACGCCTCCTGGCAAGAATAGCAAGCCCCGAGGGCGCCGCCGCGGCGCCTGAGGATTTCATCCTGACGCCGAGATTCGTGCGCGGGGAGTCGACCAGGCGGCTCTGAGTGCTAGTCTGAATTCCATCACCGAGGCAACGAAACCGGCCTGTCGCCGTCGAGGCTATCGGCCCAGGCCTGGACCGACCGGTGATCGACGGCATTGCCCTCATCCACGTCGGCCAGCGCCTCCAGCGTCAAACGCCGGCGCTTATCTTGCGCAAGCGGCAGTGGAACTTGTGCGGTCGGCACATCGGTCTTCATCGAAGCTTACTCGTCAATCGTCGCCCGATCATAGCTACCGACACTCGTCATATGCAAACCAAGCAAGAAACAAGTGGCCGCGTGTCCATCCATTGAAAGATGTTTAGATTTGTCATACATGTGTGATGAATCGTGAATTCTGAATGCTGAGGGTTTGGGCAGCATTCGATCAAAGCCGATGCGGGGGTTGGCGTGGCTATGCAGATGAAGGATCGCAGCAAAGGCTCCGGGTCGCTGGTCTCACAGGTCGGCGAAAGTCTTCGGCAAGCCATATTGAGCGGCCAATATTCTGCCGGTGACAAGCTTCCGAGTGAACACGAGTTGACCGAAACACATGGCGTCAGCCGCACGGTCGTGCGCGAGGCCGTGGCCGCACTTCGCTCCGACGGGATTGTCGAGGTGCGCCAGGGAGCGGGGATCTTCGTGCTCGGCGCCGATCCGGCTCTCTCCGCGCGGAAAGTCGACAAAGCCCGCGTCGCCTCCGATCTTGAAGTACTCGAGATCAGAACGCCTGTCGAAATCGAAGCGGCGGGCCTCGCGGCCCTACGCCGCTCGCCGGCGCAGGAGGAGGCGATATTCGAATGTCACCGGAAAATCCTCCAATGCATCGAGAGTGATCAATCCATTCGCGATGCGGATCTGGAACTCCATGCCGCAATCGCCGAAGCCACGAACAATCCACTGTTCAGGCAGTTCCTGGAGTCCCAGGGGTCGGCGATCATCCCGCAGTCGAGGCTCGTACCGGAATCGAGAACAGCCGAACAGACCGCCTACCGAAAGCTGATCCACAGGGAGCACGAGGCAATCGTCGTCGCCATCTCGGACAGGGATGATCAGGCCGCCCGCAATGCCATGCGCGACCATCTGGTCGGCAGCCAGGCTAGGTACCGCAACCTGCTAAGAGATTTGCGAAGCTTTACGAGCTGACATCTGATCCGGAATTGCGTGGAAGTCGGACCGATTATGTGAGCACGGCTGGCAGGCGACGGATGTGGCCCGAGGCTCTTGGCGCAAGGCCGCCGCTCAGGGTGACTATTGGCGCGAATTGTCCGTTATTTGTCCGGCGCGCGCATTTTCCCCTGTCTTCAAATCGCCGAATATGACTTCATGATCAACCTGCATGGAGCAAAAAATGTCCGGCCATGATACTGTCCTTTTCGTTATCGACGCCCAGGAGTCCTTCAGACACCGCGATTACTGGGATGAAAACCTCGCTTCCGCCTATATCGATCGTCAGCAAGCTTTGATCGACGGTGCGGAAGCCGATGGAATACCCATCATCCAGATCTTCCATGTCGATGAAAACGGGCCGTTTTCGGAAGCATCCGGGTTCGTCAGCACACTCGCCCCGCTCAGGATCGCGCCCAAGGCGACATTCAGGAAGAACCGTCATAGCGCCTTGGTCGGTTCGGGTCTGGACGTGTGGCTGACCGAGAACGGCGTCCGTCGTATCCTCGTCTCCGGAATCCGCACCGAACAGTGCTGCGAGACCACGACCCGCCATGCCTCGGATCTCGGCTATCAAGTCGACTATGTCGGCGAAGCGACCCTAACCTTCCCGATGACCGACGCCGCAGGACGCGCCTGGAGCGCCAAGGAAATCCGGGATCGAACCGAGCTGGTCCTGTCGGGCCGTTTCGCTCGAATCGCGACCGTCGAACAGGCTTTGGGGGGGCGTGGAAAGTCACTCGCCGCATGACCGACGCCGCGCAGCCCTTCGATATTCCGGTCTTCGTCGTCGTGCCGCCGCGCGTGCTGCTGCTCGACGTGGCCGGCCCGATCGAAGTGCTGCGCAAGGCGAACCTCGAACAGCGCACGGTCCGCTTTTCCGTCACCTATATCGGCCCATCGCCGACGGTCGGCAGCTCGATCGGCCTTGCCGTTACGGGCGTCGCCGCGCTACCCGAGCGCTTGCCCGATGCCGCGCTTGTCGTCATTGCCGGCAGCGCCGATGCCCCGATGTAAAATAACCGCCCGTGGGACGAACAGGAGCGCGCCGACCAGGCTGCCATCGTCGCATGGCTGAAGCGCGCCATTCGCCCGGGAATTCGTCTGGTCTCGATCTGCTCGGGCGCATTGCTCGCTGCCGAGGCAGGCATGCTCGACGGCCGCGATTGCACCACCCACCACGCCTGCATAGAGGATCTGGCAAGGCTCGCCCCAACCGCGCGCGTCCGGGACAACAGGCTCTATGTCGAGGATGGAGATCGCCTCACGAGCGCCGGCATCACCGCCGGCATAGACCTCATGCTGCATATCGTTGCCGAAGCAGCAGGGCACGCGTGTGCACTTGCGGTGGCGCGATATCTAGTCTTCTATCTCAGGCGCGGCGGCTCGGATCCGCAGCTTTCGCCCTGGCTTGAAGGTCGCAACCATATCCACCCGGTCATTCACCGTGCACAGGATGCCGTGGCCGCCAACCCGTCTTAGGACTGGTCGGTGGCGTCGCTCGCCCGCCTCAGCGGCGCCAGCTCGCGCAACCTTTCACGGCTGTTCAACGAGCAGACGGGCATGAGCGTGACGGATTTCGTCAACCTTATGCGCGTGGCTCTTGCCCGCGAGATGCTCGCCGGTTCACGGCTGGACATGGAGGCCGTCGCGATGCGCGCCGGCTTCGGCTCGGCACGGCAGCTCCGCCGCGCCTGGAACCGTCTGAACGACGGCCCGCCGAGGTCGGCACGCCCGAGGCTGCTTACAGGCTCATAGCGCAATCGGAAGGGCGGACGGATTGAGCCCGGTCTTCGGCACCTCGGTTCCCCAGATTTCGATCTGGGTCAGCGCCGGATAGGGCGAGGCGTCCTCGGCCTTGATCAGGCCGTGCAGTTCCACCCATTCGATGATGCAGGGCTCTATGGGAAAGGCCTGGGCGGTGCCTGTTTTCACCAGCGGAAAGCAGGAGGTCTTGCCGTTCGAGAAAGTGACGCTGGCCTCCTCCCACCAGGAATCGTGCGGGAAGTCGGCCCGGAGATAGAAAACGATCTCGTCGATCCTGACCGGCCTGCCGAATTCCACCGTCAGTGCTGCTTGCGGATCGCGATTGATGCCCCAGCTCGTATAGGGCCAGAAGCCGTGATCGTCATTGGCCTTTTCGCCGTCGATCGCGTTGCGCGCGGCAAACACCGCTTCGCCGCGGGTCTCGACATTGGCGCGCGCATGCGGAAACAGAGCCCGATTGGCGTGATCGTCCCAGGGGTTCAGGGCGAGATTGCGCCGGTGAATGATCTCGTCCGGCCGCGTGCTTCGCGCTGAGAGCCGGTGGATATCGCCCCTGAAGGCATTCGGCGAATAGGGCTTGCGCTTGTCGCCGAAGGGCACGGCGAGTAAATAGGCGCATTCCTTCATATAGACCAGGCCGGGCTGGATCGCGCCATCAAGGGAGAGGAAGACATGCCCGGGCTCGGAGACCTCCACGATCACGCGATCGCCTTCGCGATAGCTATGGCGATAGACCAGGAACGTCTCGTCCCGGCCTGTGGAACGCACCAGCACCGCCCCATCGGCATCCACGATCTTCAGCGTCAATTCCATGTTCGCCCTCCCCAGAGCATCGGCGACCTCATGCTCTAACTCTTTAATTTAGAACAGGATTCAGACTTTAGGCCGACCCGGCTTAAAATCATCCTGTTCTACACGATCCGCAATCTCAGGAGCCTGTCGGCAAACCTCACGCGCAGCCGGTAGATTTTCTCGGGCCAGGCCGATCTCAGCCGGGCGTCCTCCACGACGATCTCGTCGATTTCGATCTCGCCGGCGCCATCGACGAAAATGCTGCCGAGATCTGCCAGATCGATCCTGTCCGGACTGACGGCCGGCGCCAGGCATGTCATCAGCGACAGGACCGCCGGCTTGCCGCCGTCAAAGGTATCGACGATCTCGACATGGCGGCCGCGAAGCAGGGAAACGACGCGGCGGTAGCTGTGCAACTGCGCTTCGGGGGGGTAGGCGCCCGAAATATCGAGCGATATGTGCGCGCTCCCTTCGTCAAACCCGATCTCGACGTCGCGCGCGCCAAAGGCTTCGCCGGCGGACTGCATGACACCGGCGAATGTCGGCAGGTTGTGGAACGCCGACTGCATCATCCATATCTCGTAGCGTCGCGCCGAAAAGGTCTTTGCGGTATAGGTCTCGACCCCGACATCGATCAGGAACGGACGTCCGTTCTTGTAAAGCGTGACACTTCCGACATCGTTGTGATTGTGGCCCTCACCATTGTTGCCGCCCTTGACGGCAAGCGAAAACTGCTCGTCGCGGGCGATGAACAGGCCGATGCCGGGATAGAAGATATCGCGCTGGGATGCAGGACGCGGCTCGGCGGCAGCGGGAAGCGTCGGGCCGACCAGCAGCTCCTGCACGCGATACCAAAGGTTCCATTCCCCAGGCAGGTGCGGATTGTCGGACGCGGCTCTGTCGGATGCAGCGAACTCAGCCAGCATCTCAGAGCCGACCGCCTGTCCGAACAGGTATTCCCGCGCGCTGCAGGGTTCGACCGCCGCGGAAGAATCCGCGAAATTGAAATAGTGGCGGCCGGCCACATGCATGTGAGCGATATATTCGGCCATATTGCGGATCTTCGGCAGTTGCCAAAATCGGCCGAACAGGCCCGGCGCCACCCTATCCAGGATGGTCAAAGCACCATGCAGGCAGAGTGCGGCGTGGCGGTAATAGAGCACGCCCTCCTCGCAGGCGCCGTCCTCGGCGTAGTCCTTCAAGAAGGCGTCGAGGCTGCCGAGCGCCTTTTTGACGACGGCGTGACGCGCGGGCTGATCGGTTTTCAGGGAGAAGACCGTCAACAGGACGTTCTGGCTGATCCATGCCGTCCAGTTGTTCATCCGCTCTTCGCCGCGGCCCATCCACCAGAAATGGCGGCCGAGATAGGGCGAGAGGATGCGGATCTCGATCTCGCGCTCTACGCGTGCCGTGATCTCGGGGCTGATGCCATCGAGCTCGTCGCGAAGCAATGCGACGACGGTGGCAAGCAGAGCGGCCGTCTCGGCGGCGAAGAGATCGACGACCGGCTGCGAATTGTCGGGAAGCGGCAAGCGCGCGCCGCTTCGTTCATAGGCGTTATGCGCCGGCAGCTGCCAACCGCTCTCCTCCACGATCAGGAAGATGCCGTCGACGATCTTCGGCAGGAACCGCGCCTCGCCTTCGATGAGTTCGCCGAGCACCAGATCGTTGAGCATCCGGCGCCGCGTGAAATATAGCTCCTCGAAGCGCGCGCGATTGCCGGTTTCGGTGAACTCCCGGTAATCCGACGCCGTGATCAGCGGAAAGGTGCGCGCAAGCGTCTCTTCGGCCTCGCCAATGACCAGCTCCCGTACCACCTGCGGCACGGAGTTCCATCTAGGGCGATCGGAGCCCACCGCCCCGGGCGTGAAATCGCCCAGCACATCCGGCAGCTCCTTTGAAATCTCGCTGAACATGTCCCTCCCCGCATTGGAAAAGCATCGATGAGCGCTTGGTCTTTCATGCTCACCTATCATATGTGTTTTGTGCTTTCCATGAAATTCGTATGACCTATTCAGAACTTGTTTGACCAATACCGGATATGTGCTATGTGGTTGCGGGAGGAAGAGGAGGCATCGGTGTCCATATCGAATTCGGTCATCGCGACGGATGGCGCTCCGGCAATCTCAAGCCGAAAAGTCGCGGTCTTGTCCAAGCGCCAGCGCAAGATACGCAGCGCGCTCGTCGCCTATTCCTTCATTGCCCCGAATTTCATCGGCTTTGCCGTCTTCACGCTCGGCCCGATCCTGTTCGCCTTCGCGCTCGCCTTCATGCATTGGGACGGCTCGAATGCGATCACATTCGCCGGGCTGGACAATTTCTGGCGGCTCTTCGAGGACAGGGCCTTTATCGCGGCGTTCTGGAACACGGTCATCTATACGGTCGCCTCCGTGCCTGCGACGCTCATCTGCGCGCTCGGCCTCGCCGTTCTCCTCAATCAGAAGATCGCCGGGCGCGATTTCTTCCGCACGGCGATGTTCTTCCCCTATGTCGCTTCGCTGGTGGCCGTCGCAGTCGTCTGGAACATGATCTTCAATCCCGAGATGGGACCGGTGAACATGATCCTCTACACGCTCGGCCTCGACCCGAAGAACATGCCGGGATGGGCGGCCGATCGCCACTGGGCGATGGTGACGGTGATCCTCTTCGGCATCTGGAAGAATATGGGCTATTACATGGTCATCTACCTGGCCGGCCTGCAGGGCATTAATTCGGAGCTCTATGAGGCCGCCGATCTCGATGGCGCCAATTCCTGGCAGAAGTTCATCCATGTCACCGTGCCGCAGCTCGGGCCGACGACCTTCTTCGTCACTGTGATGCTGACGATCCAGTCCTTCAAGGTGTTCGACCAGATCTACATGATCACCCAGGGCGGGCCTGGCACCTCGACGCTCGTTCTCGTCTACCACATCTACAACGAGGCCTTCATTTCCTGGGATCTCGGCTATTCGAGCATGGTTTCGCTCGTGCTATTCTTCCTCGTGCTTGCCGTCACCGTCTTCCAGTTCCGGCGCCAGAGGGAGGACGAGGCATGAGGATCGCAGGACGCAAGGTGACCGTCAGATCGGTCGCGATCTACGCCATCGTCATCGCCGTCACGCTCATCATGCTGATGCCCTTTGCCTGGATGCTTTCGGCATCGCTGAAGCTCAGCCGCGACGTCTTCGCCTTCCCGATCGAGTGGATACCGTCCGAGCCGCAATGGCAGAACTACGTGGATATCTGGACGAAGATCCCGCTTGCGCTGTTCATCTACAACACGTCGAAGCTGACGATCATCGTCACGCTGCTGCAGCTTTTGACCTCCAGCTTTGCTGCCTACGCCTTCGCCAAGCTGAATTTCCCCTACAAGAACACCCTGTTCCTCGGCTACATCGCCACCATCGCCATGCCCTGGCAGGTCTATATGGTGCCGCAATTCCTGCTGATGCGCGAATTCGGCCTCAACAACACCCATCTGGCGCTGATCTGCCTGCAGGCCTTCACCGCCTTCGGCGTCTTCCTAATGCGGCAGTTCTACATGTCGATCCCGACCGAGCTCTGCGAGGCGGCCCGCATCGACGGTATGAACGAGTACCAGATCTGGGCGCGCATCATGCTGCCGCTGTCCAAACCGGCGCTCTCGACGCTGACGATCTTCACCTTCGTCACCACCTGGAACGATTTTCTCGGGCCGATGATCTACCTGACCAAGACCGAGCTGAAGACCGTCCAGATCGGCCTGCGCATGTTCATCTCGCAATATTCGGCCGAATACGGGCTCATCATGGCGGCTTCCGTCGTCGCCCTCATTCCGGTTCTCGTCGTCTTCCTCTCTCTCCAGCGTTTCTTCGTCGAGGGCATCGCCTCGACGGGACTGAAGGGTTAAAACCATGAACGCCGTCTCGTCCGTCGCCCCGCAGCCGATCACCGATCCGGAGGTCAAAGCTGCGCTCGATCTTGCCGTCGAGCAGATCAGGCGCAACCTGCCCCAGTTCACCCATGCCTCGCAGAACCATTCGAGCGTCGGAAATTTCTATCCCGCGGTGGAGAACGACCAATGGACCGCAGGTTTCTGGCCCGGTGAGCTGTGGCTCGCTTTCGAGCACAGCGGCGAGGCGGTTTTCCGGGATGCCGCGCAGGTCCAGGTCCAGTCGTTCCTGCATCGGATCGTGAACCGCATCGAGACGGATCATCACGACATGGGCTTTCTCTATTCGCCCTCCTGCATCGCCGCCTGGAAGCTCGTTGGAGACGAGGATGGCCGCAAGGCCGCCATCCTTGCCGCCGACCAATTGATCGAAAGATTCCAGCCCGTCGGCCAGTTCATCCAGGCCTGGGGCCGCAAGGGGGTGGCGGAAGAATACCGCTACATCATCGATTGCCTGTTGAACCTGCCGCTTCTCTACTGGGCGAGCCGCGAGACCGGCGATCCGAAATACCGCGAGATCGCGCTCATTCACGCCCGCACCACGCTCGCCAATTCGGTGCGGCCGGACGATTCCACCTATCACACCTTCTACATGGACCCGGTCACGGGCGCGCCGGTGCGCGGCGCGACCAAACAGGGCTATCGGGACGACAGCGCCTGGGCGCGCGGGCAGGCCTGGGGCATCGCGGGAATGGCGCTCTCCTACCGCTACGAGCGGATGGAGGAATACCGCCAGACCTTCGACCGGCTGCTCGCCTTCTATCTCAACCGGCTGCCGGCCGACATGGTGCCCTATTGGGACCTCGTCTTTTCGGATGGCGACGGCGAGCCGCGCGACAGTTCGTCGGCATCCATCACCGCCTGCGGCCTTCTGGAAATGGCAGATCTCGTCGAGCCGGAACCGGCAGCACGCTATCGCACCCTGGCGCGCCGCATGATGAAGAGCCTAGCGGATCATTATGCGGTCAAGGATCCCACCGTCTCCAACGGTCTGGTGCTGCACGCCACCTATTCGAAGAAATCGCCGTTCAACACCTGCCGCGGCGAGGGTGTCGATGAATGCGTCTCCTGGGGAGATTATTATTACATGGAAGCTTTGACGCGCCTTTCGCGCAGCTGGTCTTCCTATTGGTGAATTCAGGGGAACCCGATGGCCAGCATTTCGCTTAAAGAGCTGAACAAGAGCTACGGTGCGCTCACCGTCGTCCACGACATCGACCTCGAGATCGCAGACAAGGAATTCATCATTCTGGTCGGCCCGTCGGGCTGCGGCAAATCGACGACGCTACGGATGATCGCCGGCCTCGAGGAAATATCGGGAGGAGAGCTCAGGATCGGCGGCGACGTCATGAACGACGTCCCGTCCAAGGATCGGGATATCGCCATGGTCTTCCAGAACTATGCGCTCTATCCGCATATGACCGTCTACAAGAACATGGCTTTCGGCCTGCAGCTCAGGAAGGTATCGCGCGACTTCATCGATGCGCAGGTGCAGGATGCCGCAAGGATCCTCGACATCTCTCATCTGCTGAACCGCAAGCCGAAGGCGCTTTCGGGCGGGCAGCGGCAGCGCGTCGCGCTCGGCCGCGCCATGGTGCGCAATCCGGCCGTCTTCCTTCTCGACGAGCCGCTTTCCAATCTCGACGCCAAGCTGCGCGGCACGATGCGCTCCGAAATCACCAAGCTGCACAAGCGTCTCAATGCCACCTTCATCTATGTCACCCACGACCAGGTCGAGGCCATGACCATGGCGGACCGGATCGTCGTCATGAAGGACGGGCATATCCAGCAGGTCGATACGCCGCAGAACCTTTATGACCGCCCCGTCAATATGTTCGTTGCCGGTTTCATCGGCGCACCGCAGATGAACATGCTGCCCTCGACCATTCTGCGACGGGGCGATGACTACATCGCCGTCTTCGACGGCCGGGAACTGCCGCTGCCTGCCCATTTCGACAAGGCCAGGATCTCCCCCTACGAGGGCCGCGAACTGGTGCTCGGCATCCGTCCGGAGAATTTTCACGAATTGCCGCCGGCCGACATCGCACCGGAGAACCTGGCGCCCCTCAAGGCGGTCGTGGAACTTGCCGAACCGATGGGCTCGGAAGTGCACCTGAACATGGTGGCGGGCGGGCGCAATCTGATCGCCCGCGTCTCGCCGCGCTACCGGCCCGATATCGGCGATGAGGCGACGCTGGTCGCCGATATGACCAATGCGCAGCTGTTCGACAAGGAAACGGAACGCTCGATTCTATACTGAGGCGCCTGCGGGAGACGGCTATGCAGTGGTTGCGGGACATGTGGACGAGGGAGGGGCCGGGCATTCCGAAGGATGCGCCGAAGAAGAACGGTCTTGCCCTGTTCGCCGAGATCCTCGTCCGCGAATGGTGGGAGATGGTCAAGCTGAACATCCTCTTCATCCTGGCTGGCCTCTTCGTCGTGACGCTGCCGGCAGCGCTCGCCGCCATGGCCCGGGTCTCGGTGGCCTTGGTGGAAGATCGCAACACCTATCTGCTGCGGGACTTCACGGAAGCCTTTCTGCGCTACTTCTGGCGCGCCACCGCCTGGGGTCTGGCGTTGTGCGGCGCGCTCGCAATCGGCCTCTATGCGATCGTCACCTATGCCGCAGGCGCACGCGACAACCTGTTGCTGAGCGCACTGCTGACGATCGCGCTCGTCGCCACCGCTTTCATTGCGGTTCTCGCCTGCCATCTCTTCGTTTTGATGGTAATGCGCGATCTGCCGGCTCTGAGATTGCTGCGCCTCGCCGCGCTCGCCTCCGTCATCCGTCCGCTCCCGGCGCTTGCCGCGCTCGCCTTCGCCGCCGGTCTCTGGCTGGCGCATATCCTCTTCTATCCGGTTTCGGTGTTCATGCCGGCAACCTTCAATTTTTCACTCGGAATGTTCGCCGTCGCATTCGGCGTCCATCGGGCGGCGGTGATGGTTCTAGACCTGCCAACCGCAACGCAGCCGCACCGCGAACCGCATAGACGAGACGCTTTATAAAACAACTGATCCAGAGATGATCCAGGGAAGGAGAACGGGAATGTATTTGGATAAATTTGGGAGGACGATGAAACTTGCCTTGGCGGGTTTCACCTTGGCCGCGACGACGGCCGGCGCAGCGCTTGCTCAGGACGCCGTGACGCTCAAATGGGCTTTGTGGGACTGGGACAAGACCGCCTATTACAAGCCGCTGATCGAGGCCTATCAGGCCAAGCACCCCAACGTGAAGTTCGAGCCGATGGATCTCGGCTCGCAGGACTATCAGCAGATGATCTCGACCCAGCTGACCGGCGGCTCCAAGGACATCGACATCGTCACCGTCAAGGACGTGCCGGGCTACACCAACCTGGTGCGCGCCGGCAACATCGCCGATCTCAGCGGCTTCGTGAAGGATCAGAAGATCGACCCGGCTCCCTATGGCGGCCTGATCGAGGAGCTGACCATCGATGGCAAGATCTACTCCCTGCCGTTCCGCTCCGACTTCTGGGTCGTCTATTACAACAAGGATATATTCGACAAGGCAGGCGTCCCCTACCCCACCAATGACATGACCTGGGCGCAGTTCGACGAGACCGCCGAGAAGCTTTCGGGCGGCATGGGCACCAACAAGACCTACGGCGCGCTTCTGCACACCTGGCGGTCAACCGTTCAGCTGCCCGCCATCCTCGACGGAAAACACACGCTTGTTGACGGCGACTACGGCTTCCTGAAGCCCTGGTACGAGAGAGCGCTGACCCTGCAGAAGGATGGCGCGATTCCTTCTTATGCTTTCCTGAAGACGTCGAACACACATTATTCGGCGCTCTTCTTCAATGGCACGATCGGCATGCTGCCGATGGGAACCTGGTTCGTCGGCACCCAGATCACCAAGGTGAAATCGGGTGAATCGAAGAGCAAGAACTGGGGCATCGTCAAGTTCCCGCATCCCGACGGTGTGGCAACCGGTACGACCGCTGCGCAGATCTCGGGCCTGGCGGTCAACGCCAACTCCGTTCACAAGGATGCCGCGCTCGATTTCATCAAGTTCGTCACCGGTCCTGAGGGCGCGGCAGTCATCGCGACGACGGGCACCTTCCCTGCGCTCAAGACGGATGACGTCAACGCCAAGATCGCTGCAACACCCGGTTTTCCCGAGGATGCGGCCAGCAAGGAGGCACTGAAGCCGTCGAAAACCTATCTGGAGATGGCAGTCAACCCGAACGCCGCCAAGATCGAGGTCGTGCTCAACCGTGCGCATGACGCGATCATGACCGACAGCACCTCCGTCGATGACGGGCTGAAGGAGATGACCGAAGGCGTGAAGGCCATCAAGTAAGCCTCAAGAAATGTCGACGGCCGCGGGCAATATCTGCTCGCGGCCGACCCTGTTTTCATGAATTTCGAGCCTGATAATGATATATGATCCCGCCCGGGCCAATCCGCTTTTCGGCAATCCCCTGAAGACGCGCGACGACCTTGCCAAGGCAGTCACCGATCTCTTCGAGCCACTGCTGCCGTATTTTTCCGAAGGCGGCGCCCGTGTGCGCCTCGGCGCGGCCTGTGCGATCTTCGATCGGGCGGCGGCGGATCTGGAGGGATTTGCGCGGCCGCTCTGGGGGATCGTTCCGCTCGTTGCCGGCGGCGGCGCATTTTCACATTGGGATCTCTATCGGCGCGGGCTGGCGAACGGGACCAATCCTGCTCATCCCGAATATTGGGGCGATCTTGCCGACCGCAATCAGCGGCTGGTCGAGCTCGCCGCCGTCGGCTTCGCCCTGGCGCTCGTGCCCGAGCACATCTGGGAACCGCTTGACGACAGCGAGAAGAAGACGGTCGCTGCCTATCTTCTCAGAGCGCGCGAGCTGGAATTCATCGACAACAACTGGAAATTCTTCCGCGTGCACATCGACCTCGGGCTGGAACGCGTGAGCGTGGCGTTCGATCACCGGAAAACCGTCGCCTATCTCGACGAATTGGAGGCCTTCGACCTCGGCGACGGTTGGTATCGCGACGGGCCGGTGCGGCGGGTCGATCATTACATTCCCTTCGCCATGCATTTCTACGGCCTGATCTATGCGGTGCTGGCCAAGGGCGACGAGGCGCGCAAGGATCGCTTCCGTGATCGCGCGCGGACATTCGCGGGGGATATTCGCCACTGGTTCGGCCCGGATGGGGCAGCCCTTGCCTTCGGCCGCAGCCAGACCTACCGCTTCGCGGCAGGTGGCTTTTGGGGCGCGCTTGCCTTTGCCGGTGTCGAGGCGCTGCCCTGGGCGGAGATTAAGGGCTATTACATGCGCCATATCCGCTGGTGGTCCGCCATGCCGATTGCCGATCGCGACGGCGTTCTTTCGGTCGGCTACGGCTATCCGAACCTCTTCATCAGCGAGAGCTACAACTCGCCCGGTTCACCCTATTGGGCGCTGAAATTCTTCCTGCCGCTCGCCCTTCCGGGGGATCATCCGTTCTGGGCGGCCGAGGAGGCACCGCAGCCGGAATTTCCGAAGCCGGTTGCGTTGAAGCCGGCGGGAATGGTCGCCATGCACACGCCGGGAAACGTGGTCGTACTCTCCTCAGGGCAGCAGCACGACAAGATGCTCGGCGCAAACGAGAAATATTCGAAATTCGTCTATTCCACGCGCTACGCCTTCAACATCGAAGCCGACGACCGGAATTTCTCCGCCGCAAGCTTCGACGGCATGCTCGGCCTCTCCGACGACGGCGTCCATTTCCGCATGCGAGAAACTCTCGAAGAGGCGTTGATCGCTGGCGACCTGCTCTATTCGCGCTGGCGCCCCTGGAGCGATGTCACGGTCGAAACCTGGTTGCTTCCCGAAAGCCCATGGCACATCCGCATTCACCGCATCGCCACACCACGCGCCCTGACGACCATCGAGGGCGGTTTTGCGATCGAACGCGCGGATTTCAATGCCGATCGCTCCAATGTAGGCGATGGCCGGGCTGTCTGGTACGGGCAGACCGATGTCAGCGCGATCGTCGATCTATCGCCCAATCGAAGGGCCGGCCATGCGATGAGCCCGATACCAAACACCAATCTCATCCACGCCAAGACCCTGCTACCGCAGCTGCGCAGCGACATCGGTCCCGGAACCACCGTGCTCGTAACTGCGGCAATGGCCCTTCCCAGTCGCGAGAATTGGGCAAAAGCGCTCGATAACCCGCCGGCCTACCCCCGCCTCGACGAGGTAGAGCGACTCTTTCGCGAGAAAGGCGCGCGGGTGCCAGCATTCGCCCTCCAGCCGTAGCTGTATGGCCATCCTGACGCTCCCCATTGCAATCGACTTTGCATGACTTAAGTGATATTGAGATGTTCATCATCAATCTCACGTGGCCGAAATGACCGAAGCTCTCTTTTCCGAATTTCTCATGATTGATCGGTCGTCCGCCAACGACGGACGAACCGTGCCATTGGCTGGCCGCCGGCGCAAAGGCGTTGCTCCAGAACGGACCTCGGATGAAAACGCTCTGCGTGATGCGTTCGCGGATGCCTTCCTGCAGACCTTGACGAAGTTCGCCGTCGATCGATCTGCTTTTCCTGAGAACGCGGACCCCGAACTCGCGAAGCTCGCCAGGGCGATGGCAAATGTTGCGGTCGGGGATTCCGTGGTAATCCGCTTGAAACCCGATCTCCCGGAAGGACATCGCAGATCCGTCAAGACCTTCTTCCAGACGATGGTCCGTGTCAGCGGCTCGCTGGAAGAAAGCCGGCTGGAAGACGCGATCAACAAGCTCGCGGATGTTATCCTGCCTGATGAGCTTGGCGAGGCGCGCGGCGCGCTCGCAGCGGACAATCTGGAGCTCAGGGATCGCTTCATCGCTGAGGTGCCGCAGCTCACCAGCGCGGAGATCGGAAACCGCGCCGGCTCAAGCGCGAGAAACCTGTACGCGACTGCGGCGCGCTGGAAGAAAGCCGGCGACATTTTCTCAGTACATCATCGCGGTACCGAATATTTTCCGGCGTTTCAGCTCCGGGACGGACGGCCGCATCCTGCGATCAAGAGGGCGCTTGTGGCGCTTCCAGAAAACCTGTCTCCATGGCAGCGCGCATTCTGGTTCGTTTCAACGAACGGCTGGCTGGACGACAAGGCGCCCATGGATGCGCTTGACGATATCGACGCGGTGGCTGCCGCCGCGGCCCGTGAATGGCAAGAGGTCATTGGGTGAGCCACCCTCCTCTGCCAAGCCCGCCGTCGCCCTTTCCAACGATCAACATCCGGACGATCAAGGCAGGTACGGCGCTCCATCGAAGCCATCTGTCTTCGTTCCGGGCAGGGCAATTCAATCCCTGCAACGGACAGCCGACGCGCTTTGCACCGTTCAACGACGCGCACGGCAATTGTGTCGCGACGCTCTATGCGGCAACGAGCAGAGAGGCGGCCGCCTTCGAGTCGATCTTTCACGACATCGAACCGGCCGCCGCTTTCAAGACCGTCCTGCTTGCCGTTGTCGAAGCGCGGACGGTGAGCGTCATCGCGCCAAAGCGTGATCTACGGCTGGCAAGCCTTTTCGCACCCGATTTGAAAGCTTGGAAACTCAATCGAACGGATCTCATCGAAACGCCGAAGTCGACATATGGCGAGACCGTCCTGTGGGCCGAAGCCATTCATCGGGCGCGCGTAGACATTGACGGGTTGATCTGGACGTCCCGCCAGTGCGACCCCGAACAATGCATCATCCTGTTCGAGGATCGCATGGCAGAGGACCGGCTCGATGTCGTTCAATCCATTGACGCCGGTGCAGATGCTGGTCTCCTTCTCGAACTGCGGGACTATGGGCGCCGTGCGGGCATCACGATCATATCTTAGCGCCAATGACGCTCGCTGACTCCGGAACCGTCACCAAAGCTATTCTCAAAAAACCAATGCGCGCTAACGCCGCCGTCGCATAATATTTTCGAATTACCCAATAGTTATATTTACATCTTCAACTAATGAATAAGAAAAACCCACTCTTCGCAACATTGCTGTAATGAAATCCGGCAAAGCGCAGCAGCATACTCAGCTTTCAGTTTCCGAGATCTTGAGAGGAGGACGCAATGCCTACCATAATGATCTGCCACGACGTCAAAGACACGAAACACTGGCTCGCCTCACCCATCCGCAAGCAGGTATTGGAACCCGTCGGCGTCACGAACATTCGCACGTTTACAGACCCTCAAATGTCCAATCGCGTCGGCTTGGTCATGGACGTTGCAGACATGGAAAAGTTGATGGCCTTCATGCAGACCAAGGCAGCGGCCGATGCGATGGCGAGTGACGGCGTCTTGCCGGAGACCATGACGTTCCTCGTTCAATCGTAACACACATATCGACGAGACTTGGAAATGCAACGCGGGAGGATGATATGACGACATTATTCGTAAGGCACGAGGTCTCCGATTATGCCACCTGGCGCAAGATATATGATGGCTTTTCGCCGGTGCAGAAGGCCAATGGGGTAACGGCGCAAGCCGTTTATCGAGCCATCGACAATCCGAACGATATTACCGTCACCCACGAGTTTGCCACGCTTGAAGCGGCGCAGGCATTCAGCAAGCTGGACGAGCTGAAGACGGCGATGCGCACGGGAGGCGTGCTCGGCGCGCCGACGGTGTGGTTTGCCAACAAAGCATGAAATGCGGCCAAACGGCCTCCGCCGCTGCAAGCGGAGGCCAGGTTGCGGTCGCGGTCGGCACAGGACATGGACGCCGAGGAGTGCGCCCTTGCGCCGATTGCCGACCTTGGTGGCAGTTGCAGGCGAACTGCGCAAATTTGTCCGCGTTCCTATTGTCCGTTCCTGATGTCGCGCAGTTGATCCAGGCCGCGCTGGTATTTTTCCGTTTTCTTGCCAGCTTGTTCGGCCTGCCGGAGATTGTCTTCGAGGTCGGCCCGTTTGACGGGCAAGGCCAGCGCGTTTGATGCCGCACGTCTGACGAAGTCGTCATCCGGTTCGTCCGGCCTCCGTGTCAGAGCATTCACCGCGGAGATGATCGCCGGCGGAAAGCCTTCTTCCCTCAGCCTGTCGAGCGTCCAGCCGCTTCCCTTCTCGACGACGTCATGAAGGTAGGCGACCGTTCGTGTCTCGTCGCCGGAAACGAGAAGCGCTACCCGCTGGCAGTGCTCGAAGAACGGCCGGCCGGTCTTGTCCGCCTGGCCTTCGTGGGCCGTAAGAGCGATCTGGATGGCATGGTCGAGATGCTGCATGGCGATCAAGGCCCTTCGGTCTTCCCGATCTTCCGCCGGGAAGGCTTTTCGCCCGTCGTCATCTCGATGTCAGGGACGGGAGCCGCGGCGGCCTGGACAGGTCTCGCCCGTGGCCGATCGAGATCGCCACTCTCGCCGGCGCCTTGAAGCAGCGCCGCGTCATCCCTGTCGTCTTCATCGAGCAGGTTCTGCAGCGTCTCATTCTCATCCTCGCCGGCAAGTTCGTCGCAGGCTTGAAGCCAATGGCGCTGGTCAGCGCCATCCGGGCGGCCCTCGGCCTCCCAGATTTCGTAGGCACGGCGACGGATCTGCTCGTGCTTGTCTATAGCCATGATCGCCTCCAAGCGCATTGGAACGAGCCGCCCGAAGAGCGGCTCGGCCGCCCTTTTCAGGGCGTGTTGATGGTTGGAAGAAAATCCTCCACCTGCTTGCGTTGATCCTTTGGAAGCGTCTCCACCCGTTCCTTCCAGAACCGTTCGGCCTCCGGCGGATCCTTGTCCCAGTGGCGAACATCGGAGATATTGTCATCGATCATCGACCGGCGGTGGCCGCCGAGACTGAGATATTCTTTCGCAAGCTTCAGGCTTGGGGTTTCGGTGCCGCTATCGCGATCTAATGCCGAACTCACGTTGCGCCGGACGGTCTCCAATGCCCTTTTGCGATCGGTTTCGGCCCGTTCGGTATCGGCGGACCGCGCATCGTCGGTGCCGCTCTCTGGCGGCACGTTGGATCTGGAAGTCATCATGGATCACCTTTCGATGTTGTGATCCAATAACCTTCGCAAGCAGTGAGAGTTCCGCGTGGGTGGCGATTGATTTGAGCGGGCGACCGAGGCGGGCCCGCGGCGGCGATCAATGGACGGCCATGCTCACCATCCGATAGGGGTGCACGGCTTCGAATTGCGAGATCATCGCCGTTGCCTGCTGCAATACGAGCTCGGCATTTTCCGGATCATCACGGGCGAGCTCATCGGCGTTGACGCGGATCGCTTCAGCCATGTTGTTGGAGATTGCCGCAAATTGCGTATTGCCTTCGACAAAGGCCTCACGCGCCGTGTCCTCCAGCGTACGAGCGATATCGACGAGGATTTCCTCGCGTTCCTCGATACTGAGGTCTTTGATTAGTTTGGTGTTCTCTTCCATGTCACTCACTCCTAAAGACGTGGGACGGTGACCGAGCTCATCAAGCCTCGGCCACCAAAGAACTAGGAATGCCGAAATACGGATTCAAGCCTCAATGCCGTTCGCCCTTTTATTCGAACGCAGGAGCCGATTGTCTGTTCCGTGTTGGGCGTTAGCAGTCTCCGGCGGAGAGTGCCAATTTTTCTTTCGTCGCCTCTTGAAATTGCTGAACCCTCGAACCAGATCATTCGCGCAAGGCGCGCGCGCGAACCTGCACCCGCCCGGATTGGTTATCCGGTCCGGCCAGAACAGGATGATTTTAGGCCTGCTCGGACCTAAAATCTGAATCCTGTTCTAATTTAAGAGTTAGAGCATGATGTCGTCCGAAAACCGCGCACACTTTTCGGCATCATGCTCCAAGGGAACAACGCCATCACTGTTCATCGATGGAGGAAGACATGTCGTTTCGACCGCTTCATGACCGTATTCTCGTCCGCCGGGTCGATTCAGAGGAAAAGACCAAGGGCGGCATCATCATTCCCGACACCGCCAAGGAGAAGCCGCAGGAAGGCGAGGTTATCGCCGTCGGCCCCGGCGCACGCAACGAGGCCGGACAGATTCAGGCTCTCGACGTCAAGCCCGGCGATCACATCCTGTTCGGCAAATGGTCCGGCACCGAGATCAAGATCAACGGCGAAGATCTGCTGATCATGAAGGAAAGCGATGTCATGGGGATTATCGAAACCCGGGGCGAAAAGAAGCAGGCCGCCTGAGATTCCTGCGGACATCCGTCGATGCAGGAGCGCATCGGCTTTTCATGGAAACGCAGAACCGCTCCAACCTTTTATTTCCGACGCAATTCCAAACGGAAAACCACGTCGCACTTTTCCAGGAATTGCTCTGGCTGCCTATGAAGGAGTGAGGACAATGGCTGCTAAAGAAATCAAATTCAGCACCGAAGCCCGTGAGAAGATGCTGCGTGGCGTCGACATCCTGGCCAACGCCGTGAAGGCGACCCTCGGCCCGAAAGGCCGCAACGTCGTGATCGAAAGGTCTTTCGGCGCACCGCGCATGACCAAGGATGGGGTTTCGGTCGCCAAGGAAATCGAACTCGAAGACAAGTTCGAAAACATGGGCGCCCAGATGGTCCGCGAAGTCGCCTCGAAGACCAGCGACGTCGCCGGCGACGGCACCACGACTGCGACCGTGCTCGCCCAGGCAATCGTCAAGGAGGGCGCCAAGGCCGTTACTTCGGGCATGAACCCGATGGACCTGAAACGCGGCATCGATCTTGCGGTCGGCGCCATCGTCGCGGAACTGAAGGCCAACGCCCGCAAGATCTCCAACAATTCCGAGATCGCCCAGGTCGGCACGATCTCCGCCAATGGCGATGCCGAAATCGGCCGCTTTTTGGCGGAAGCCATGGAAAGGGTCGGCAATGATGGCGTCATCACGGTCGAAGAAGCCAAGACCGCCGAAACCGAACTCGAAGTCGTCGAAGGCATGCAGTTCGATCGCGGCTATCTCAGCCCCTATTTCGTGACCAATGCCGACAAGATGCGGGTCGAGTTTGAAGACCCCTATATTCTCATCCACGAGAAGAAGCTGTCGAACCTGCAGTCGATGCTCCCGGTTCTCGAAGCCGTCGTCCAATCCAGCAAGCCGCTGCTGATCATCGCTGAAGACGTCGAAGGCGAGGCGCTTGCGACCCTCGTCGTCAACAAGCTGCGCGGCGGCCTGAAGATCGCTGCCGTCAAGGCGCCTGGCTTCGGCGACCGCCGCAAGGCCATGCTGGAAGACATCGCCATCCTGACCGCCGGCACCGTCATCTCCGAAGATCTCGGCATCAAGCTCGAATCCGTCACGCTCGACATGCTCGGCCGTGCCAAGAAGGTGTCGATCGAGAAGGAAAACACCACGATCGTCGATGGGGCAGGCGCCAAGTCCGACATCGAAGGCCGTGTTGCCCAGATCCGCGCCCAGATCGAAGAAACCACGTCCGACTACGACCGCGAGAAGCTGCAGGAGCGCCTTGCCAAGCTCGCCGGCGGCGTTGCCGTCATCCGCGTCGGCGGCTCGACGGAAGTCGAAGTGAAGGAGAAAAAGGATCGCGTCGACGACGCGCTTCATGCAACCCGCGCGGCTGTCGAGGAAGGCATTCTGCCTGGCGGCGGCGTGGCGCTGCTGCGCGCCGTCAAGGCGCTCGACAATGTCAAGACCGCCAATGGCGACCAGCGCGTCGGTGTCGATATCGTCCGGCGCGCGGTCGAGGCGCCGGCTCGCCAGATCGCCGAAAACGCCGGAGCGGAAGGCTCGGTCATCGTCGGCAAGCTGCGCGAGAAAAGCGAATTCTCCTACGGCTGGAACGCTCAGACGGGCGAGTATGGCGACCTCTATGCACAGGGCGTCATCGATCCGGCCAAGGTGGTTCGCACCGCGCTGCAGGATGCGGCTTCCATTGCCGGTCTTCTCGTCACGACGGAGGCCATGATCGCCGAGAAACCCAAGAAGGACGCGCCGCCGCCAATGCCCGCCGGCCCCGGCATGGACTTCTAAAGCTTTTACCGGCCCGCCACACCGGGCGGGCCTTATCGGAGGGAATGGAGATGGTTCAAACGATCAAAACCCGATCGCAGGTACCGCTGGACTCCCGCGATCTTGAAACCTGCCAGCGCGTCTTCGACAAGCTCAGCGCCGATTACGGGATAGAAAGGGACAGCGACGAAGCCGAACGAATGGCGAGCATCGTCATCGAGCTCTACCGACAGGGCGTACGCGACCCCAATCACCTGCAGTCGATGGTCGAAGCGGCCCGCGGCCTCTTCGAAACGAACGAGCGGTAGGGAATGCCGTGCCTGCGCGTAATAAGCACCGCGCGGGACAACATATAATGATGGTGTCAGCGCGGATGCCCTCCGGAGGATTTACCCCGAAGAACGGTCATCTGCTCCTGCTGCACTTCATTTTCATCGTTCAAAATGGCTCGCCAAAGCCTGTTGCCGAGCCGAAGCGACACCCGTTTCGTCCCCTCATGTTCAGCCGTGCCGATTTCCACGGAGCTGACGACGGAGCCATGGCGCATGTGGCGGCGAAGATCGGCGAGCGACAGCCCGAACCGCTCCGCCAGTTCCGATGATTCCAGGATGAAATCGCCATTTGAATCGCGCTCGATCAGCACCGACTTTTTCTCCAGCTACGTCCCACGCCGACCGCTCAGGCCACCGCCGGGATCGCATTGTCTTCCTTCGGCAGCAGTCGCGCTACTGCGCTCAGCAGATCCGTCTGCGATATCAGGCCAAGGATGCGGTAATCGTCATCGACAATGATGACGGCATGCGTGCGCCCGTCCGTCAGAACCGGCAATAGCGACAGAGCAGGATCCGAAGTCCTCGCTACCGCCGGCCTCGAGATCGCATGCGTGATAGTCTCGGTGCTCATGGACAATTCCCGCAAGCCGACGGTGCCGACGAGGCCGCCCTCCGGGTCCTTCACCGGCAGCGTACGGATATTATGCTTCAAGAGAAGATGCCGTGCGGCATCCGGCTCCGAAGCTTCGCCAATGGCGATCACGTCGCGCGACATGATATCGGCACAGCTGATCTTGCCGTTTGAGCGGATGGCCGCTTGCAGCTCGACATGCTGCAACAGCCGGCTAAGGTCTGCCCGGTCGATATCGAAGGTTTCGTCAATCGCTTCGAGGGCCGCATCGACATCCTCCTCGCGAAAACCCACCCGCACCATGGATGGCAGGTCGATCGTCTGATGGGTGTTCTCTGCCGTTTTCGGAACGACATGCGGATAATTCCGTTTGGACAGCTTGTGGAACAGCAGGCCAAGGCCGACGAGAATGCAGGAGTTCAAAGCGACGGGCACGAAGGGAAAGAGGAATCCCCAGCCGGTAACGACAGGGCCACCGAGCACGGCGGTCAGTGCGGCGGCTCCTCCCGGCGGATGAAGGCAGCGCGTGAAGGACATCGCGCCGATGGCAAGCGAAACGCCGACGCCGGTCGCGATGATCGGATCACGAATGAAATAGGCGGCAATGATTCCCATCAGAGCGGAAATGGTATTGCCGCCGATGATCGACCATGGCTGCGCCAGCGGGCTTGCCGGCACCGCGAAAAGAAGCACCGCGGACGCCCCCATCGGCGCGACGATCAAGGGAAGATGCGGCCCCTGCCCGAACAGATAGCCGCTAATGACGCCGGTGAAACCAATGGCCAGCAAAGAGCCGAGACATGCAATCAATCGCTCTCGTAAGGTCGCTCCCGCCAATATGGGTGAGAACAAGCGGAAGCGGCGGAAGCGGCTCGGTCCCACCTTCGGGGAAACGGGATACTGCATGACAAGACCAATTAAGCGAGGATTATCTGGAGGACGAACGGGAAATGTGAGAGCTAGTTTGTTGCCAGCCTGACATCTCTGCCCTTTGTCGCGCTGAGAACTTCGTGGAATGCGTTGAACGCGCTGGGGCGATCACTCTTGCGATAGACGAGCAGCGTCTCGACAGGGCCCAGCTGATGGGTCTGGACAGGCGTCGGCCAGTGCATGAGATCAAGGACGGATCGCGGCATGACACCCGCCGTATTCCCGGTCGCAACACTCGCCAGGATCGCGTGGTAGGAGCCGAGTTCGCTCGTCGGCAGCGCGCTCGATTTGCGCGCCCAGTTTTCGGCGATCCTGCGATAGGTGCAGCCGGGCTCTAGAGCGGCGAGCGATCCGACACGCAGGTCGGCGGCGGATTTGATGGAGGGATGCCCGGACGGCAACACGATCAACAGGTCCTCGACGAAGACCGGCTCCATCTCCAGCGCCTTGAGTTCGGCATCGAAACCGGAGACTTCCTCCCGCATCGTCTTCGGCGGGCGGGCAATCAGCGCGCAATCCAGCGCATCGGAGAGAACGTCGCGGGTCAGATCGCGGGACGCTCCCATCGTCAGATGAAGCGAAACACCGGGCCACATCTGATTGAATTGCGTCAGCGCCGCCGGCAGCCTGCTTGCCGCCGTGCTCTCCATGGTGCCGACCCGCAATGTCCCCGATGGAGCGAGAGGCCGCACGGCCTGGCGCGCTTCGAGCGCAAGCGCCATAAGCCGGTTGGCATAGCCGAGAAACGTCTCACCCTCCCGTGTCAACGTCATCTTCTTGCCGTCACGGCTGAAGAGGGAAACGCCGAGGTCCTCCTCCAACTGCTGGATGCGCGTCGTCACATTCGACGGCACCCGCCCGACGGCCTTGGCAGCCTTCGTCACGCTGCGGTCGCTGGCAACGGCGAGGAATATCTCGATCGATGAAAGGTCCAATGAAAAGATCTCGTTTCCGGAATTAAGGCGATAGATAATTCTCTATATAAAAATCATTGCATCAGCTCAAGCCGGTTTCGGCATCGGACGAAAAAACGCCATCCGCGGACCGGACAGGCAAGCGATTGCCGAAAAAAGGATCGCGACGCCGAGGAAATAGCCATGCAAACCGCGGCATTGCCTCTGCAGGACGAGGATCTTAGATTTGAGACTGGCATGCGGTTTGCATCCGCAAGGCCATCTGCAGATCGATCGGCGACGACCTTAATGTTGCAACTTGTCTTGACCTGTCTTCTTCTGAGCGTCGCTTCAGGCTTGAGCATGCGGCGTTTTCTTCTGCCGTATTTTTCAAGCGGCGATCTCGCCGAGAAATCTGCCCCCGTGACAATCGTCGCAAGCGCCGTCTTTCTGGCGGCAATCGCTTTCACAGTCTCCGATCAGAATCTCTGGGCAAAATCCGTCATCCTGCTGCTCGGCCTTTCGCTGGCGGCGATGTTCGACGATGCGAGACCCCGGCTGACGATCGCCCTCTCCGCCGTCAGTTTGGCGGCCTATCTCGGGCTGCGTTCGATTAGCTGAGCCATCCAACCATCACGCAAACAGATCAGTGGTGATTGAACACCGCAGCTCATTGCCCGGTGCCGAAGCCCAATCGATGCGTTGCATCCACCGACGAAGTCACTCGTCAACAGAGCCACATCTTACAACCTGAAACATCCCCCGACCGCGGACGAGGAAGACTTCGCGCAATACGGGAAAATGATCTCCATTGAAGAATATTCTCTCGCTGTTATTCTCCATCATAGAACATTTGTGTCGATGATGGGGAGGAGAGCGGAGATCATGGACAGCGACCCGGCAGGAAAAATCTGGTCGGAATGGTACGCGTGGCATCCTGTCTCGCCGATCGATGACTCAGTGTTCTGGCTCGAGACCGTATACCGCAAGGAAAGCCCGGAGGGTTTCTGGCAATATCGTTCGTTCCGGCCCGAATTCGAACGTCAGCAGGCTCTGACCTGCATACCCATCTGTCCCGGCGCCTAAAACCCGACAACGATCGTCAGTAGGCTTGCGTCAACCGAGTGCCTGGCTGACGAGCGCATAGGTTTTCGGCTCGGGCGCCACCGCGCGTCCGGCAACCGGAAGCCAAGGGCCACCGAGCGACATGGTCGTCACGATATCGTAAACGGGAAGACCGCAGCGGGAAAGGAAATCGGAAAAAGCTCCGCCCTGCTCGCGTGTGTCGAGGCGCAGGAACGCTCCTGCGTGCTCGGCTGCATGCGGGCGGACGACGGCGATCGCGTCGGCGTCACTGCGCGCCACAACAGGACCGATGACATGGCCGCGCCCGAACCGCCGGCAAAGCGAGAAGGCCTCGATCCGGCCGGCGCGGCTCAACACGATGCCCTTGGAATTCGCCAGGAGCCGGGCCAGCAGCAGTTTACGATCCGTACCGAAGGCCACACAATCCAATTCGGCGATCGCTTCCAGATCCCCAGCCTCCACGGCCCGTATCACGGCGCCGGACGGCGGATCCACATCCGGCGGCGATATCGCTTCGCCGTGGCATTGAAAGACCAGCGCCTCCCGAACAAAATTCAAGGATCGATAGAGACGGCGCGCTGCGCGCGTCGCATTCAACCCGAGGTTCCGCCCGGCGACCTGATTCAGCGCGTGCCCCATCAACCATTGCCCGGCGCCATTGGTTTGAAGACGCGGCGAGGTGATGACCATACCGACCGTGGCAAATTGCGCGTCATAGGGAAACCACATGGCAGAGCCCAGGATACGGCCGATGTCATCGATCGCCACGATGCCCTGGCCGAACTCCCGCAGGAACTGCCAGTCTTCGCCGCGATGCGGCCATGCGACGGTCATCGAAAGCGCGTGCAACTGGTCAAGGGCAACGCTGTCGATCCCGGCGATATGCGTCTCGAAACTATCGACGAACCTGGATTCGGATGTCAGTTCACTCACTCCCGCCCCCTGCTGCATTTTTTTGGCCAAGTCTGCGCCCGGAAACTTCTCCGCCCAGACTAGAACAGATCGTTCGATACAATTCACTGGTGAAGCCTGCGCAAACACAACAATCGACCAAATCCCGATGCGCTTTCGGCAAGTAACGCCTGCGCCTCCCTCTAGACTCATTGACAGATCCAGCGGCCGGAGTCGCTGTTCACTGTGAGAGCCCGGAAATGTCACCTCCCTCAGCCCTGTTGCAAACACCTCTAACATCTCGCTGGGCCGAATTGTCGTTTCCGTCGGCGGCATGGCCGCCGTCTCGGCAGGCAGGGCCTGCTTGTGAGGTCGCTCATGCCGGCCATTGAAACTCTCGAAAGGCTCGTTGGCTTCCCCTCCGTCGTTGGCACCCCGAACGGCGAGATCGTGGCATGGATCCGGCATTATCTGCAAAGCCACGGCGCCGTCGTCACGGAGCTTCCCGGCCCGGAGGGCGATCGCTCGAACCTCTTCGCCACAATCGGCCCAAAGGGGGAGCCGGGCTATATCCTCTCAGGCCATATGGACGTGGTCCCCGCCGCCGAAAGCGGTTGGACCAGCGACCCGTTTCGCCTGCGCGCCGAAGCGGACCGCCTCTACGGTCGCGGCGCCACGGATATGAAGGGCTTCCTGGCCGCGGTTCTCGCGGCCGTCCCCGCGCTGGCGGCCACACCGCTTCGCCGCCCCGTCCACCTTGCCTTTTCTTATGACGAGGAGGCCGGCTGCCGCGGCGTGCCGCACATGATCGCCCGCCTGCCGGAGCTCTGTGCAACTCCGCTTGGCGCAATCATCGGCGAGCCGAGCGGCATGCGGGCGATCCGCGCCCACAAGGGCAAGGCCGCCGCCCGGCTGACGGTCAGGGGCCGGTCCGGCCACTCTTCGCGCCCGGACCAGGGACTGAACGCAATCCATGCCATCACCGACGTCCTGGCTTGCGCTACAGCCGAAGCCGAACGGCTCGTCTCCGGTCCGTTCGAGCCTGTCTTCGAACCGCCCTACTCCTCGCTTCAGGTCGGCACGCTGAAGGGCGGCCAGGCGGTCAACATCATTCCCGACAGTTGCGAGGCCGAGTTCGAAGCGCGGGCTATTTCCGGCGTCGATCCGATCACGCTGCTGGCCCCACTGCGAGCGGCGGCCGAAGCGCTATCGCGGCGAGGCTTTCAGATGGAATGGCGCGAACTCAGCGCCTATCCGGCGCTTTCGCTTGCCGCCGATGCGCCGCTTGCGGCGCTGCTCCGCGAACTGACCGGCAGCGAGCCGCTCGCTGCCGTCAGCTACGGCACGGAGGCCGGCCTTTTCCAGCGCGCCGGCATCGATGCGATCATCTGCGGACCGGGCGACATCGGCCGCGCCCACAAGCCGGACGAATTCATCCTCGCCAGCGAACTGCTCGCCTGCCAGGCGATGGTCGAGGCGCTTGGCCGCCGCTGCACCTGATGACATCGGATCAAGGAGCCGACGCCATGACCTTTCTCTTCAATTCCGATGCGAAGCGCGGCGCCATCTTCGCCGAAGCCTTCGCGCGCGAAATGCCCGACATTGCTTTCTCCATGGATCCCAAATCGGTCGAACCGGACGCCGTGCGCTACCTGATCACCTGGACCGTGCCGGATGATCTCGCACGCTATCGCAATCTCGAAATCCTGTTTTCGATCGGCGCCGGCATCGACCAGTTCCATATCGATGCGGTTCCGGCGTCGGTGAAGGTGGTGCGCATGGTCGAGGACGGCATTGTCAGGATGATGCAGGAATATGTGACGCTGGCAGTCCTTGCGCTGCATCGCGACCTGCCGGCCTATCTCGACCAGCAGCGGCGCCGGACCTGGCAGACGATCGCTTCTAGGCAGGCCTCGGAACGCCGCATCGCCGTGCTCGGCCTCGGCATGCTTGGCAGCGCCGTGCTCGAACGGTTGCAGCCCTTCGGCTTTCCGCTTTCGGGCTGGAGCCGCAACCCGCGCGAAATCAACGACATCCGATGCCTGAGCGGCCGGGACGGCCTCGACATTCTGCTTGCAACCACCGACATTCTCGTCTGCCTGCTGCCACTGACGGACGAAACGCGCGGCTTCCTGAATGCCGAGCTTTTCGCCGGACTGCCGGCCGGCGCAGCACTCGTCCATGTCGGCCGCGGCCCTCAGCTCGACCATCAGGCGCTCGTCGACGCGCTCGACGCCGGGCATCTCTCCGGCGCCGTCGTCGACGTCACCGATCCGGAGCCGCTGCCTGCGGACCACGCCTTCTGGAACCATCCAAAGATACTGTTGACGCCGCATATTGCGAGCGTCACCCAGCCTGAAACCGCCGCGGCGGCCGTAATCGCCAACATCAAGCGGCACCAGGCGGGCCTCGATCCCATCGGTTTGGTCGATCGCAACCGCGGCTACTGAGTTCTCAACCTAGGAAAGCAAAATCATGTCCCTCCTCAAGACGATCGACACCAACCCATCCTTCGCGCCGCGCGAATCCGGCCCCCTGCCCGAACGGCTGATCTCGGGCAATCCTGCCTTCAAGACCTGGGCGCAGGACGTTGCTCGCGGCGAGACGGTTCATAGTGGCGTCTGGGAAGCGACACCCGGCGCGACGCGCTCGATTAAGGGTGAGACGTTCGAATTCTGCCATATCCTGTCCGGCCTGGTCGAACTCACGCCGGAAGGTGGTGAACCGGTAGTCTACAAGGCCGGCGACAGCTTCGTCATGAAGCCGGGCTTCGTTGGCGTCTGGAAGACGATCGAGACAGTGCGCAAGATCTACGTCACCGTATCGTGATGCCGACGCCGTAGATTTGACTGCGGCGGCGGCGAAAACGCAATTTTTCGCCGCTGCGGCATCGCCGGTCGATGCATGCTGCTCGCCTTCCCCGGTTAGGCTTGCCTCAGCCCCATCCCGAGGACATGCGATGACACTTAGCTTCGATCCGAACACGATTTCCCTGCCCGTCGGACATTTCATCGGCGGCCGGCTGGTTCCGGCAGAAGCCGTCATCGACATGCATCGCCCATCCGACGGCAAGGCCTATGCCGGCTGCCCGCTGGCCGACGAGGCGCTTGTCGACCACGCCGTCGAAACCGCCAGAGAAGCGTTGAAGACGAGCAATTGGGGTGGTGTACGGCCGCGCGAGCGCACCGTGGTGCTGCAGCGCTGGGCGGACCTGATCGAAGCCGAGGCGGAGACCCTCGCCAGGCTGGAAGCACTTTCCTCGACACGGCCCGTCGGTCATCTCGTCGCCGGCGATATCGCCGTCACCGCTGAGCAAATCCGCTTCTTTGCCGAATTCGCCGACAAGGAAGGCGGCGACCTGGTCCCGACTGACGATGCGAATTTCGGCATGATCATGACGGAACCCTATGGCGTCGTCGGCGCCATCACGCCCTGGAATTTTCCCTTGTCCATGGCCGGCTGGAAGCTCGGCCCGGCGTTGGCGGCAGGTAATGCGGTGGTGTTGAAGCCATCGGAAATGACGCCGTTTTCGACGCTCTATCTCGCCGAACTTTCGGTGCGAGCCGGCCTGCCGGCCGGTCTCGTCAACATCGTGCTCGGCGACGGCCCGACCACCGGAAATGCGATCACCGGACATCCCGGCATCTCCAAGGTCAGCTTCACCGGCTCGACTGCGGCCGGCGCGGCAATCATGACCAACATCGCCCGCACCGGCATAAAGCCGATGACGCTCGAACTCGGCGGCAAGAGCCCGCAGCTGGTCTTCGCCGATGCCGATCTCGAGCTTGCGGCAGGCGCAATCGCCGGCAGCATTCTCTACAACGCCGGTCAGGCCTGCGTTTGCGGATCCCGCCTGATCGTCGAGGCGAAGGTGGCGGACGCGCTCGCAGCCGCACTCGTCGAGAGGCTGGCGGCCATCCGCCCCGGCCCCACCTGGGACGAGGCGACCGATTATTCGCCCGTCATCTCCGAACGACAGATCGCCCGCATGGACGGCATCATCCGTGCCGCCATCGACGGTGGCGCCGAGTGCCTCACCGGTGGCCGCCGGCTCGCCCGCGAAGGTTATTTCTACGCACCGACCCTGATTTCGGGGGTGACGGCAACGTCGCCGGCGGTTCTGGAGGAAATCTTTGGACCGGTGCTGACCATTCAGACTTTCGAGGACGAGGAGGAAGCGCTGGGGCTCGCCGACCATCCGGCCTACGGGCTTGCCGCCGGCCTCTTCACCCGCGATCTCTCGCGTGCCATCCGCGTGACCCGCCGCCTGCAGGCCGGCACCGTCTGGGTCAACCGCTACGGCCGCTCACGCGACCATATCCTGCCGACCGGCGGCTACAAGCAGTCCGGCATCGGCAAGGATCTCGGCCGCGACGCCTATCTCGCCAACCGCAAGAGCAAGAGTGTGCTCATCAGCCTGTGAGGATCTGCGATGAAAACCTACAAAATCGCCCTTCTGCCCGGAGACGGCATCGGCCGCGACGTGACGGCAGCGGCCTGGGCCGTGCTTGAAAAGGCAGCTCGCCTGAACGGATTTTCTCTTGATGCAACCAGCTATCCCTGGTCCTGCGACTACTATCTGGAGAATGGCAGCATGATGCCCGCCGATGGCATCGAAACGCTCAGATCCTTCGATGCCATCCTGCTCGGCGCCGTCGGCTGGCCTCGCAAAGTACCGGATTCGGTATCGCTGCACGGACTTCTGCTGCCGATCCGCAAGGCCTTCGTGCAATACGCCAATATCCGCCCGCACCGGTTGCTGCCGGGTGTGCAGGGGCCGTTGCGGTCCGCTGGCTTCGACATCCTCTGCATTCGTGAAAATACCGAGGGCGAATATTCCGGCGCCGGTGGCCGGGTCCACCAGGGCGCCGATAATGAGGTGGCGGTCGAGACCTCGATTTTCACCCGTATGGGGGTCGAGCGCATCCTGCGCTTCGGCTTTGAGCAAGCACGGGCGCGACGCGGCAAGCTTGCCTCGGTGACGAAGTCCAACGCCCAGAAATATTCGATGGTCTTCTGGGACGAGATCACCCAGAGGCTTTCCGCGGAATATCCCGATGTCGAGGTGACCAGCTACCATATCGACGCCATGGCCGCCCGCATGGTCATGGCGCCTGATAGTCTCGACGTCGTGGTCGCCTCCAACCTGTTCGGCGATATCCTGACCGACCTCGGCGCCGCTATCCAGGGCGGGCTCGGTTTTGCCGCCTCCGCCAACATCAATCCCGATCGCTCAGCGCCATCGATGTTCGAACCGGTCCACGGCTCGGCGCCCGATATCGCCGATCTCGGCATCGCCAATCCGATCGCCGCCATCTGGTCGGGCGCAATGATGCTGGAGTATCTCGGAGAAGAGGCCGCCGCCGCAAGGGTGATGGCATCAATCGAGGCGACAACAGCACGCGGCATCGGCGCAATTCCCGGCAAGGACAAGACCGACGCGATCACAGCATCGGTACTTTCGGCACTTGGCTGATCAATGGAGAACAGAATGAACGGATTAAGGGATAGCAGCCTGCTTCGCCAGCAGGGACTGATTGACGGAGAATGGCGCGGAGCTGAAACCGGGCGCACGATCGAGGTGATCGACCCCGCAACGCAGCATGTACTGGGCACGGTGCCCGACATGGACGAAGCCGATACGAGGGCGGCAATCGCGGCGGCGGAAAAGGCCTTTGCTCCATGGCGCGCAAAGACCAATGCCGAACGCGGTGCGTTGCTGGAAGCCTGGCACGATCTGATGCTCGAAAATATCGAGGACTTGGCGCTGATCCTCACCCGTGAGCAGGGCAAGCCGCTGACGGAAGCGCGCGGTGAAATCCGCTACGGCGCCTCGTTCATCAAATGGTTTTCCGAGGAGGCGCGCCGCATCGGCGGAACGACCATTCCCTCGCCGACGGCGGATCGGCGGATCGTCGTTCTGAAGGAGCCCGTCGGCGTGTCGGCGATCATCACGCCGTGGAATTTTCCGAATGCGATGATCACCCGCAAGGTCGGGCCGGCCCTCGCCGCAGGCTGCACGGTCGTCGTCAAGCCATCGGACCTCACCCCTTATTCGGCGTTGGCGCTCGGCGTATTGGCGGAGCGCGCCGGCATCCCCAAGGGGGTGATCAATATCGTCACCGGCATGCCGGCCGGCATCGGCGACGAACTAATGGCGAACCAGACGGTCCGCAAGATCTCTTTCACCGGCTCGACCCGCGTCGGCTCACTGCTGATGCGCGGCGCGGCCGACAGCATCAAGCGGCTCAGCCTCGAACTCGGCGGCAACGCACCCTTCATCGTCTTCGACGACGCCGATCTCGATCTTGCCGTGGAAGGCGCGATCGCATCGAAATTCCGCAATGGCGGGCAGACCTGCGTCTGCGCCAACCGGCTTCTCGTCCAGTCCAGCGTCTATGAGGCCTTTGCCGCCAAACTTTCCGCGCGCGTATCGGCCATGAAGGTCGGGGCCGGCACGGATGCCGGCACCGATATAGGGCCGATGATCAACAAGGCAGCGATCGAGAAGATCAAGCGTCATGTCGACGATGCTGTGGAAAAGGGAGCGAGGATCCTCGCCACAGCGGGTTCCGTGCCTGAAGGCGATCAATATGCGGTGCCGATGGTGCTCGGCGGTGCGACGACCGAGATGCAGCTTGCCAGCGAAGAGACCTTCGGACCCGTTGCCCCGCTTTTCCGTTTCGACAACGAGGACGAGGCGATCCGCATCGCCAACGCCACGCCCTTCGGCCTTGCGGCCTATTTCTACACCGGAAGCCTGAAACGCTCCTGGCGTGTCGCCGAAGCACTGGAATTCGGGATGATTGGCCTGAACACAGGGGCGATCTCGACCGAGGTCGCTCCCTTCGGCGGCGTCAAACAATCCGGTCTTGGCCGCGAGGGCGCGCAGTGCGGCATCGAGGAATATCTCGAAATGAAGAGCTTCCACATCGGCGGGCTCGCCTGACTAAAGGAAAATAAAAGAGCGCCGGGACATCATCCCGGCGCCGGATGATCGGAGCGACTTTCGATGCTCCTGCTGGAGCAACTCCGACACGTCGTTTTTAAGTACTCCGCAGCCTTTGGCGGATGCCTGCAAAATTACGGTGCCCAAACAACATTTCATTGACGCTGCTTTGACGGCAGGATGCTACGGCCGGTTTGCGAAGTTACGCAGAGGGATTTCAACCGGTTATGCTTCAGTTCGATCATCGTCATAGCATAGATTTACATTTCGCAATCCCGGTTTCCCTTTCCGGTTGCTTGCCAGGAGCCGAAGTTGTGGCAGACTGGCCCCTGGATGCTAGGTCTTCCGGCCGCCAAACGAGCGTATCGGAGGCAGCGGGGGCGGGGCCGGTGGATCGCATAAACAAGGAGCACTATCCGTTTCGGATGTTCCTGCTCGGGCCTTTTGCCCTTGTGGACGCCGGGGGGCGGTCGGTTGCTCCGAAATCCAAAAAGGCACAGGCTCTTCTGGCAATGCTTGCATTGTCCACCCGAGGCTCGCGCTCGAGAATCTGGCTTAGGGACAAGTTATGGAGCGATCGCTCCGACGACCAGGCGGCAGCCAGTCTACGCCAGGCGCTTTTGGACATTCATAAGAGTCTGGGGTCGGCACGTGATCTCCTGATTGCGGATAAGAATACCGTTTGGCTGGATACGGACCGACTCGTGCTCGATACCGACCTGGTGGTTCGGACGGAGCGGTCTCCGGATCAAGTCACCGACGAATTGCTCGAAGGTATCGACATCCGCGATCCCGAATTCGAGGACTGGTTGGCGCTGGAACGGCAAAACTGGTATCGCCGCCTCGATGAAGGACAAGTCCACGACGTCTTCGAGCCGCGACAGCAGCCGAGCCGCGATATCGCCAAACAATCCGCCCTGCTGCCTTTAACGGGCGCCCCAGATACATCCAGAACAGGCAAACCCGTGGACATCGCCAGCAGCGGCCCATATGGGCGGCGGGGAGGCGGTGGCTGGCAATGGATGATGGCTCTTCTGTCCCCCATCGTGGTGGGTGCCGGAGAGGGCGGACAAATTGCTGCGACACGATTCCAGAACCTCATTGCAAAAGCCATCATCGATGGGCTGGGCTTTGGCGTCACCGACCTCTCCTTTACCTTGCCGCATACTGAAGAGAGCGAACAGCAGATCAGCCTTCCCGTATGCCTACAGCTTCGCCTGACGTTTGATGGTGACATGGTGCTGATCGAACTGGTGATGAAGCACCTGATCAACAACCGTATTCATTGGCTGGGCAGTCAGGCAATCAACCGCACGCAGTTCGAGCGGGGCGAGTTCGGCATCGCCGCTGCGCTGATCAGCCAGGCCGTCGATCAGCTGGCCTATTTCCAGGAGATCCAGGCTACCGACAGCCGATTGTCGCAAGACGGTCTCCTGATCGACGCCGTCAATGCGATCTTTCGGCTGTCGCGCGACGACCTCGATAACGCGGAGCGGCGCCTGGAAGAACAGATCCAGTATCAGCCGCGATCATCGACTTTTGCCTGGCTGTCATTCATTCGAACTTTCCAGGTCGGCCAACGTTTCAACGCGCTGGACGCGCATCTGATCGAGGAAGCCCAGGCCTATGCACGCAAGGCGTTGGAACTCGATCCGCAGAATTCCGTGTCGCTCGCGCTCGTCGGCCACGTCCATTCGTTCCTGTTCGGCGAATACGACTATGCGGCCAACCTGTTCGAAAAATCGATCCGCCTGAATCCGGCCCTGCCGCTCGGTTGGGACCTCTACGCGATGCTGCACTGCTATGCAGGCCAGCCCGACAAGGCGGTGGCGATGGCGCGTTGGGTACAAGAGCTCGGCGTCTACAGCCCGCATAAATATTACTTCGATACGACCAAATGCATTGCGGCAGCGCTTGCAGGCGATCATGCCGCAGCCATAGCTGCGGGCGAAGAAGCCCTGCGGGCACGGCCGAACTTCAACAGCCTGCTGCGCTATCTTGCCTCCAGTCATGCCCATTCCAACGATCTCGGCGGCGCGCGACATTACCTGCAGCGTCTTGAGACGGTCGAGGGCGACTTCTCCATCAACGCCTTCCGCGGCAGCGGCTATCCGCTGCTCGACACAGGCGGCGGCCAGATCTTGATCGACGGCCTGCTCAAGGCCGGCGCCAAGCTGCGCTGAACCCCGGACAATTCTTCACATCATCGCGCAAGGAGGCTGCAATGGAAGCGGACACTGCCCACGAATCGCAATCAAAATTAGTTTTATTTCTGAACAGTTATAAATTCAGGATTGAGCCGGATACGGTCCTTCCATGCGAACCGAGGGACGATGCCGGTGCTGATCCTCTCGCCGGTGCGTTGCCGGCTGCACCCGATGCAGCCTCCGAACCTGCATTTTTTCCCGGCACGGGCGAAGATGAATCGCTTCTAGCAGGGCCTATGATGGCGACGATGGCCGTAGCCTCGGTCCTCAACAAGAGCGTGGCGAACAAGTCGGTGCTCAACAAGGCGTCGCTGAACAAAAACAAGAACAAAAATAAGAATAAGAACAAGAACAAGTCGACGATGGATGGCGGTAGCCTCGGCGCATCGCAGCTTGTCCCCTCCTTCGAGCTGCGCAGGCTTCACCAGCAGCCGTCACGCAACGCCTATACCGCGGCGCGGCGCTTCACCTGGGAAATGCTGGATATACTTCCACCGCCCGGCCCGGATTATACCCGCCTCGAAACGACGGTGCTGCTGTCTATGCAACGCCGCGACCGCGAACGCGTGCGGCGCCTGCCCGACATCCAAATCGAGTCGACGATCTCCGTGGGGGAATTCACCCGGGCATTGCATATCGAGGATATCGGCGGTTTCGAGCAGACGGAAGGGCTTTTCCAGGCGATCCTGACGGCATGCGAATATGTCGGACTGATCTACAAGAGCCAGTTCAACCGGCTGCGGCCAAACCAGTTTGAGCCCATGCTACGGCCGTTGCTGGCCGTGCCGGTCCACGAGTCCTATCCCAGCAACCATTCGTTCCAGTGCTTTTCGATCGCCTTCGCGTTCTCGACGATCCTGCCGGAACATCCGGCCACCGACGAGCTTGCCCGCATTGCCCAGAACGTCGCCGAAAATCGCGAATGGGCCGGCCTGCACTATCCGAGCGACACGCAGGCAGGGCGAGATCTCGCCCGACGCTTCGCTCCCTACCTCCACGACGCGTTCGGTCCTCTGTTCCAGGCCGTACACGACGAATGGGTCTGAATTCGCCAGCTGCTGCTCAACAGGGTTACAATCATGACGGATCAAATACAAATGCCTAAGCCCGCGCCGATCAACTACTACTATCTCTGGCACCTGACTGCTCTTGGCGTCGTCGACGCGGAATACGGATCGGCTCCGCCGGCGCCTCCAGCGCTCGATGCGAGCGCCGCACGCGCACTCCCCGATCCACTCATCACCGGCACGGTCTGGGATGCCATCCCTTCCGCCGACCCGCTGCGACCCGCACGAGTCGCGCTGATCGATGTCGGTGTGTCTCCCGATCATCCAAATCTGGCGACCCGGCTTGACCGGGAGGCATCAATCGATTTGACAACCCATCGTTACGGCGCCCGCGTGCTCGAAATTCTCGATTCGACCACGTCCTTTGACCGCGAGGAAAGACATGCCTTCTTTGCCGGGCTCGACATCGCTCCGCTCGGCAATATCGGCCTTTCCAACGACGACCGGGACTATCTCGGTGATCTGGTTGCCGAATACGCCGCGTCGGAGGGTGTTCTCCGGCGGCTCTACAATCCGGAATCGCTGTTGGCGTCGCATGGCACCTGCTGCGCAGGGCTGATCGTCGGCGAACCCGCCGTTATTGCGGAAGAAGGCACGCCAGGCCTTCCGCCGGAAGGAGCCTTCTACGGGAATGGCGACGAGCTGCGTACGAGCGGCAATCGCAATGTCATCCCCTATTTCGGCGTTGATCCTTTCTCAAGGCTCATCTCGATCAGAACGTCCTTCGAAGACGATGTCAGGCAGTTCATTGCGGCCTTCCTTTATGCCTATATTCAGAAAGCGGACGTAATCGTCTTGCCGCGCGGTCTGCCTGACCCGAAACGCAGCATCGTTGATCCGAAGAACGAGCTGAAGGCCGACCTGGAATTATGGAAAAACCAGGATGCCGCCAATCTGTTCACGCGCATTGCGCTTGCTGATCAGGGTGAGCCCGAACTGGAGCCGAAGGCTGCGCAGAAAGGCTCCAATCCGGATCGCCCGTGGCATGTCCTCAAACAACTCATCCTCGCCATCAGCCGGCACATCCCGATTGTCTGCGCCGCAGGAAACAGCGGCGAGAGCCAGCTGATCTATCCGGCAAGTCTTGCCGCCGACGACAACGGCATCATTGCCGTTGGAGCCGTTACCGTCGAAGGTTTCCGTTCGGGTTACAGCAATTACGGCGAAGGATTGACGGTTGTCTCCCCCTCCGACGATGGGGAGGTCTTCAACAGGCACCAGCTGCGCCTCGACCGGCTTTCTCCATTTGCCGCGCAGCACGACTACAGCGCCTTTCGAACGCGGGAATACTACTATTCACACTTCTCGCTGCTGACGACGGACCTATCGGGGATTTTCGGCTATGATCATGGCTCCGACCCGTGGTCGGCCATCGTGCCGTTCGGAACCAATCTCGGCATCGGGGGCGGATACTATACCACATTCGGGGGCACATCAGGCGCGTCGGCGCAGGTGGGCGGGCTATGTGCCCTTATACAGCGGGCCTATAAAAGCCGCCACAATCCCGGCGACCGTCTCTCGGGGCCTCAAGTGAAATCAATTCTGAAGACCGCATCCCGCCTGGACGCCATTGTCGCGCCCGGAACGAGGAAGTTGACGGCGGATTGCATGAACGCCGAAAGCGAAGACGCCGTCGAGATGGCCTATTTCTTTGGATCGGGCCTGCCAAATGCGCGGGCGGCAGTACAGGCAGCTCTGGCCATCTGAAGCCCGCGGATGCTTTTCCGAGATCCCAAGCCTCCTCTATCGAGGGGGCTTTTTCTTTGTTTACGCCCTTTTTACGGATTTTTAACGCGGTACTGGCGGGCGAATGACGCCCCTGAGCAATAGTGCCTCTCAACGGACGGCGCACACCGTTCCGCTGCCAGACGAAGCCGGCCCGAACCGGGGCATTCGCCCGACATGCAACCTTGATCCACCAGAAGACCAACCCACGGAGGCTTCGATGTCCGCGTCTCGCATTCAACAATTGGCAGATGAGGCGCGCCGCCTGCTTAAGGGCAATCCCCTGATGGCAAGCACTGCCTCCCTGCAGCGCGTCGCAACTCGCAACCTTTTAAAGCGACGCTTCCAGTATGGCTGCACGCTCGCAACTGCTTCGAAGCTTACCGATTGTTCGGCCGGGGTAGAGGCGCTGTCAGCCTATTTCCCCGACCTTGCAAATGGCGGATACACTCGCCTGCTGGAACTTCCCCCCGCGGTTGCCGGACCGGTCACCGCCGACCCTTACCGTTCATCCGTGCTTGCAGCCTGGATGAGCGGGCTCGCGCGGAGCCTGGAATGGCAGGCGAGAGGCCCCGATGCGCAGATCGTCAGCGGCTATCTGCAGTCGGATCTCATCGCATCGGATCTTGAACTCGAACGTCAGCCGGCGCGCCGGCTCTCTTGCGGCATCGGCCTCGTCCGCATCGAAAGCCTGGCGCGGAGCCGCGTCATGCAAGCCCTCCTCCGCCAATGCATGCCGAATTATCACGGTTCCAACTATCCCATCACTGACGACGCCGAATTGGATCACATCGCCGATCATCTGGAGAGAGCCTTCGCGCTAATCGTGGAATTGGACATGTACGGCTATCAGCGCCTGATCGCTGGCCTGCACACGCTTCACGTTGGCGTGCGCGAACCGCCGTGTTCGTTCTCGAGTTCGAGCGAATTGCCGGGCAGCGCGATCATCGTGCTTTCCAGAGAAAGATTACGCGACGGCGATCATGCCGCGACCGCGGCCCAACTGCTTCACCAAGCGGGGCATGTCCTGCTCGAGCTTTATACGACCTCGGCGGCGGCATCCCTGCCTGGCGAGTTCCAATATGTTTCCCCATACAAGGAGGATCTACAAACGTTCGAGAGCATCCTGCACGTGGTGTACACCATTCCCTGGGAGTGCGCCTTCGGCATGGCATGCCTATCCAACGAGACGAATCCTGAGCGCCGCGCCTGGAAGACGGCATTCATAATTACCTATGCCGCGCGGCAGGTTCCGCTCATCGATATCGCTCGGAAAGGAATCGAACGTCTCGGCGGCGATGTCCTCCTCGACCTCCCAGACATCGCCGCCATTCCTTGCTGGAGTAGCCGGATCTTGTTCCTCGTGGGTCAGTTGCTTGCCGAAGAGCCCATTGCGCACCGTCAGGCGCACTTTGCCGAGCGCCAGCGAGTTCTCGATCGCCAAGCCTGGGATATCGGACAGATGCTGCTACGCGGCAAAGAGCCGGTCGATCCTCGGATGGGCCGGCGAGAGATCGATGACAGCGGCGACAATGTCAGCCTCTGGTACGACGGCAAATTCCACGTGATTGTGAAGACCCCCGACCATGCGATGGGCGAGGATTACGGTCACTACGCCGCGACGATCCGCGCAGTTGCGCCCAGCGAGATGGAGGCGATGTGATGGTCAATGATCGGTCCAAACGATTGTCAGCGGCCGCCACCGCGTCCGTCGACTTCCCAAACCTCGTCACCCACAGCCTTGGGCGGGGCGGCCGGGGGGCTCTGTTCACCGGCAATAGTGCCGATTCTGTCGAGGAACAGAGCCCCCATGTTACCCGGTCTGCATTCGTCGTCTCGTTGAAGGCTTCCGATATGCCGGCGGAGGACGAATATGACTCGGCCGCAATCGATCACCACGACGCCATCCTGACGCCTCTCCATCGGCAACGCGACATCACGCGCTTTGGCGATATCGACTTCGTCATCATCGGATGCGGCGGCTTGGGCTCACAGATCGCCATCCAGCTCGGGGCCTTCGGCGCGCGCCATTTCCTTCTCGTGGATGCGGATCGTATCGATGAGAACGATTTGAACCGTCTCCCATGGGCAAGCGAGGCTGATCTCGGCTGGCTGAAGACGGACAGGCTGGCGACCCATCTGGCCGCGGGTTTCTCGGCCAATGTCTTCGTGCTGCCCGAATTTGCGGAAGGCGCCTCGGCGCTGCGGTTAATCGCAGACTACGCTAATAACCCGTTCTTCATCCTCGCCGGCGACGATTCTCGTCCAGCCCAAGATTTCCTGTCGGCCTGCCGAGCATTGAAAGCCGGCCTGCCGCCGCATCTGCATGTCGGCCGCTCTGCAAACTATTGCATGGCAGGTCCTTTGGTCTTGGTGCATGAGGACGCATGTTCCGTCTGCCATTGCGCCACCCAAGTCGCAACCGACGACAGCTTTCGCACCCCGCCGGCCACCGTCGACAACCCATTGGTCGCCGGCCTTGCCGTGTCGCAGATCGCCCAAAACTGCCTTTCGAGACACTCGGTCGCCCGGGGACGCCAATGGATATTGGACCTCAAAGGCGATCAAGCCGAGCTGCGCTGTCTTAAAACACCCCGAATGTAAGGTATGTCCATGATCGCGCTATTTTCCTCGGAATATTGTTGCCCCGTTGGCGCAACTGCCGGAAAGAACGATGAGCTGACGATAACCGAAGCTCTTCGTGATCCACTAATCGCTATCGTCATGCGCGCGGATGGCGTGACCTCCGAAGAATTCAAGCGACTCCTTGAGGCGGCAGCCCGCGAGCTAAAAGCCAATCTAGCGAACTCCTCCTTCCCACCAACCGGAGGATAGGCACGTGATTGTCGAGATGACGCGGAAGATGGTTGACGAGCATGTGCGGCCAATCTCGGTCCGAACCATGGCCCGGCATTGGCACTGGCCGTCCCGCGGAGTTCAGGGGCAATGAGATTCGATATGGTGAGAAAGTTCCCAACGATAATTCTTGTTTTTGCCGAAGGGAAAGATCGCAAGGTGATCCGTACCGCTCACGAGGCTGCCCAACTGTTGCTGAAGGAATGGCCCACCGACGATGGTGAGGAATTTCTCACGGCGGTGAGAATCTGTTTGGAGGTCCTTACCGGAGAGAGCGAACCCGAGCAATTGCATGAGGCAATCGTCCGCGCCGCATATGAAGCGGGTATTGCAGCGATCACGACTGATAACCGCCTTGGGATTCTCAGGATCTATCCAGTCAGCGAGGCCAGATAGTTGAACTCCGCGCAGGTGCTCATCTCAATCCTGCCCCCATCGAGCCGTTTCGGCTGCAATCGGACTGATCCGGTCCGTTACTGGAAGCGATCGAGGGTCTTGTAATAGAGCCCGACGAGCGGCAGGAACCACGGCTTTCCGAAATGGCCGGGAACGGCCGGCCATTCGAGCCCCTTGATCGGATTACGGTCGGCCTTGCCGAGGATGGCGTCGGCCATGATCATGCCGAGATGGGTGGAGAGCTGGGCGCCGTGGCCGGAGTAACCCATGGCATACCAGACACCATCGACATAGCCGGCACGCGGATAGCGGTCCTTCGTCATGTCGACGAGCCCGCCCCAGCAATAGTCGATCTCGACGCCGGCAAGCTGCGGGAAGATTTCAGCCAGGCTGGCGCGGAGAATGTCGCCGCTCCTTGCGTCCGAGCGCTGATCCGATGTGGCGGAAAACCGGGCGCGACCGCCGAAAATCAGCCGCTTGTCGGGCGACAGCCGGAAATAGTTGCCGATGTTCATCGACGTGACACAGGTGCGGTTGCCCGGCATCGTAGCGGCGATTTCGGCGTCGGTCAGCGGACGGGTCGCGATCAGAAAGCTGCCGACGGAAATGATCCGGCGGCGGAAATAATTAAAGAGCGGCGGCGTATAGGCGCCTGTCGCGACCAGGACGTGGTCTGCGGTGACGGTGCCGCGTGCGGTCTCAAGGCTGTGGCGACCGTTGCCCTGCCGGTGCGCGGTCACCGCCGCGCTTTCAAAGATGACGGCGCCACGACGGGCGGCCGCTGTAGCGAGCCCGGCGACATAACGGCCCATATGCATCATTGCACTCCTCTTCGAGAGCATGGCGCCATGAAAAGGCGAGCCGACCTCGCTTTTCAGGTCACTCGCCGTCAGAAGCGCCGTGTCCGGATCGACCTCTCTGTGAACAGCCTCGAAATTGCGGGCAAGGGCATCGAAATGCTGCGGCTTGGAGGCAAGCTTTAGCTTTCCGGCGCGGCGGAAATTGCAGTCGATCCCCTCTTCGGCGATAATCGCCTCGATCGTGTCGATGGAATCGTCGAACGCCTTGTAGAGGGCGACGGCCCGCTCCACGCCGAGTGCTGATTTGGCGGACAGGAAACTGTGGGCGAGCCCGTTGTTGAGGTGGCCGCCATTGCGCCCCGATGCCCCCCAGCCGACCCTTTCGGCTTCCAGCACGACGACCTTGACGCCCGTTTTCGCAAGCTGGCGCGCAGCGGCAAGCCCGGTGAAGCCGGCGCCGATGACGGCGACGTCATAATGTCCTTCGACGGGGCCCTGAGCGCCGCCGGCAAAGGCTGGTGCCGTGTTGTGCCAGTAGGATTCGAATTGCATCCGCGCGTCTCCGTCAGAGCCCGACGACGCCAGGCAGGCCCGAGATGTCAGGAATTTCGACATAGCCGTAATAGGGGTTGGCCGGCTCGTGGCCACGATTGACCCAAACCTTGTTCTTGATGCCGAGATCGTGGGCCGACATCAGGTCGTAGCGGAAGGAGGACGAGCAATGCAGCACGTCTTCCGGTCCGCAACCCAGCATATCGAGCATATATTCAAAGCCCTTGAAGCGTGGCTTATAGGACTGCGCCTGCTCGGCGGTATAGACCGCATGGAAGGGCGCGCCCAGTTTTTCGACGTTCGACATGATCTGCGAATTCATGGCGTTGGAGAGGATGACCAAGGGGATTTCCTTGGCGACCTTGGCGAGACCGGCCGGGACATCTGAATGCGGCCCCCAGGTCGGAACCCGCTCATAGACCATCCGGGCGGCTTCGTCGCGAAATGTCACGCCGTTGCGTTTGCACGTGCGCTCGAGTGAATTGTGCACCACCTCGGCATAGGGTTTCCAGTCACCCATGATCTCGTCGAGCCGATAGGCGGCGAAATTCTTGATGAACTCCGCCATGCGTGGCTCGTCGAGCTCTTCGCCGTAGAGATCGCGTGCCGCCTCCGCCATCTGAAAGTTGGTCAGCGTGCCGTAGCAGTCGAAGGTGATGTATTTCGGACGGAACGTCGTCATTTGAGTATCCTTGAGCGATCGGAACTGGGGACGTGTCACAATCATAGGCACCGCTTCACCCACAGCTCGCCTGAATTGCCGCCATCGGAAGCAGAATCTATCGTATCGAAAGCAGGGTTTGGCAGAAGGTTGCGCGCCTGCCCGCGGTCAACGGGCGGCGGAGTGACTCATTCAATCGCCGTCGTGATCATGATCGTGATGCGACGGGAGGTCGAGGCCGAAGGTGTTGACGAGATCGGCCACCTGCGCCGGGCTGAGGAAACGGGGATTGAGGTTGCGCAACAGCAGATAGAGCTTCGCCGTTTCCTCCAGTTCCTCGGTCGCAAAGACCGCCGCCTCCAGGCTGTCGCCGGCAACAACAGGTCCGTGATTGGCCAGAAGCACTGACGAATATTTGCCCGCCAGTCCGCGGATCGCGTCGGCCACCGCCGGATCGCCGGGACGATAATAGGGCACCAGCGCGGTTTCGCCGGCGCGCATCAGATAATATGGCGTCATCGGCGGCAGGGCGGCGCGCGGATCGATCTCCGGCAGCATGGTCAGTGCCACCGCGTGGGTGGAATGAAGATGGACGATGGCGCGGGCGCTGCCGCGCGTATCATAGAGGGCAGTGTGCAGCGGGATCTCCTTGGTCGGCTTGTCGCCGGACAGGAGCCGGCCTTCGGCATCGAGCCTGGAGATCCGTGCCGGGTCGAGGAAACCGAGCGAGGCGTTGGTCGGCGTGACCAGCCAGCCGCCGTCCTCCAGCCGCAGCGATATGTTGCCCGACGAACCGGGCGTCAGCCCGCGTTCGAACAGCGAGCGGCCGTATCGGCAGATTTCCTCACGCAGGCGCGCGTCGGACATGACAGTTCCTCCAATATTACGCGGTTGCCCCTTCGATCAATTCAAAGCCGAGATCGACGGCCTGCGGCGGCGCATTAGTGACGACCAACTGCGCGGCTATCTGCCCCGTCGCCACACGCGGCGTTCGGATGGTCGACAGCGGTTGCGGGGTTGCCCGGCCGATATCGAGGCCGTTATAGCCAAAAATGGCGAGCTTCGAGGGAATCGCTATCCCCTCGGCCAGACAATGAAAATAGCCGCCCAGCGCCATGTCGTCGTTGGAAAAATAAACCGCATCGAGATCGCTCGTCCGGGCAAGCAGCCGCTCCAGCCCCAGCCTGCCATTTTCCACGGACGAAGCGCCTGGGAGAATTTCGCGGGCGACGAGCGGGGCGTCATGCGCAGCGAGCGTTTCGCAAAAGCTGGAAAACCGCTTGCCGGCACGGGTATCGCGGTTCAGGTCGTGGCCGACATAGCCGATCCGGCGATACCCCCGCTTCAGCAGGAAGGCAGCGCTCTCCCGCCCGGCCGCGCGGTTCGAGAAACCGACCGCGATATCGAGAGCATCGCCGTCCAGATCGAGCAGTTCGACGACCCGGCACCCGCTGGCGCGCAGCATCTTCACCGTGCCCTCGGTATGCTCGCATCCCGCCAGCATGACCGCCGCCGGCCGCCAGGCAAGCATCGCGGCTGCGAGCGCTTCCTCCTTGCCCGGATCATAATCGGTCACCGAGAATACCGCCTGATACCGGTTTTCTTCCAGAACGGCACTGGCACCGCGCAGCACATCGGGAAAGACGATGTTGGACAGCGAGGGAATGACGAAGGCGACAAGACGCGAACCGGTGGAGGCGAGCGTTCCCGCGATCCGGTTCGGCACATAGCCCAGCCGCTCGACGGCGACCATTACCCGCTCGCGCGTCTTGCCGGAAAACGAACCGTGGTTGCGCAGTACGCGCGACACCGTGCTCTCGCCAACACCGGCCGCTTCCGCGACCTCGGCAAGCGTCACCGTCGCCTGATGTTTGAATTCCATCGTTACGTTTGAACCCGACTGTTGAGGTGGTTGCCCGGCCTGCCCGCCCGATGACCACCGCTCTGCCCCCATTTTTCACCGCTCCCGCCAAGAAGCAAGGTTTTTTTGGCAGCGCTACCAATTTGCCGTTGGCAGCGCTGCCAAAATGGATTAATGAGAATGGCAGCGCTGCCAGAAAACGGCATGGCGTGCCGCGGCAGGATCTCAAGGAGACCGCGGCAACAATCGGAGGAGAAAATCATGACGCTGCAGACGCAAGCGCCAGTTGTTGGCGCACATCCCGCCCAGACGCTCGAAGACCGTGCTTATGGCAAGGTATTCTGGCGCATCGTACCCTTTTTGATGCTGTGCTACGTGGTCGCCTATCTCGACCGCGTCAATGTCGGCTTCGCCAAGCTGCAGATGTCGAGCGAACTCGGCCTCTCGGAAGCCGCCTATGGCATCGGCGCAGGCATTTTCTTCATCGGCTATTTTCTGTTTGAAGTGCCGAGCAACATCATCATGAACAAGGTTGGCGCGCGGGTGTGGATCGCCCGCATCATGGTCACCTGGGGCATCATTTCCGCCGCCTTCATGTTCACCTCGTCGGAAACCGTCTTCTATGTCCTGCGTTTCCTGCTGGGCGTTGCCGAAGCCGGATTTTTTCCCGGCATCATTCTTTATCTGACCGCTTGGTATCCAGCCCATCGCCGCGCCAGGATCATCACCACCTTCATGTCGGCGATCCCGATATCCGCCATTTTCGGCAATCCGCTTTCGGGTCTCCTGATGGACAGTTTCCACGGCACGCACGGACTTTCCGGCTGGCAGTGGATGTTCCTGATCGAAGCCATTCCGGCTATTCTTTTCGGCGTTGCGACGTTCTTCTACCTTGATGATACGATCCAGGGCGCGAAATGGCTGAGCGATGAGGAAAAACGCGTGCTGACGGCCAATATCGAGGCGGAGAACCGGGCCAAGACAGCAAGCCCGCACAGCATCGGCGCAACGCTGACCGACCGCCGCGTCTGGCTGATGTGCCTGATCTATTTCTGCTTCGTGCTCGGGCAATATGGCCTGAATTTCTGGATGCCGACCATCGTCAAGGCCTCGGGCGTCAACGGAAATCTCAATATCGGCCTGATTTCCGCGATCCCCTATATCTGCACATTCGTCGTCATGCTGGCGCTCGGACGTTCCGCCGACAGGCTGCGCGAACGCCGCTGGCACCTCGTCGTCCCGGCCTTCATCGCCGCCGGTGGTTTCGTCGCGGCGACCATGGCGACGAGCACGACGGTCTCGATTGTCTGCCTCTCGCTGGCTGCCGCCGGCGCCATCAGCTGCGCGCCGCTGTTCTGGTCGCTTCCGACGGCTTTTCTCGCCGGCACGGGCGCTGCGGCCGGCATTGCCTGGATCAACTCGGTCGGTAATCTCGCCGGGTTTCTCGGGCCGTTTCTGGTAGGCTATCTCAAAGACTTCACCGGCACCAACAGCGCCGGCATGTATCTGCTGGCGGCTGCGTTAATCATTGGTTCGCTGGCCGTGTTGACGGTTCCGGCGAAAAGCGTCAATCGCTGAGCTACAGCCCCTCCGGGATGATACCCGGAGGGGCGCAGACCTCTCTCACAAGACTGGAGAAGCTCCTTATGTCACCCCTTGCTGAAAACTCAGGTCCCGACATTATCGCAGCCGTCATCGGTCTTGGTTCGATGGGGCTTGGGATGGCCCGGTCGATGAAGCGCGCCGGTCTCGACGTCGTTGGATATGACATCACGCCGGCGGCGGTGGACCGCTTCGTCGCCGAGGGCGGACGTGGCGCGGCGACCCCCGCCGCTGCGGCAAAGGATGCCGACATCGTCGTCTCCGTGGTCGTCAACGGCGCGCAGACCGAGGCCGTGCTGTTCGGGCCTCAAGGCGTCGCGAGCACGATGAAGCCCGGCGCCGTCTTCATCTCGTCGGCCACCATGGATCCCGCCGTCGCGCGCGATCTGGCCGGGCGGGTGGAGGCTCTCGGCCTGCATTACCTCGACGCGCCGATTTCGGGCGGCGCGGCCAAGGCGGCACGTGGCGAACTGACGATCATGGCATCCGGCTCCGGACAGGCCTTCGATACGGCGCGCCCGGGTCTCGACGCCATGGCCGCCAAGGTCTACGAGCTTGGCGACGAGGCCGGAAAAGGCGCGGCCTTCAAGATGATCAACCAGCTTCTCGCCGGTGTGCACATCGCGGCCGCCTGTGAGGCCATAACCTTTGCCGCCAAGCAGGGCCTCGACCTCGACAAGGTCTATGAGGTGATCACGGCATCGGCCGGCAATTCCTGGATGTTCGAAAACCGCGTGCCGCATGTGCTGGCCGGAGACTATACTCCGCTCAGCAGCATCGAGATTTTCGTCAAGGATCTCGGTATCGTCCAAGACATGGCCCGCTCCGAGCGTTATCCCGTACCGCTCGCGGCAGCCGCCTTGCAGATGTATCTGGCCGCCTCCGGAGCGGGCATGGGCCGTGACGACGATTCCTCGCTCGCGCGGCTCTATGCCAGGCTTTCCGGCGCTGAATTGCCCAGCTCCACCAAAGAGCCGCAGAGCCTGTAGAAGGAACGCTAGACATGCCGGTTTTCGCCGCCAACCTGACGATGATGTTCAACGAATGGGCGTTCCTCGACCGCTTCGACGCCGCAGCCGATGCCGGCTTTGCCGCCGTCGAATACCTCTTTCCCTACGAAGCCACACCCGAGGCGATCGCCGAACGGCTTGCCCGCAACAATCTGCAGCAGGCCTTGTTCAACCTGCCGCCGGGCGACTGGGCAGCAGGCGAACGTGGCATCGCCGCTCTTCCCGGACGGTTCGATGCGCTGAAAGCGAATGTCGAGCAGGCACTGGACTATGCGGCGGCATCGGGCGTCAGACGGTTGCACCTGATGGCAGGCATCGCCGACCGTCATGACGAAGACGCCTCCTCCGCTTATCGGCGCTCCGTCACCTATGCTGCCGGGCGGCTTGCGGAAAAGGGCATCGATCTGCTGCTCGAGCCGATCAACGGCCGAAACATGCCTGGATATTTCCTCAACGACTTCGCCGCCGCCGAGCGGCTGATCGCCGAATGCGGTCTGCCGAACCTGAAGCTCCAGTTCGACATCTATCACCGCCAGATCATCCACGGCGACGTCACTATCGCGTTGCGACACCTGCTGCCGATTGCCGGCCACATCCAGATCGCCAGCGTGCCGTCCCGCAACGAGCCGGATGGGGAGGAATTGAACTATCCCTACCTGTTCGGCGAAATCGATCGCCTAGGTTACGACGGTTTCATCGGCTGCGAATACATCCCGCGCGGCCACACACTGGACGGTCTTGGCTGGTTCAAACCTTTTGCACGGAGCTAGACGATGGCTATTTTGCTCGGATCAATCGCTGACGACTATACGGGCGCCTCCGACCTCGCCAACACGCTGACGAAGAACGGTCTGCGCACGGTGCAGACGGTCGGCATCCCTGATCCGTCGCTCGCGCTGCCGGAAGTCGACGCCGTGGTCGTTTCCCTGAAGATCCGCTCCGTCCCGGCCTCGGACGCCGTCGCGGCGGCGGCGAGCGCTGAGCGATGGCTGCGCCAGCGCGGTGCCGGCCATGTGCTTTACAAGATCTGCTCGACCTTCGATTCCACCGATGCCGGCAATATCGGTCCGGTCACCGAGGCCTTGAGCGATGTTGCCGGCGGCGGCATCGTACTGGTAACGCCCGCCTTTCCGGAAACGGGACGCACCGTCTATCTTGGCCATCTCTTCGTCGGCGGACAGCCTTTGAACGAAAGCCCGCTCAAGGACCACCCCCTCAATCCGATGCATGACGCCAATCTCGTGCGGGTTCTGACCCGCCAGTTGTGCAATGCTGTCGGATTGATCGATCTGACGACCATCGCCGCCGGACCCGGCGCCGTCAAAATGAGGCTCGATTCCTTTCGCACCGCAGGCGTCACTGCTGTTATCGCCGACGCGATTTTCGAACGTGATCTTGAAACGCTCGGCGAGGTCGCGTTGGAAACGCCGGTGTCCACCGGTGCGTCCGGCCTCGGCCTCGGCCTTGCCCGCGCGCTCGTCCGCTCCGGTCGGATATCCTCCGGCGGTGCAACGACGGCGGACGCCATTCGCCCGGTGGGCGGACTTTCCGCGATCGTTGCCGGCAGTTGCTCCAAGGCGACGCTCCGTCAGCTCGACGTCGCCGAACGGTCGATACCCGTCCTGCGGCTCGACCCGGAGCGGCTGCTTGCTGGTCCCGATGAGATCGCCGCGGCGATCTCCTGGGCCGGAGACCGCATCTTCGCCGGCCCCGTCGTGGTCGCCGCGAGTGCTGCGCCTGAAACCGTGTCCCGGCTGCAATCACTATACGGACGAGAGGCGTCCGGCCATGCGATCGAGACCGCGACGTCGATCATCGCCGCCGAACTGGTGGAGAGAGGCGTGCGCCGCCTTGTGGTCGCAGGCGGCGAAACCTCGGGCGCGGCGGTCGACAGGCTCGCCATTCCGGCATTTCTGATCGGCCCGGAGATTGCGCCCGGCGTGCCGGTGCTGCGCACGGTCGGCAATGCCCAGGGCGATATGCTTCTGGCGTTGAAATCAGGAAACTTCGGAGGCGAAGATTTCTTTACGGCAGCGCTGGCGATGATGCACTGACAGGGCATGGATCCGATGGATATCGATCGGTTCTAGCATAAGATGCGGTGGCCGATGACAGCAAAGCCATAAGATACTGCCTGAACCATGGCCTTCAGACGATCTGCCCGCCGGCGCTCCGCCAGACTGGCGGGCACGATATGAAGGACGCCCCCATGCAAGCAAGTCAGATCGAAATCGTCCCGTTCGGCCCCAACCATCTGGAAGCCGCCGTCGCGCTCTCAAGACAGGCCGGCTGGCCGCATCGGACGGAAGACTGGCAGCTGGCGCTCGCCTTGAGCGAAGGGATGGTTGCGGTCGAGGACGGCAGGGTCGTCGGCACCGTCCTCGTCACGCCTTACAAGGGAGATTGTGCGACCATCAACATGGTCATCGTCGACGAGACGATGCGCGGCAGGGGTCTCGGCCGCAAGCTAATGGACGCCGCATTGCTGGCCGCCGGAGACCGGCCGCTGAGGCTGGTGGCGACGACGGCAGGCCTGCCGCTCTACCAGAAGCTTGGCTTCCACGAGACGGGAACCGTGGCACAACATCAGGGCCTTGCCGGAGACATCGCCGCGTCGGCGGAAACGCAAGCGGCTACAGACGCCGACCTCCCGGCTATCGCGGCACTCGATCGCCGTGCCTTCGGCGCCGATCGCGAAGGGCTGCTCTCTTATTTGGCCGGGATCGGCGCATTCGCCGTCCTTCGCCGAGACGGCCACGTTTCGGGCTTCGCTTGCCTGCGCCCCTTCGGCCGCGGCGAAGTGATCGGACCCGTGGTGGCCGCCGACGTCGGCGAGGCCAGGAAACTCATCGAACATTTCATCGCCAGACGGCCCGGACGGTTCCTCAGGGTCGACACCACGGCCGAGACCGGGCTTTCCCCGTGGCTCGCCGAACACGGGCTCGCCCATGTCGGCGGCGGACTCACCATGAAAAAGCCCTTCGTCCACCACGCCGCCGACCCGGCCGTCACCACCTTTGCCCTCGCCAGCCAGGCACTCGGCTGATCCGGAGATCTCCATGTACAGCAATTCTCTCATCGAACTCGATCGCGCCCACCTCATTCATCCTGTCGCCTCCTATCGAGGCCATGAAAAGCTTGGCGTGCGCGTGCTGGCCTCGGCCAAGGGCGCGACGGTCACCGACGCCTCCGGCAAGCAGCTGATCGACGGCTTCGCCGGACTCTGGTGCGTCAATGCCGGTTACGGCCACGAGAGCATCGTCGAAGCGGCGGCCCGGCAGATGCGCGAGCTTCCCTATGCGACGGCCTATTTCGGCCTCGGCTCAGAGCCCGCGATCCGGCTTGCCGGCGAACTCGTCGACCGCGCACCGGGCGATCTCAACCACGTCTATTTCACGCTCGGCGGCTCCGATGCGGTGGACAGCACGATCCGCTTCATCCGCTACTATTGGCATGCCCGTGGACAGCCTCAACGCGATCAGTTCATCTCCGTCGAACAGGGCTATCATGGTTCCTCGACGGTCGGCGCGGGTCTGACCGCGCTACCTGCCTTCCATGCCGGCTTCGGCGTTCCATTCGATTGGCAGCATAAGATTCCGTCTCACTACGCCTATCGCAACCCGGTGGGCGACAATCCGCAGGCGATCATCGACGCCTCGCTTGCGGCGCTGAAAAGCAAGGTCGAGGCGATCGGGCCGGAACGCGTTGCCGCTTTCTACGTCGAGCCGATCCAGGGCTCGGGCGGCGTTCTGGTGCCGCCGAAAGGCTGGATGAAAGCCATGCGCGAATTCTGCCGCGCGCACGACATCCTATTCGTCGCGGACGAAGTGATCACAGGCTTTGGCCGCACCGGCCCGCTTTTTGCCTGCAGCGAGGATGACGTTGTTCCCGATTTCATGACCACCGCCAAGGGCCTCACCTCCGGCTACGTCCCCATGGGCGCCGTCTTGATGGCCGATCACGTCTATCAAACGATTGCCGAGGGCGCGGGCGCTGCCGCCGTCGGCCATGGCTATACCTATTCGGCCCATCCCGTCAGCGCCGCGGTCGGCCTCGAAGTCCTGAAGCTCTACGAAAACGGCCTTCTCGAAAACGGCGTCAGGGCCGGCGCGCGGCTGATGCAGGGCCTGGAGTCGCTGAGGGATCATCCGCTCGTCGGCGATGTCCGTGGCCGCGGCATGCTGGCCGCCATCGAGCTGGTAGTCGACAAGGCGAACAAAACGCCGTTGCCGGCATATGCCGAACCCGCCCGCCGCATCTTCGATCGCGCATGGGAAAACGGCCTCGTCATCCGCGCCTTCGGCAATGGTGTGCTCGGCTATGCGCCGCCGCTCTGCTGCACCGAAACGGAGATAGACGCGATCATCGAGCGCACCCGCACTACGCTGGACGAGACGCTGGAGGACCCGGATGTGCGTCGGGCGCTGCAGGCCTGAGAATATCGGGAAACCGTCAGATTCGGTATTTTGTGCCGCCTCATGGTGTCTATTCGGCGAATCCGGCGCAGTGCAGGTGACAAACTGAAGTCAACGAAAGGCCTGGATCCCTGCAGATGCGGGCCTTCCCATACAAGAGCGGGACAATGACCCCGCCAGCGGAACAGAATTTTCTTCTTCGAGAAGCCGAGCTCCCATCGGAGCCGAACACTGGGGAATTCACGTGAGCAAGAGCCTTTCGGAATTCAAATACATGACCTTCGACGTCGTCGGCACGCTTATCGACTTCGAGGGCGGCCTCAAGACCTGCCTCGCCGAGATCGCGGCCGAGGCAGGGACTGAAATCGACGGCGAGCAGGCGCTCGGCCTCTATCGGGCAGCTCGCTATTCCGAGCATGCCGACCTCTTTCCCGACGACCTCGTGCGCGTCTACCTGGCGATCGCGCCGAAGCTCGGCCTGCCCACTGAGCAAAAATATGGCGAACGGCTGCGGGATTCGGCGAAGAGCTGGAAGGGTTTTGCAGACAGCGCCGCAGCGCTGGCAAGTCTTGCGAAGGATTACCGCCTTGTTGCAATGACCAATGCCCGCCGCTGGGCATTCGATTTCTTCGAGAAAGAGCTCGGCAATCCATTTTATGCCGCCTTCACCGCGGATGATACCGGGACCGAGAAACCCGATCCCGCCTTCTTCGAGAAGGTATTCGACTACGTCGCCTCGGAAGGACATTCGAAGGACGACATCCTGCATGTCGCCCAGAGCCAGTACCACGACATCGGGATTTCCAGGAAACTCGGGCTGGCCAATTGCTGGATCGAGCGGCGACATGCCGAGAAGGGTTACGGCGGCACGATCGAACCGGCCGAGTTCACCAAACCCGATTACCATTTCACCTCCATGGCCGGCCTTGCCGATGCCGTGGCCGCCGCGCGCGCCTGACTTTGAAAGCAGATCGGGCCTGCCCGCAACGGGCAGCCCGCCACAGAAGAAAAGGGGAATGAGATGAACGACAAGATCACCAATTGGACCAGCTCCGACGACGCCATGGTCGAAAGCGCCATCCGTCGTGGCGCTACCCGCCGCGAATTGCTGCATATGATGCTTGCGGGCGGCGTGGCCCTGTCTGCCGGCGGGCTCGTGCTTGGCCGCGCCGGCAAGGCGCTCGCCGCCACGCCCGTTTCCGGCGGCTCACTTAAGGCGGCCGGCTGGTCGTCCTCGACGGCCGATACGCTCGACCCAGCCAAGGCGTCGCTATCCACCGACTATGTCCGGTGCTGCTCCTTCTATAACCGCCTCACCTTCCTCGACAAATCAGGCACGCCGCAGATGGAGCTCGCCGAAGCGATCGAGTCCAAGGATGCGAAGACCTGGACGGTCAAGTTGAAGAACGGCGTTACCTTCCATGACGGCAAGCCGCTGACCGCCGACGACGTGGTTTTCTCGCTGAAGCGCCACCTCGACCCATCCGTCGGCTCGAAGGTCGCCAAGATCGCCGCCCAGATGGCCGGCTTCAAGGCCGTCGACAAACAAACCGTCGAGATCACGCTCGCCAGCCCGAATGCCGACCTGCCGACCATCCTGTCGATGCATCATTTCATGATCGTCGCCGACGGCACGACCGATTTCACCAAGGCCAACGGCACCGGCGCTTTCGTCAAGGAAGTCTTCGAGCCGGGCGTTCGCTCGGTGGGGATCAAGAACAAGAACTACTGGAAATCCGGCCCGAACGTCGATTCCTTCGAATATTTCGCGATCAGCGACGACAATGCCCGTGTAAACGCACTGCTTGCGGGCGACATCCATCTCGCAGCCACGATCAATCCGCGCTCTATGCGCCTCGTCGAGGCCCAGGGCGACGGCTTCACCTTGTCGAAGACGACGTCCGGCAACTATACCAATCTCAACATGCGACTGGATATGGAGCCCGGCAACAAGCGCGACTTCATCGAGGGCATGAAGTATCTCGTCAATCGCGAACAGATCGTCAAATCGGCGCTGCGCGGTCTCGGTGAAGTCGGCAACGATCAGCCCGTTTCACCGGCGAACTTCTATCACGACGCAGAGCTGAAAGCGCGGACCTTCGATCCTGAGAAGGCGAAGTTCCACTTCGAAAAGGCCGGCGTGCTTGGCCAATCCATCCCGATCATCGCTTCCGATGCGGCGAGTTCGTCGATCGACATGGCCATGATCATCCAGGCGGCCGGCGCCGAAATCGGCATGAAGCTCGATGTCCAGCGAGTGCCATCTGATGGCTATTGGGACAATTACTGGCTCAAGTCGCCGATCCACTTCGGCAATATCAACCCGCGGCCGACCCCCGATATCCTCTTCTCGCTGCTCTACACCTCGGACGCTCCGTGGAACGAAAGCCACTACAAGTCGGAGAAGTTCGACAAGATGCTGATCGAGGCGCGCGGCTCTCTCGATCAAGACAAGCGCAAGACGATCTATAACGAGATGCAGGGCATGGTCGCCCAGGAAGCCGGTACTATCATTCCGGCCTATATCTCGAACGTCGATGCCACGACTGCCAAGCTCAAGGGCCTGGAAGCCAACCCGCTAGGCGGCCAGATGGGATACGCTTTTGCGGAGTATGTCTGGCTTGAAGCCTGATTAGGCAGGAGACTGGGGCTGCAGCCGCGCCCCAGTTCCTCCATCTGCATTGATGGAACTTAACTCGAACGCAAAGGGAAGACGCCCGTGAACCGCCAGGTCTTATCCCTTGTACTGAGCAGATTGTTCGTCGCCGTGATCACCCTGGTGATCGTCTCCTTCGCCGTCTTCTTTGCGACAACGCTGTTGCCTGGAGATACGGCGACGATCCTGCTCGGCCAAGCCGCCACGCCGGAAGCCGTCGAAGGCCTGCGCAAGGCCATGCATCTCGACGAACCGGCGCTCTTTCGTTTCCTGCGCTGGTTAGTCGGACTACTGCAAGGCGACCTCGGCACGTCCTATGCCAACGAAATGCCGATCGCCGCTCTCATCGCCGGCCGCTTCGTCAACACGCTGAAACTTGCCGGTGTCACCGCGCTTTTCTCCGTACCGATCGCACTGACGCTCGGGATCACTGCGGCAATGCTGCGCGGCACGCTTTACGACCGGATCGTCACCGTGATCACCATCGGCGTCATCTCCGTGCCGGAGTTCATGGTCGCGACCTCCGCGGCGCTCATCTTCGCCGTCTATCTGAAATGGCTGCCGGCGCTGTCCTTCGCCAATGAAGTCCACAGTCTGGCCGACCTGTTGCGTGTCTATGCCATGCCGGTGATCACCCTCACCTTCGTCGTCTCGGCCCAGATGATCCGTATGACGCGCGCGGCTGTCATCGAGACGCTCAACACACCTTATGTTGAAATGGCATTGCTCAAGGGCGCCTCCCGGCCGCGCATCGTCTTTCGCCATGCGCTGCCCAATGCGCTGGGTCCGATCGTCAATGCCGTCGCGCTTTCGTTGTCCTATCTGCTCGGAGGCGTCATCATCGTCGAGACCATTTTCAACTATCCCGGTATCGCCAAGCTGATGCTGGATGCCGTCGCCACCCGCGATCTGCCGCTAATCCAGAGCTGCGCGATGATCTTCTGCCTGGGCTACCTGCTGTTGATCACCATCGCGGATATCATCGCCATCCTTTCCAATCCGAGGCTCCGATGACCATGACCAGTTCCGAAACCACCTCCGGCCGGCTGTCCGGAACCCGGTTTGGCTATCGCTTCAACATTGTCGGCGCGATCGGCTTCACCGTCATCTTCTTATGGGCGCTCGTCGCGATCTTCGCGCCATGGATTATTCCCTACCCCGTCGGCGAGATTATCGATCTCGACTATTTCGGCCCGATGAGCCGGGAACTCTGGCTCGGCTCCGATTATCTCGGCCGCGACATGCTCTCGCGGATTCTGATGGGCGCGCGATACACGGTCGGTATCTCGCTGGCGGCGGTAACGATCGCATGCTTCAGCGGCGTCGTGCTCGGCATGATCGCAGCGGTGGCCGGCGGCTGGCTGGACACGATCCTCAGCCGCTTCCTCGACGCCCTCAACTCCATCCCGAGCAAACTGTTCGGCCTGGTGGTCGTCGCTGCCGTCGGCTCCTCGGTCCCGGTGCTGATCATGACGCTGTCGGTGATCTACATCCCCGGCGCTTACCGTTTCGCCCGGGCGCTCGCTGTCAACATCAATGCGATGGATTTCATCACGGTCGCGCGCATCCGCGGGGAAAGCACCCTCTATCTTATTCGCTCGGAAATCCTGCCCAACATCGTCGGACCGGTGCTTGCCGATCTCGGCATCCGCTTCGTCTTCATCGTTCTGCTCCTCTCCGGGCTTTCCTTCCTCGGCCTTGGCGTCCAGCCGCCCTATGCCGATTGGGGTGCGCTCGTGCGTGAGAATATCGGCGGCCTGCCATTCGGTGCGCCGGCGGTGATGTTTCCCTCGTTTGCCATCGCCAGCCTGACGATCAGCGTCAACCTGCTGATCGACAACCTGCCGCAGAAAATCCGCGACCGGAGTGTGTCATGAGCAATTTCATCGAAATCCGTGACCTGAAGGTCGATGCCACCACCGACTCCGGCCGTCGTGTCGAAATCATCAAGGGTGTCAGCCTCGATGTTGCCGAGGGCGAGATCGTCGCGCTGATCGGCGAGAGCGGCTCGGGCAAGACTACCATCGCCCTGACCCTGATGGGCCACACCCGTGCGGGCTGTCGTATCTCCGGCGGCAGCGTTTCGGTCGGCGGCAAGGACATGGTCACGCTCAGCGAGAAGCAGCGCGCCAAGGTGCGCGGCACCGAAGTCGCCTATGTCCCGCAATCGGCGGCTGCCGCCTTCAACCCGGCCACATCGATCATGGATCAGGTGATCGAAGTCACGCGTATCCATCAGCTGATGTCGCCGGACGATGCGCGTGCTCGGGCAGTCGAGCTCTTCCGGGCGCTGTCGCTGCCGAACCCCGAGACGATCGGCAGCCGTTATCCGCACCAGGTTTCCGGCGGCCAGCTGCAGCGTCTGGCGGCCGCGATGGCGCTGATCGGCGACCCGACCCTCGTCATCTTCGACGAGCCGACGACGGCGCTCGACGTCACAACCCAGATCGAAGTGCTGCGTGCTTTCAAATCGGTCATGAAGAAGGGCGGCATAGCAGGTGTGTATGTCTCGCACGACCTTGCCGTCGTCGCGCAGATCGCCGACCGTATCGTGGTCTTGAAAGGCGGAGAAACCCAGGAAACCGGCACCACCGACGAAATCCTCAACAATGCCAAGCACCCCTATACCAGGGAGCTGCTTGCAGCCTTCGAGCCGAAACTGCGCGCAGCAGCAGCCCCTGTCGAGAAAGCGGCGGCTCCGCTTCTGAAGATCGAAGATCTCGTCGCTGGCTATGGACAGCGCCAGGCTGACGGGCTGCCGCTCGTTCGCGCGGTCGAGCATGTGAGCCTGAAGGTGGAAAAAGGCCGCAATCTCGGCATCATCGGCGAATCCGGTTGCGGCAAGTCGACGCTCGCCCGCACCATCGCCGGCATCCTGCCGGCCGCGATCGGCAAGATCACCTTCGACGGCACGGAACTGCATCGCAACGCGCGCAAGCGTTCGCGTGATGAGTTGCGCGAGATGCAGATCGTCTTCCAATATGCCGATACCGCACTCAACCCGGCAAAATCGGTCGAGGACATCCTCGACAGACCTTTGGTCTTTTACCACGGCATGGATCGAAAGGCGCGGAACGCCCGGATCGATCAGCTGCTCGACATGGTGCGCCTGCCCCGCAATCTGCGCCACCGCCGGCCGGGCGAACTCTCGGGCGGGCAGAAGCAACGCGTCAACTTCGCCAGGGCGCTCGCCGCCGATCCGAAGCTGATCCTCTGCGACGAGATTACCTCGGCGCTCGACACGGTTGTCGCCGCAGCGGTCATCGACCTGCTCAAGGAATTGCAACGCGAACTCGGCCTCTCCTACATCTTCATCAGCCACGACCTCTCGGTGGTGGAGGCGATCTGCGATGAGATCGTCGTGATGTATGGAGGCCGGAAGGTCGAGGAGATCACCTCATCGACGGTGAAGGCGCCGCAACATCCCTATTCGCAGCTGCTCTTCTCATCGGTGCCGACCCTCGATCCGGCCTGGCTCGACGGGCTCCAGCAGGATCCGGAACTGGTGCGGACCTATTGCCGCCACTGAGTGCCGATCTCCTGCACGCTTGCCAGACACGGCGCGCGCCCGGTCAGGTCGTGTTGAAAAGCCTGGGCTACACGGCACGAGATCTGCAAGTGGCAGCGAACAAGGCTTTGGAAAGCAAGCCCGAAATTCTGTCGCAAGTCCTTCCAACCAGTATGGAACTTATAGTTATAGGGAGAACAACCTGCGACAGAGAATCGGCATCTGCTTAGGACCGATGGGATCGGGGAAGGCAACGGCTGAGGTCGGTCTGGAACCCCGAAATCTTGCGTTTGAGCGGGGCTCCGTCTGCGGTCCTCTCGCCGACTAATGCGGAAACAAGGTGGTTAGCGGCATGTGGGCTTTGATGATTGGCGATTTCAGCACGACGAAGCTGAAATACTTGTCGATGCCGACGTCCATATCGGTGAGGCGCTCCATGATCGTCTGGTATTCGTCGATCCCGGCGGTGACGAATTTCAGCAGATAATCGTAGCCCCCCGAAACCAGATGGCATTCGATCACTTGGTCGACTTTTTCGATCGCCGCCAGGAAGCGGGCGAAGTCGATCTGCCGATGGTTCTTCAGGGTGATCTCGGTGAATACAGTCAGCGTCTGCCCCAGTTTGCTGACGTTGATCTGGGCCGAATAACCTTCGATATAGCCCTCCGACTGCAGCTTCTTCACCCGCATCAGGCAGGGGCTCGGCGACAGATTGACCAGTTCGGCGAGTTCCACATTCGTGACGCGGCCATTCTTCTGCAGTTCGTAAAGGATTTTTACGTCGATCCGGTCGAGTTTCATCTCACACGCCCTCACTTGCTGGAGATCGCCAATGACGCAGCAGATTATGCTGCTTGTTCCCGACACCAACCTTAGCACATGGCGTTGGCCTGTCGATCGCGTTGCGAGACAGGCCGAAGCACAAACGGCTGCTGGGATCCTTCCAACACGGAATCTTCTGCTGCCACCAACCGATCTCCGGCAAAGCCGTGGCGTCAGATTCGCTACACTACGGTTAAAACGGAGACTCTCCCATGCCCGCACCGCTCAATCGCGTCGACACCACGCCGGAACTGCCTTCCACCGCTGATGTCGTGGTCATCGGCGGCGGCATCGTCGGCGTTTTCGCGGCCTATTATCTCACCCGGCGCGGATTGAAGGTCGCCCTCGTCGAGAAGGGCCTGATCGGCGCCGAGCAATCGAGCCGCAACTGGGGCTGGTGCCGACAGCAGAACCGCGACGCCCGTGAATTGCCGATGTCGACGAAGAGCCTCGATCTGTGGGAGCGCTTCGCCACTGAGACCGGTGAGGACACCGGCTTCCGTCGTTGCGGCCTCTTCTATCTCAGCAATAGCGACCAGGAACTGTCCGGTTGGGCCCGTTGGCGCGATTTCGCCCGCTCGGTCGGCGTCACGACGCATATGCTGAGCACCGCAGAAGCAACCGAACGCGGGCGTGCCACCGGCACCTCGTGGAAAGGCGGGGTGTTTTCGCCGACCGACGGCACCGCCGATCCGGCAAGCGCTGCGCCGGCCGTCGCGCGTGCGATCCTGAAGCTCGGCGGCACGGTGCATCAATCCTGTGCGGCCCGCGGCCTTGACGTCGAAGGCGGAAGGCTCTCCGGCGTCGTCACCGAGCATGGCACGATCCGCACGAAAATCGCCATCCTCGCCGGCGGCGCCTGGGCCTCCTCCTTCTGCCGCCAACTCGGCATTCGATTTCCGCAAGCCTCGATCCGCTCGTCAATCCTCTCCGTATCGGCAGGTGCCGAGGGCCTGCCGGATGCATTGCATACATCCGCCGTGTCGGTGACGCGACGTCGCGATGGCGGCTACACGCTGGCGATCAGCGGCCGCGGCCGCGTGGATCCGACCCCCCAGCAATTCCGCTTCGCGCCACAGTTCCTGCCGATGTTCGCCCGGCGCTGGCGCAGTCTCGCACCCGGCGGGCTGGAAGGCTTTCGCTCAGGGCATGAATCTCTGGCACGCTGGCGGCTCGACAGGCCGACACCGATGGAGCGCATGCGCATCCTCGACCCGGCGGTAAACGAGGCCACCATTGCCCTCACGCATTCGCGGGCGCTCGAACTTCTTCCCGCGTTGAAGAAAACCGATATCAGCGCGGCCTGGGCAGGGTACATCGACAGCACACCTGACGGCGTGCCCGGGATCGGCGAAATCCCTACCCTCCCGGGTTTCATCGTCGCTGCCGGCTTCAGCGGCCACGGCTTCGGCATCGGGCCGGGCGCCGGCCATTTGATCGCCGATATCGTCACGGGCGATGAGCCGATCGTCGATCCCAGGCCCTACCACCCCGAGCGCTTCGGGACATCCGCCTGGGGCAAAGTCGCCGATTTTTAGGGCACGGTCGGCCTTTGCGCGACCAGCCACAGGAGCTGATGCATCACGTTTCGATTGCCACGATCACGACAAATCGGCGATCAGAGGAAGAGTGATCGCTTCGGTTCTTCACCGGCATCATTGGCAATCAAGGCGTGCAATGCTGCCGCCACAGGTGTGCCGAGGACGGCGAGATCGCGTACCGTGCTCATGTGATTGCCCTCTGCGACCTGCGATGCCCGCACGTCAAGCCCTTGGGCGGCAAGAATGTCCCTGAAAGCACTCGCCTGGATTTTGAATGGACCGGTTTCCCGTTCGCCGGTCATGATATCGACACGCGTTGCAGGATCGTGCTCGTGACGCAAGGGTGTAAATCGTCGCACCTCCTCGTCGCTCAAGGCAATCTCGTCCCGCAGGAAAGACCTCTGCAGGGGTTCGAGATCGTATAGCCCGCCAAGCAGGAAAGCAGCGACGACGCCCGAAGGCGCCGGCGAGCGATGGAAGAGAAAGGTTGCAAGATGTGCACCGGCGGAGTGGCCGCTGACGGAAAACCGCTTTGACGTGGCGCCAAAACGATCGGCATGCGCCAGCAGAAAAGCCTTGGCTTTCAGGACCTGACCAACAAGGACGTCCATTCTCGCCATGGGCATCAAGGAATAATCGACGATGGCTGCGACCGCGCCAGCGCCGGTGATCGTTTCAGCGACGCAGGAATAGTCATCCTTGGAAAACATCCGCCAATAGCCGCCATGGATGAACATGTGGATCGGCATGTCCGAGCCGGCACTATTTGGCAGGAAGATATCGAGCGTCTCGCCAGGCCTATCCCCGTAGGCGATGTTGGCCTCCATGGCGACAGTGCGCCGCGTTGCAAGGCTGCGAGCTCGGATATCGCCAACGATCGCGTCGAAATCTGCGACATGGTCACGAATGCGGAACGGATCGGCAGCCACAGGTTCCTCCCTCAGAAACTTGTCGCAATGTACTTGGCTTCCATGAACTCGGCGATACCGTGATGCTGCCCTCCTTCACGTCCAAGGCCGCTTTGTTTCACACCGCCAAAGGGGGCAGCGGGATCGGAGACCAGTCCACGATTTAGCGCAATCATGCCCGCCTCGACCTTGGAGGCGACCTGCATGCCGCGGCCAAATTCGCGGGTATAAATGTAGGCGGCGAGGCCATATTCCGTATCGTTGGCCGCAGCGATGACCTCGGCCTCGGTCTCGAAACGATAGAGCGGCGCGACGGGACCGAAAATCTCCTCGCAGCCCATGTCGGAGGTCGGGGGAACATCGACAAGCACCGTCGGTGGATAAAAAAAGCCGCGTCCTGCCGATGTTCGTCCGCCGCAGAGGGCGCGCGCGCCGCGCGAAATGGCGTCCGCGACCAGGCGCTCGATCTTCTCCACCGCCTTGCGCGTGATCATCGGACCGCACTCGGTATCCGGATCCACACCCGGGCCGACCCTAAGGGCGGCCATGCGTTGGGTAAATTTTTCGGCGAAGGCATCATGGATACCGGACTGGACGTAAATGCGGTTTGCAGCCGTGCAGGCCTCACCCGCATTGCGCATTTTCGCGACCATCAGGCCTTCGATCGCCGCGTCAATGTCCGCATCGTCGAAAACGATGAATGGCGCGTTGCCGCCGAGTTCCATGGAACAGGAGATGACATTTTTCGCCGCTTCCGCCAGAAGCGTGCGGCCGACGCCCGTCGAGCCGGTGAAGGAAAGTTTTCGCACGCGCGGGTCGCTCAGCATGGCGGCGATGACGGGGCCCGGCGTCGATGTTGTCATCACGTTCACGACGCCCGGCGGCACGCCAGCCTCCTCGTAGAGAGCCGCAAGCGCATAGGCCGTCAGCGGCGTCTCGCTCGCCGGCTTCAGGATGACGGTGCAGCCTGCGGCAAGGGCAGGCGCGATCTTGCGGGTCGCCATCGCAGCCGGGAAATTCCACGGTGTGATGAGAACGCAGATGCCGATAGGCTGGTAATCGACGACGATGCGGTTTCCACCGGCCGGGGCAATGCCGAACTCGCCAGAGATGCGCACCGCCTCCTCGGCATTCCACCGAAAGAACTCTGCCGCATAGGCGACCTCGCCGCGCGCGTCGCGCAACGCCTTGCCGTTCTCGAGCGAAATGAGCCCGGCGAGCGTTTCGGAACGCTCCACCATAAGTTCAAAGCAGCGGCGCAGGATCTCGGAACGCTTTCTCGGCGGCATCTCGCGCCAGCCTTCCGCCGCACTTGCCGCAGCCTTCACGGCCGCCGCCGCATCCGCGACCGTGGCATCGGGCACAGAGGCAATGACCGCCTCGGTCGAAGGGTCGATCACCTCGATTCGGCCCTCGCCCGCCGCAGGCCGCCAGGCGCCGCCAATATAGAGGCCGTCGGAGAAAGCGCTGAGCCCGAAGGGATCTTGGTCTGGATGCGACGAATGCTGGTTGACGTTCATGATGTTTTCCAAGTCAGAGGGCGGAAGCAGCCAGGTCGCCGTCATAGGCCGCCCGCACCAGGCCGCGCATGGCAACGGCATCGAAGGAGCGGGGATTATTCTTGATCAGCCGGCCGATGCCGAGCGCCTGCTCTGCGGCCCAGTCGATCCGGTCTTCCGGCAGGCCGAGGCTGGCGAGCGTCGGAGCGATGCCAATCGCGGCAAAGAGGCGGCTCACCTCTGCGATCGCGGCATCGGCAACCGTCTCGTCGTCCTCTACTCCGGTGGGATCGAGGCCGAGCGCCCTACCGACAATGGCGATGTCCGCTGTAGCGACGCGGCGATTATAAGTCATCACATAGGGCAGCATGGTCGCAACCCCGAGGCCGTGCGGCGTATGGGTCAAGGCACCGACCGGATATTGCACGGCATGGGCCGCAGCGGTGCCCGCCGTTCCGAAGGCGCAGCCGGCTGCGAGCGCGCCCATCATCACATCGGCGCGCGCATCGATGTCGGCGCCGTCGACGAAGGCCTTCTCCAGGCTCCGGCTGAGGAGCCGGATGGCATGCAGCGCGAACTGGTCGGAGAGATCGCTCTTTCCGATGAAGACATGCTGCTGCGCGAGTTCAGGATCGCCGGGGCGGCGCATGGCCGTGAAGGCTTCGATGGCATGCGTCAACGCATCCGCACCGGCAATCGCCGTGAGCCCAGGCGGGCAGGATAAGGTCAGTTCCGGGTCGCAGATCGCCGCTGCGGCGATGAGATATGGGCTGGAAATGCCAACCTTTAGGGTACGATCAGAATCGGAAACAACCGCAACCGGCGTCACCTCGGAGCCGGTCCCTGCCGTCGTCGGCACGGCGATGACCGGCAGGACGGGCGCCGGCACCTTGAACTCACCGTAATAATCGGCGAGTGCGCCTCCGTGAGCGAGCAGGAGCGAAGCGCATTTGGCCATGTCGAGACAGCTGCCTCCACCGATGGCGATCACCATATCGGGCTCAAAGCCGCGCGAGGCTTCAACGCAAACCGCGACCGTATCTTGCGGCACGTCCGGCAGCGTGCGGTCATGCACCAGGACGACAATGCCGGCTGTTTCAAGCGCGGCGATCATTTCCGCGAAGACGGGTGTTGCGGCAAAACGCGCATCCGTGCAGACGAGTGCGCGCCGGCCGGTCCTGCTGGCGACGCTCGCGAGCGCGTGGCGCTGGCCGACGCCGAACAGGATTTCCCGCGGCAACCTCAAGGCGGCAAACAGGCTCATGATCTTTGTCCCTCGAAGGCCAGAATGCGCGGGCGCGAAAGCGCGTTGAGGTCTTCCCAGAGGCGCTGGTCGATCTCGAACCCATTGCGGCTTGCCGCCGCTCGCCGCCCGCGGGCGCGATCGCCCGGGACGAGAACCGGTTCGCCGGCGCTGGCGGGTGGTGAAGCGCGCACGGCATCGAGATAGGTCGACAGCCGCTCCGGCAGTCCCGGCGCCAGACTGGGCTCGATCAAGATGAAGACGTCGCCCTTGTTGCACGGCGACTGGCTGTCGAGCGTACCGCGCGCATCCGGCGCGAGCGCCGAGCCGGCAAGAGCTGCCACCAGCAGCTCAAAAGCAATGCCGAGGCCGTAGCCTTTCGCGTCGCCAAAGGGCGCAATCGCGCCGGCCTTCGCACGCCCCGGATCGGTCGTCGGCTTGCCGGCCGCATCGCGCGCCCATCCCTCGGGAATGGGCCTGCCGGTCGCCGCGTGATGATGGATCCTGCTCATCGGCACGAGGCTGGTGGCCAGGTCGAGCACGAGCGGTTCCTCGGCCGTTGGCACGGCGATGGCGATGGGGTTGGTGCCGAGCATGGCCCGGGTGCCGCCGAAGGGATGGACCAGCGCCTCGCTTGACGAGAGCGCGATGCCGACGAAACCCATTGCGGCGATGGCCTCCACATAGTGCGCGAGCATGCCGAGATGGTTGGCATTGCGCACGGCGACAAGGCCGATGCCAAGATCCGGAATGTGAGGCGCCAGCCGCTCGATCGCGGCCATGGCGACGACGGGCCCAAATCCCGACGAACCCTCCACCTCCAGCACCGCATCCGCGCGCCAGCGCTGCGTGCCCTTCGTCTGCGGGTCAATGACACCGCGATCGATCCGTTCGACCAGCCGCGGAAGCCGGTACAGGCCATGCGAGGGGTGCCCCTTCATCTCCGCCGTTACCAGGACACGAGCCTGCAGGGCCGCATGGTCACGCGGTGCGCCATGCTCTTCCAGCAGCCGGGTGGCAAGCGCGAGCGCTGCCGCTTCGGATATGCGCATAATTTTTCCTCCCTATATTAAATCGTATAGGATATAGGATTGTCTTGGGCGCAGCATCGTGCTAGCGATTGAACCTGTCAAGAGGCAAGGCAGCAGATGATTTCGACGAGACCGAAGGAACCCTTAACGGGCACAACCCAGATACCGCGCGCCAACAGCCTGGCGGGCGACGTCTACGAGGCAATCTTCAACCAGCTCATGTCGTTGAAGATCGCGCCGGGGGCTCGGATTACGGTCGACAACCTGGTCAGGGAATTCAACGTCTCACACACCCCTATCCGCGAAGCCCTCGGCCGGCTTGAAGGCGAAGGCCTCGTCGTCAAGCAGCATCTGGTCGGCTATCGTGCCGCGCCGCAAATCACGCGCCACCGCTTCGACGAACTCTATGAACTGCGCCTGCTGCTGGAACCTGCCGGCGCTGCGAAGGCGGCCGAGGCAATGAACGACGAAAAGCTGGCCATTCTCACCGAGGCCGCAGGCGTGATGACACGCAGCGACAACAGGGACGAACGAGCGAACTATTCGGCCTTCGCGCGCCAGGACGCCATCTTTCACGACCGGATCATGGAATTTGCCGGCAACGAGTTGATCCGCGAGATGCTGACATTCCAGCACACGCATTTCCATATCTTCCGCCTGATGTTTCATCGCCGTGTCACCGAGGAGGCACTCGGCGAGCATCAGAGGCTGCTTGATGCCTTCGCGGCGCGCGACCCCGGCGCGGCTGCGAACGCAATGCGCATCCATATCGAACATTCGCGCGACCGGCTGTTACCGGCCTTCGACGAAATCTGAGCAACCCGGCAGGCAAGGTCGTGCCTGCCCGATCTGACAATGAGGAGGAGAACCCATGCCCGGCAAGAAAATCCTGATGCTCACCGGCGATTTCACCGAGGAGTACGAAATCTTCGTCTTTCAGCAGGCGATGGAGGCGGTCGGCCACACGGTGCATATCGTGTGCCCGGATAAGAAGGCCGGCGACATCCTCAGGACGTCGCTGCACGATTTCGAGGGAGACCAGACCTACACCGAAAAACTCGGGCACAACGTCACCATCAACAAGACGTTTTCCGAGGCCGAGAACCAGCTCGATCAGTATCACGCCGTCTACTGCGCCGGCGGGCGGGGACCGGAATATATCCGCACCGACAAGCGGGTGCAGGCGATGGTGCGTCATTTCCACGAACAGAAGAAGCCGATCTTCACCATCTGCCACGGGGTCCAGATTCTGATCGCGGTCGACGGTGTCGTTCGCGGCAAGAAGGTTGGTGCACTTGGGGCATGCGAACCGGAGGTCACCCTGGCGGGCGGAACCTATATCGACCTCTCGCCAACCGAAGCCTATGTCGATGGCACGATGGTTTCGGCCAAGGGCTGGACGGCGCTCGCTGCCTTTATGCGCGAATGCCTGAAGGTGCTGGGAACAGAGATCCACCACAGCTGAGACGACGGCACCAAGCAACGAAAGGCCCGGCAGGTGATATCTGCCGGGCCTTTTTGCAATGGGCCTGCAATCACGCTCCGCCGCGGTTCCAGCCGCGGCCACGGTCGCCGAACATTTCATAGCCGCCATCGGTGACGGCAAGCGTATCCTCCAGCTTGATGAATCCGCGCTTCGGGTGAAGCATCGTCGTCTCGACCGAGATCACGCTCCCGGCTTCCAGCGGTTTGTCGGCATCGATGCCATCATAGGTGACGGGGTGGTTCGTCATGAGGAATGGCGCTTCGTGGGCGATGAGGCCCATGCCATGGCAGAAAAAGTCGGTGAAGGCCGCCGACGGCGAGGCCTTGAGCTCGGCTTCTGCTGCCTCAATCATTTCACTGCCCGGAGCGCCTGCCCTGACCTTGGCGAAGGCCGCTTGCTGGATGCATTCGACTTCGGCCAGAAGGTCCTCCAGCTCTGCATCCGGCTCGCCGAGCACACCCATGCGGCAGAGGTCACCGATATATCCGTGATAGTTGCCGCCGGAATCGATCGACAGGATCTCGCCCTCGGCCCAGGCCTGCGGCGAGCCCGCGCGATTGTGGCTGGAGCCGAGCGTCAGCAGGCAATATTCGAAGTGCAGGCCGCGGTTCGTTTCCTCCCGGCGCAGTTGCTCGATGATCTCCATCTTCGTCGAGCCGGCGCGGGCCGCCGCGATCGTCGCCAGCATAGAGTCGGTGATCAGTTCGGAAGCGCGTCTCAGCTTTGCCAGTTCATCCGTCGTCTTGACCGCCCTTAGCCGCTCCAACACACGCGTGGCATCGACAAATCGAGCGCCGTCCAGCCGAGAGGCAAGCAGGTCGCGGGCGTCGGAGGGCAGGAAGGCTGGCTCGATGCCGACGCGCCCACCGGCCTTGCCGATCTTCTTCAGGTGCTCGACGGCGAGCCCGGCGGCATCCTGTGTGCCCCAGCTCGCCGTATGCACGGCGGGCGTCCAGAATGGGTTGTTCTGGTGCTCGGCGCCCTCCATGCGGTTCCCCACATAGGCGGAGTGACCAGGCGCGCCTTTCTCATAAATCACCATCGGCAGGTACCGGCTATGCCCGATCGCATCCATGGCGGCGAAGAAGATGAACTTATAGCCGCCCATGAGATATTGGGTGTTGTGTTTGGAAGTGGCGACGATGACGTCGATACCGGCTTCCTCCATGAGACGGTCGAGCTTGGCCGTATCGAACGGCGTCACGGCGGCCTGCCTTGTTTGCCCTGCATTGTCGTTCATCGTCTTTCCTCCCAGAAAATGGATGCGCCGCCTCAGAAGCCCGGCGGCAGCAGGCGGAAGTCCGGCAAATCGCGAAGCGCAAGCTCCGGCCCGGCCGGTGAGTAGACCACGAAAAGGAGCATCTTCGCGCCGCCAGTGTTCTTCGTAGAATGAAAGCGACTTTCCGGAATATAGATCGTGCAGCCGCTGGCGACCTTCTGCGTGATCGGATTACCATTCTCGTCCTCGACCATCTGCTCACCCTCGCCGGAAATCACAAAAATGATTTCCTCCGCGCCAGGGTGATTGTGGCGGGAATGGCCCTCGCCGCTTGGCAGCTCGACGACGCCGCCGGAAAAGCGGCTGGCGCCGTTGACCTCGGGAGCCACAGTCAGCGACAGCTTGCCCCAGTCGAAACCGAAGGCGCTCACATCCTCAGGATAGATGAAGTACTTGTCCTTTACCATGAAACCTCCTCCATGCCCTTCCTCAGACGACCGCACCGATGGCGAGCGCCTTGAAATCTTCCGTCTGCTTGCGGATTGCCGCCTCTGCCGGCAGGCGCTCCATCGAGCTTGCGCCATAAAAGCCGTGGCAGCCAGGGCAACGCTCGAGAATGTAGCGCGCATCCTCCGGCATGGAGATCGGGCCGCCGTGGCAGAGCACGATGACGTCGTCGCGCACGGAATGTGCCGCCTTGGCGATCGCGGCGATCTCCTCGACGCAGTCATCGAGGGACTTGCCGGATGTGGCGCCGATCGTGCCGCCGGTCGTCACCCCCATATGCGCCACGACGATGTCGGCGCCAGCGGTCGTCATGGCGATAGCCTCGCTTTCGTTGAACACATAGGGCGTCGTCAGCAGGTCGAGCCCGTGGGCGGTGGCGATCATCTCGACCTCCAGATTGTAGCTCATGCCCGTTTCCTCGAAACTCTGCCGCATCCGCCCATCGAAGAGGCCTATTGTGGGGAAGTTCTGTACGCCGGAAAAGCCCATTGCCTTGAGGTCGGCGAGGAAGCGCGGCATCAGTACGAAGGGGTCCGTGCCATTGACGCCGGCAAGAACCGGCGTCTTTTTCACGACCGGCAACACTTCAAGCGCCATGTCCTTGACGATCTCGTTGGCATTGCCATAGGCGAGCAGTCCGGCCGCCGAACCGCGGCCCGCCATGCGGTATCGCCCGGAATTGTAGATAATGATGAGGTCGATGCCGCCCGCCTCCTCGGCCTTGGCGGAGATGCCGGTGCCGGCACCGCCCCCGACGATCGGCACGCCGGCTGCGATCATGCCGTGAAATTTTTCGAGGATGGTGTTGCGCGGTATGACTGGCATCGATTTGTCTCTCAGGGGTTGGCGATGTCACGATAGGCCGCGACGGCGGCCTCGGCGAAATCCGGGTCGTTGATATGGAGTGGCAGGCGGATGATACGCCGTGACGCCGTCGGCTTCACCGTCGCCTCGAGCGCGGCGAAAAGCGCGGCGTCGGCTTGTGGGTCGAAGAACGGACCGTCTTCGATGTCGAGGGCCGAAACGCCCTTTTCGGGAATGAGGAAACGTACGGGGCCGTGGCAGAGATTGAGCTTGTCGCCGATCCAGCGGCCGATCTGCGCGCATTCGGCCGACGTCGTGCGCATCAAGGTGACGTTCGGGTTGTGCCGGTAAAACAGCCGGCCGGCATAACGCTCCGGGACGGTCTCCGGCGCCCAGAAGTTCACCATATCGAGCGCACCGACCGAGCCGACATAGGGCAGGCCTTTGCGAGCAATGGCGCCGAAACGGTCCGAGGTGGCGGGCAAGACGCCGCCGAACAGCAGGTCGCAGACCTCGGTCGTCGTGATGTCGAGCACGCCAGAGATGAGCTCGCTGTCGGCAAGCTTCTCCATCGCACGCCCGCCCGTGCCTGTCGCGTGGAAGACCAGGCAGTCATAGTCCGCTCGGAGGCGCTCGACCATGGCGGATACGGCAGGTGTCGTAACGCCGAACATGGTAAGCCCGAGGGCTGGTTTGGATGCAGTCACCTCAGCCGGCCGGCGGGCCATGGCGGTGATCGCCTGGGCGGCGTTGTGAAGGATGACGCGGCTCAGCCGGTTCAGGCCCGCCATGTCCGTGACTGAGGGCATCATCACGATGTCTGAAACATCGACAAAGGGAGCCACATCGCCGGATGCGAGCGTCGAGACCATGATCTTTGGCAGACCGAGCGGCAATTGGCGCATGCCTGCGGTAATGATCGAAGTGCCCCCGCCTCCACCGATTCCGATGACGCCAGCGATGTCCTGGCGCTCGACGAGGAAGCGCGCGAAGGCAATGCCCATCGCCTCGACCGCCGTTCCGCGGTCGCCGCTGGCAAGAACGGCTCCAGCCCCGTCCGGATGGCACGCCGCCACTGCGTCGGCCCGCACATCGACGGAGGTTTGAGGCTCGCGGATGCCGACGTCGACACGAACGACAGCCCCGCCCGCCGCTTCGATGCAAGCGGCCAGATAAGCAAGCTCCTCGCCCTTCGTGTCGGCCGTGCCGACCACGTAGATCTGCTTCATTTCCCCTCCGATACCGGTTGGGTTTCCTCCCAGTATACCCCACGTCCGGGCAAAGCGATGGGCCCTTGCAAATTTGTGAGACGTGCGTATCATAAAGATATGGATGTCTCACGTCAACAGAACGAAACAGCCAGGACCGAGCGAGGCCCGCGTGCCCGCACGCGAAAACTGATGCTTGAAACGGCAACGCGGCTCATGCAGTCCGGCATCACTCCATCGGTAAGTGAAGTCGCCGAGGCTGCCGAAGTCTCGCGCGCGACGGCCTACCGTTACTTTCCAAGCCAGGCCGCGCTCGTGCATGCCGTAGTGGATGAGGCTCTGGGGCCGATACTCAGTTGGTCGTCGGACAGTCCGGATGCACGCACCCGCGTTGCCGACCTCTTGGCGACCGCAATGCCGCGCATCGACGAGTTCGAAGCCACCTTCAAGGCGGCGCTGAAACTTTCGCTGGACCAGTGGGCGCAGCGTCAGGCCGGCACGCTCGGCAACGAGCCGCTATTCACGCGCGGCCACCGGGTCGACTTGCTCAAGTGCGTGACGGCTCCCCTGCAGGGCACCGTGCCGGCCGAATCCCGGGAACGCCTTGCGCAGGCGCTTTCGCTTGTCTTCGGCGTCGAGGTGCTGATCGTGTTGAAGGATATCTGGGGCCTGACCTCCGAAAGCGCGCAGTCTGTTGCCGAGTGGGCCGCCAAGGCGCTTGTTGATACGGCGTTACGGCAGGCGGAGAGCAAAGCATGACGTGGGGAACCTTCAAATCAATCCAACAATTGGTTGGACCAGATGAAGCAAATGCGGTCGAGAACGGCGAGGAGGAACGTAAGGTCGCCGAACAAGACTACATGAGCGGAGCCGCAATTGTGGGAAGAGATCCAGAAGTGTGCAAGACGAACCTTTGCTAAATGCTCTCCGAGGCTCACTCTTGACGATATTGGCGTTTGGTACTACCAGATTAGGGAATAACATTCAGGCTTGAGATCTGAAACGCGCCAGGGTCGGGGAGGACCCCAGCACGAAAATCACCCAGGAGGATCGGGAAGCCGGATCGGGAGGCCCGCGATGACGCGGGAAGCGTGCATAAATGGGAGGAAACGTTATGCGCAAAACTATGGCCGGTCTCTTTGCCGGTGTCGGATTGATGTGGGCCTGCGGAACATCCGCACAGGCCCAGGAACTGACGATTTTCTGGGCCGAGTGGGACCCGGCAAATTACCTTCAGGAACTCGCCAACGAATACGAGGCTGAAACCGGCGTCAAGGTCACGGTCGAGACCACGCCGTGGGCCGACTTCCAGACCAAGGCATTCACCGAGTTCAACGCCAAGGGTTCAGCCTATGACATGGTCGTCGGCGACAGTCAGTGGATCGGAGCGGCGTCAGAAGCCGGCCATTACGTCGATCTGACCGACTTCTTCACCAAGCACAATCTGACCCAGGTGATGGCTCCGGCAACTGTAAAATACTACGCCGAATATCCGGCGAACTCGAAAAAGTATTGGTCAGTTCCGGCCGAAGGCGACGCCGTCGGCTGGTCTTACCGCAAGGACTGGTTCGAAGATCCCAAAGAGATGGAGGCGTTCAAGGCCAAATACGGCTACGACCTCGCCCCGCCGAAGACATGGGCCGAGATGCGCGACATCGCCGAGTTCTTCCACCGTCCCGACCAGAAGCGCTACGGAATCGCCATCTACACCGACAACTCTTATGACGGTCTCGTCATGGGTGTCGAGAACGCGATCTTCTCGTTTGGAGGCGAACTCGGCGACTACCAGAGCTACAAGGTCGACGGCATCATCAATTCCGAGAAGAACGTCAAGGCGCTTGAGCTTTATCGCGAGCTCTACGGCTTTACGCCTCCGGGCTGGGCCAAGTCCTTCTTCGTCGAGAACAACCAGGCGATCACCGAGAACCTGGCAGCGATGAGCATGAACTACTTCGCCTTCTTCCCGGCCCTGGTGAACGAGGCGTCCAACCCGAACGCCAAGGTTACCGGCTTCTTTGCCAATCCGGCAGGCCCAAACGGCGAGCAATTCGCAGCGCTCGGCGGCCAGGGCATATCGGTCATCTCCTACTCAAAGAACCAGGAAGAGGCGATGAAATTCCTCGAATGGTTCATCAAGGACGAGACCCAGAAGCGCTGGGCCGAACTCGGCGGCTACACGGCAAGCGCCAAGGTGCTTGAATCGCCGGAGTTTCAGAACGCGACACCCTATAACAAGGCCTTCTACGAGACGATGTTCAAGGTGAAGGACTTCTGGGCAACGCCTGAATATGCTGAACTGCTGATCCAGATGAACCAGCGCATCTACCCCTTCGTCACCGCCGGGCAAGGCACGGCGAAGGAAGTGCTCGACTCTCTGGCAGCGGACTGGAACGCGACGTTCAAGAAATACGGACGCAATAAATAGCAAACGCGATCAGCGGAGGGGCTCCGTCGCCCCTCCGTTTGCATTCTGCATCTCGCGCCCAAAGGCGCGGTTCGAGAGGGCGCGGCGCCCGGAATTCACTTCGCGCATCGTGATGCCGTTCCGGCATCCGGCGCCGAACTCTCGGAGGAGGAGAGGATTGGCCACCGCAGTCATGACATCGCTGGACACGAAATCGAGTGCCGCATCTCGCGGCATGAGCGACATCCGGATTCGCAATCTCTTCATCATCCCGACGATCCTGTTCCTGATCGTCTTCAACATCTTTCCGCTGATCTATTCGCTCGGCTATTCCTTCACCGACTTTCGCGCTTCGTCGAACGCGCCGGCCAACTTCGTCGGCCTGCAGAACTACCGCGAATTGCTAAACGATCCTTTCATCTGGTCGAATTTCGCCATCACCGCGAAATATGTGATCGTCTCTGTGACGGGGCAGGTGATCGTAGGCTTCGGCACCGCGATGCTGCTCAACCGCGATATCCCGCTAAAGGGTCTTCTGACGACGCTGCTGCTGCTGCCGATGATGCTCTCGATGGCCGTGGTCGGCCTCTTCTGGAAGCTGCTCTACGATCCGTCCTTCGGCATCATCAACTACGCACTCGGCCTCGGCTCCTTCGAATGGCTGTCGAATCCGGACATGGCGCTCTATGCGGTCGCAATCACCGACATCTGGATGTGGTCGCCCTTCGTGATGCTGCTGTCGCTTGCCGGCCTTTCGGCCGTGCCGAAGCATCTCTACGAGGCAGCGGCGATCGACCGGGCGGGGCCGTTCTATACCTTCTTCCGCATCACGCTGCCGCTGGTGGCGCCGATCCTGATGATTGCAATCATCTTCCGTACGATGGAGGCCTTCAAGACCTTCGACCTCGCCTACATCCTGACCAGCCAACCGACAACCGAGGTGATCTCCATCCGGCTCTACAAGATGGCCTTCCAGGAATGGCAGACGGGGCGCTCCTGCGCACTCGCCTACATCGTGCTCGTCATGGTTCTCGCCATCACCAACATCTACGTGAAGTACCTCAACAAAGTGAAGGAGCGCTGAAATGGCTGCCGTCCAAACCCGCTCCGAACGCGCGCTGAACCGGGTGGCGATCGCCGCCGTACTGGTCATCACGCTGATCTTCCTGGCGCCGATCTACTGGATCACCTCGACGGCCTTCAAGCCGCGCAACCTCGCCACCACCATTCCGCCGACGGTGCTCTTCGAGCCGGAACTCTCGCCCTTCGTGAAGCTCTTCACCAAGCGCTCGCAATTGCGCGGGGCGCCGACTCCTGAAGAATATGCCGCCGCCCCCTGGTGGGAGCGGATGGTGTTCGACGGCGGCGAGAAGATCGTTCGCTCCGGCCGCGGCGAGGTGCAGCCCTCCGGCTATCCGAACCGCTTCATGAACTCGCTGATCGTTGCCATCACGTCCACGGTGCTGGCTGTCGGTATGGGGACCTTCACGGCCTACGGCTTCTCGCGCTTCAAAGTGAAGGGGGAGGCAGACCTTCTCTTCTTCATCCTGTCGACGCGCATGCTGCCGCCCGTCGTCGTGGCGATCCCGATGTTCCTCATGTACCGTGTCGTCGGCCTCAACGACACGCATTGGGGCCTCATCATCCTCTACACTGCCTTCAACCTTTCCTTCTCCGTTTGGCTGATGAAGGGCTTCATCGACGAGATCCCGAAGGAATACGAGGAGGCCGCGCTCGTCGACGGCTACACGCGGATGGAGGCCTTTTTCAAGATCGTCATTCCGGAAGCGGCGACCGGCATCGTCGCGACCGCGGTTTTCTGCTTCATTACGGCCTGGAACGAATATGCATTTGCGCTGATCATGACGAACCGGCGCGCGCAAACCGCTCCCCCCTTCATTCCGAGCCAGGTCGGCTCAGGCCTGCCGGATTGGACGGTCATTGCCGCCGGCACGTTCCTGTTCCTGCTACCGGTCGCCATCTTCACCTTCCTGCTCAGGAACCATCTCCTGCGCGGCATGAGCTTCGGAGCGATCCGCAAATGACCTTCCGCGCCTTGAACCACAAATATCTCGAACCCGCTTCGCAGTATCTGATGATCCTCGGCATCATCGCGCTCTGCCAGCCCTGGAACCTGTTTTTGCATCGCTACGGCATGACGATGACGCTCGTCGGACTGATTGCCTTCATGGTGACGACTAAAATCCCGCGGGACGCGCAACCAGACGAAGGCAGCCATTCATGACGCAGATCGAACTTCGCGGGATCCAGAAATATTTCGGTGCCGTCCAGGTCATCAAAGACCTTAATCTCGCTATCGCCGACAATGAATTCATCGTGCTGCTTGGACAATCGGGCTGCGGAAAGACGACGACATTGCGCGCCGTCGCGGGGCTGGAGACGATCGACGAAGGCGACATTCTGATCGACGGTCAGCCGGTGCAGCATATCAAGGCATCCGGCAGGGACATCGCCATGGTGTTCCAATCCTTCTCGCTCTATCCGCACATGACGGTCTACGAGAACATCGCCTTCCCGCTCCGCGCTACCCGGATGAGCCGTGCCGATGTCGATGCGTCGGTCCGCGAGATCGCCGGTGTGCTGCGCATCACCGGTCTGCTGACCCGCAAGCCTTCGGCGCTGTCAGGCGGCGACATGCAGCGGGTCGCAATCGGCCGCGCGCTGGTGCGACGGCCAAAGGCCATGCTGATGGACGAGCCGATCGGTGCGCTCGACGCGAAGCTGCGCGAGGAGATGCGGGCGGAAATCAAGCGCCTGCATATCAAGCAGGGTTCAACCACCATCTACGTGACGCATGACCAGGTGGAGGCCATGTCGCTCGCCGACCGCATCGTCATCATGCACGAGGGCATCCTTCAGCAAGTCGGCACGCCGGAAGAGGTTTACGCGCAACCCGCCAACACGTTCGTCGCCCAGTTCGTCGGAAGCCCGGTCATGAACATGGCGCCGGCGACTATCAGCGAAACGGGCAGCCATACCAGCGTGCAGGTCGGCGACGGGACGACGGGCTTCGAATTCCCCGCCGTGCTGGCTAATCGCCTCGCCGACGCAAGAGCCGAGAACGGCAAGTTGACACTCGGGGTCCGGCCTGAGGGCGTGCTTGTTTCACGGGAGGCCCGGGAGGGCTTCATGCCGGTCGAGGCGCATATTATCGAGCCTCTCGGCTCGCACGACATCGTGGACCTGAAGGTCGGTCACCAGATGATCAGGGCACGGACCAAGAGCGGTTTCGTGCCTGGTCCCGGCGAAGCCGTGTGGGCACGCATCGACCCCGCCCAGGCACATTTCTTCAACACCGCGACCGGCTCGTCGCTGGGGATCAGACTCTGATGGCGCATATCGAACTCAAGGGCATCACCAAGACCTTCGGCAGCCACACGGCGCTGAAAAACCTGAACATCGACATTGCTGACGGCGAGTTCTTCGTGCTGCTCGGGCAGACCGGCGCGGGCAAGACGACGACGCTGCGCCTGATCGCCGGTCTCGAGAAGCCGACCGCAGGCCAGATCTTCATCGACGGACAGGACGTCGCCGACTGGGGTGCCGCCGAGCGCGACGTGGCCCTGGTGCTCCAGCAATACTCGCTTTACCCGCGCTATACGGTGCGGGAGAACCTGGAATTTCCATTGAAATCCCGTATCCGTCGCGTTGAACCCGGAGAAATCAAGGAGCGCGTCGACCGCGTTGCGAAGACTCTGCGCATCGAACATCTGCTCGACCGCAAGACGGACCGGCTGTCGGGAGGCGAGATGCAGCGCGTATCGATCGGCCGGGCCATCGTGCGCAAACCGCGGGTCTTCTTGATGGACGAACCGCTTTCGGCGCTCGACGCGAAACTTCGCGAAGCACTTCGCACCGAGTTGAAAAACCTGCAGATGAACCTCGGCGCGACCTTCCTCTTCGTCACTCACGACCAGATAGAGGCCATGTCGATGGGTGACAAGATCGGCGTCCTGAACAATGGTCAACTGGTGCAGACGGGTACGCCGCAGGAGATCTACGGAAACCCGGTCAACACCTTCGTCGCGCGCGCGGTCGGCTCGCCGCCGATGAATCTGATCGCCGGCACGCTTGCCGGCGGCGAGGCAGTGGCCAGCGAGGGCTATCGGCTGCCGCTCGGCAACGGACACGGGATCGCGACAGACGGTCGCCCGCTCACCTTCGGCATCCGTCCCGAGGACATTTTCCTCGACAGTGGCGCGCCCGGCGAAGCACGGGTCCACGACGTGGAAAACCATGGCGTCGAAAAGATCGTGACGCTGCGCACCGGCGAGAAGTTCATCCACGCGACCGTGCCGACACAGACGGCGCTTCGGATCGAGGATGAGGTTCGCTTTTCATGGAATCCGGAAAAGGTCGTGCTGTTTGACGCCGGAAGCGGTGTAAGCCTGCGGCACGCGGGCTGACCTGATCGGTCGGAAGGATGCCAGCGGTCTCGGCGGCACGGCAGCGGCAGCGAGCGTTTCGAATTGTCGCGACGAGGCGCTATGCGGGAAAGCGCCTGCGATAATGTTCCACCACTTCGGGATTGCGCAAATTAACGGGCAAGTCGCCCTTGATGACGCGCAGGGCTTCGCTCGCCGCGCCTGTTCCCATGCGCATCATGCTCTCTTCCGTCAGACCAGCGAGATGCGGCGTGACGATGACGTTGTCAAAGCCGAAATAGGGATGGTCGAGCGGCAGCGGCTGTGTTGCGAAGACGTCGAGCGCGGCTCCGCCGATGCGGCCATCGCGCAGCGCCTCGATCAACGCCGCGTCATCGATCACCGGGCCGCGCGAGACGTTGACCAGAATGGCCGCGGGCTTCATGCGCCCGATGCGACCGGCATTGAGCAAGCCGGTCGTCTCCGGCGTCAGCGGGCAGCAGAGCACGACGATATCGGCCGTCGCAACAAGCTCATCGATCGCCAGGAAGCGCGCGCCGTCCGGCACGCTTTCCGCCGACCGGCTCGTGGCGACCACCTCCAGGCCGAAACCGAACTTCGCCATCTTGAAAATCGCCTTGCCGACATTGCCCGTACCGACAATGCCCATGGTGCGGCCGGCGAGGTCGACGGCCGCGTCCGATTGGGCGCGGCCCGCCACCCAGCCGTTCTGACGCAGTTCACGGTCCATAAGGCGGAAGCGCCGAAGCAGGGCCAGTGTCACGAGGAAGACGTGCTCGGCGACAGTCGAAGCATTGGCGCCCGGGACGTTGGCGACAAGCACGCCGGCACGGGTCGCCGCATCCATCGGCACCATGTCGAGCCCTGCACCATGGCGGATCGCCGCGCGAAGCGCCGGCGCATCCTCGAAGAAGGCCGGCGGGATCGGCGCGCGTACGACGACGATGCCCGCACCGCGGCCTTCTCGCAGCAACGTTTCGGGATCGGGCGCGGAAGCCACGCGCAGATCACCCGCAGCCTCAAGCATGGCCCTGGCCGCAGGGTGCAGGGGATGTGTGGAAAAGATGAAGCTCATCGGCCCTCCCGCCGGTTGCGCCTATTCGGCTGCCGTCGCTGGACCGCCGATGAGACCCTTCCAATAGCTTTCCGCACCTTGAAGATGCGCGCTCATCAGCGCCTGGGCCAGATTGCCGTCTCGGGCAAGCAGCGCCTCGTAGATGCGGATATGTTCCTCATGCGAGCGCCGGCTGCGGGCGGGGTCGGCAAAATAGATCGGCAGGCGGTGCTCGCCCATGACGTAGTAGACGCTGCACACCCGATGGAAGACGCTATTCTTGGTGGCGCGGACGATCTCCAAATGAAAATCCCGATCCTCGCGCGCCAGGCCCTCGCCGGCGGCAAGCTTCGCCTCCGACGCCGCGAGGATATCGCGCAAGTGCTGGTAATTCTCCTCCGTCGCCCGATCGCAGGCGAGCTCCGCGGCCTTGATCTCATGGATCTTGCGAAGCTCCACGGTCTCGTAGATCAGGATGGGATCAAGCGGCACGCCGGCGCGGGCAAAAAGCGCCATTGCCTCCACGCTCGCCTCCGTGGTCGTCAGATAGATGCCCGACTTGGCCCGGCGCTCGACGATACGCATTGCCTCCAGAATGGCCAGCGCCTCTCGAACCTGGCCCCGGCTGACGCCGAAATGCTCCGCAAGCTCTCGCTCCGAAGGCGTGCGGCCGTTGCCGCTCGAGTTCGAGAAAAGATGGGCCGCGAGCTCGGAGAGGAGGGAATTTTCTTTCATCGTCATTGTCTTTGCGCGTGAGTCTCCAGGACCCGCTGATTGATCGTGAAGCCCAGGCCAGGCCGGTCCGGGATCTCTATCATACCGTCCTTCACCGACACAGTGTCCTCGACAAGATCATGGATCATCGGATTGGCGCCGAGCGAATATTCGATGATGAAGCTTACCGGGGAAGCCGCGCACAAGTGCAGGCCGGAAAAGAAGCAGGGCGCACCGGCCCAAAGATGCGGTGCGAAACGGAGATTGAAGGCGCTGGCGAGCGAACTGATGCGCATCGCCTCCGTAATGCCGCCGCAGAAGGCAGGGTCCGGCTGGAATATGTCGGCGGCCCGAAGCATGGCAAGATCTCGGAAGGCAAAACGCGTCGCCTCGCTCTCGCCGGCAGCGATCGGCACGTTCCCAGCCGCGCGCACCTCCGCCATGCCAGGCTTGTCATCGGCTATCACCGGCTCCTCGAACCAGGCGAGGTCGCAATCGGCAACCATCTGGATGAAGCGCTTGGCATCGGCAACAGTATACGTCCCGTGCGCATCGACCATCAGGTCGACGTTGGGCCCGACCGCTTTGCGAGCCGCCCGCACGCGCGATGCCGAGACATGCGGCGCACGATCCATCGCGCCGACGCGCATCTTGACTGACTTGAAACCGCCGGCCGCGATATAGGACCGGAGTTGATCACCGATCCGCTCCGCACTCTCCCAACCGCCCGAGGCATAGGCGGGCAACCTGTCGGCCTTGCGGCCACCCAGCAGCTTCCAGACGGGAACGCCGAGCGACTTGCCGAGAATGTCCCAGAGCGCTATGTCGACCGCGCTGATCGCCGCGACGGAAAGGCCGCGCCGCGCGATCTCGGGCATGGCGTGACCCGAACGCGCCGCCGTCTCGTGGCGTACGCCGTTGTAAAGCATCTCCCATATGGTGGAGATATCGGCAGGATCGCGGCCGATGAGCTTCGGCCCCACCTCGTGGTTGATCATGTGGACCAGCGTGCCGTAGGTGCCAGCACTGCCCGCGGCATTCTTACCCTCTCCCCAGCCCACGATGCCGTCGTCCGTTTCGATCCGCAGGATCGCGCTATCGAAGGTCGTCAGTCGGCCGAAGTCGCTGCGGTGCTGACGGCTGGCCTCGATGGGAATTTTAATCCACCAGGCCTCTACGGTCTTGATGCGCATGTCTCGGATCCCCTGCCCCGCACGGCCCGCGAGCCGCATGGCATATGTCTTTCCGTTCGTTACTTGATCAGCGGCAGGATCGTCTCGGCAGTGATCCGCATCTGATCATCGTAGAACTTCTCAGTGAGAAGGCTCGAGCCGTGGTCCTGGATGAATTTCAGTTGCTCCGGGGGTATGTCGACAGGGTTTCGCTCGACCATGTCCGGATATTTGGCGGCGGGCGTCCGGTCGACCGGAGCGACGAATTCGTTGGTGACGGCGCCATCGTAACCAATCTCCTTCAGCGTGCCGACGATCTTCGGCCAGTCGAGATGGCCGAGGCCGGCGGCAAAACGATTGTTATCGGCGACGTGGAAATCGAACAGGCGCTTTCCAGCGAGCCGAATCGCTTCATACATGTCCTCCTCCTCGATGTTCAGGTGGAAGGCATCCAGGCACACCCCGCATTCAGGGCTGACGGCATCGGCGAGCGCCAGCGCTTGGGCGGCACGGTTGAAGAAATAGGTCTCGAAACGGTTGAGCGGCTCGACGGCAATGCGCACACCCCTCTTCTGCGCATGGGCAAAACACTCCCTGGTAGCGTCCACCACCCATGTCCACTCTTCCTCCTCGGTGCCATCCGGCACGACCTTGCCGACGGTCGCCGGCACGAGGGTGACGATCTCGCCATCGAGTTCGCTGACCATGGTGATGACGCTCTTGACATAGTCCACTGACCTGGCGCGCTGACCTTCATCCCTGGCGGCAAGATTACGCTCGCCGAGCGTCAGCGTAACGGCGCCCCAGCAGTGGATGCCATACTCTTTCAGCAGCGCACGGGTCTCCTTGACGTCGTACTGGGCCGGCTCGCCGGATATCTCGATGCTTTCGTAGCCATATTTCTTGATGCGCTTCAGCGTGACGGCGAGCGGTTCGGCCCGCATCCAGTTATGTGTCGAAAGATGCATGAGGTCCTCCCAGACAGTTGCAGCACGTTCGACCGCCAATCGGGCGGCAAAGGTCATGTTATGGTTGGCCACTCTCGCCACCTTCGGCAATCTGGTTAGGCCAATTCTCGTTATTTGAAAGCTCTAGCTCAATTCTTAACCCTCTGCAAGACGGGCCAAAAGGGCGATATTTCTTCTGCCGATCGATACTTAATACAGCATTTCCCGCTTTGGCGCGAATCCGGCATCCCAAGCGCGCAATAAACTGGCTTGACCAGATTCGAAGATTTGGTATGACCAGATTTGGAAAAGTGATAGGGCGTTGAAATCGTCGCGCAGTGGCCGCAGGGCCAAGTGGAGGGGAGATGAAGATAGGCATGTGCATGTTCCTCTGGACGACAAGTGTCGGCCGGAAACACGAGGCACTGTTACGCGATATCAAGGACACGGGGTTTGACGGTGTCGAGATCCCGATCTTTTCGGGCACACCCGACGACTACCATCGGCTGGCAGACATGCTGGACCGGATCGGCCTGGAACGGACCGCCGTTTCCGCCATGGGCGACCCCCAGATGAACCTGATCGCCGCCGACGCCGCGACCCGCAGGCGCGGCATCGACTACATGAAATGGGCCATCGACTGCAGCGATGCGCTGGGCGCGACGATGCTGAGCGGCCCGCTACATTCGACGCTCGGCAAATTTTCGGGAAGCGGGCCGAGCGCGGCGGAACTCAAGCGCTCGGTTTCCTCACAACGCGCGATCGGCGATCATGCAGCAAAGCACGGCGTAACGATCGGGCTTGAGGCGCTCAACCGCTTCGAATGTTACCTCTTCAACACGATGGACGACCTTGCGGCCCATATTGACGCGATCGGACATCCGCATATCCGCGCCATGTACGACACCTTCCACAGCAATATCGAAGAGGCCGATCCCATCGGCGCCTTCACGCGAAACAGTGACCGCATCGTCCATGTCCACATTTCGGAGAACGATCGCGGCGTACCGGGGCGTGGCAACATTCCCTGGGCCGAGACGTTCACAGCATTACGCGCGAGCGGCTACGACGGGTGGCTGACAATCGAGGCCTTTGGTCGGGCGCTCAAGGAGCTCGCCGCCGCGACAAAGGTCTGGCGCGACTTTTCCGAGACACCTGAAGCGGTCTATCGCGAAGGCTACCGCCATATCCGCGATGGATGGCACGCGGCGGCATGAATACCAACCGATTCTCGCCGCCGTCGATAGGGGAACCGTCGGCCTGAACGCTGCACTGGCAGGCCACGCCTTACGCTTGAGCAATCACCCTCTGCCGCTCTCATTGAGCACCAGGTTCCCTTGCATATCGGAGGGATTCCGAAGGCGTCCGCTCAGGAGACATCCCCTCAGGAAACCAGGGACATCGGCGGGCGAAGCGCTGCCGCCACATACCTCTGAGCGTCATTGACCAACAGGACCTAGCGGCCAGTCACCTCGATGATCTCGCCACCCTTGTGTGCGCATGTTGGCAATGCTGAATTCGCCGGCCGCTCAATGTGGGGATAACAGTATCACTCGTAACGATGGCTTCGCACGGCCGCCGGGCATCGATTTTTTGAAGCCAACCAAGCTCCTCGTAGAATCTGTAGTCCATGTCATTGATTCCTCTTCCGGTGCAAATCGAGATTGTAGTTCTCTAGAATCCGTGAGATTCTTCAAAGTCGGATGAAAATAGCGTGCGAACAACAAAGCGTCTCGACGTTTTCGGCGGGCGTCCAAACGCAGGTCGTGCCCTGATTGTCTGACGGGCTGCTTAACCCGCCAAGGGAGGACGACGATGACTGTACGGCCAGACCGGACTTTCCACGCGACTGCCAAGCTCGCAATGCAGGCGCCAGTCGAAAATTTTGCGTACACTTTGATGTTGAGTCCCGACTTCTCTCGGCCTGATGGATTAGCAATAGTTGACGTAGACCCGAAGTCAAAGGACTACGGCAAGGTCGTCCATAGCGTGATAATGCCAAACAAGGGCGACGAGTTCCACCACTTCGGCTGGAACGCGTGCTCTTCGGCCCTTTCGCCGCTGAACGGTCACCCGTTTCTCGAGCGCCGGTTTCTGATCATTCCCGGTATTCGATCTTCGCGCATCTACGTAATAGACACCAAGGGCGGACCGACCAAAGCCAAAATCCACAAGGTCATCGAGCCAGAAGAAGTGTTTGCCAAGACGGGCTATTCTAGGCCTCATACGATTCACTGCGGTCCGGAAGGTATTTATATCTCGACGCTTGGGGGCGGTGGCCCTGAGGGCACCGACGGACCTCCCGGCATCTTTGTCATGGATTGCGAGACGTTCGATGTCATCGGGCGCTATGAGATCGATCGTGGGCCACAGGACAAGCAGTATGATTTCTGGTGGAACCTGCCACGCGACTACATGGTATCGAGCGAGTGGGCACTTCCGCCGCAGTTCGAGAAGGGCATCGTCCCGGAAGATCTCCTGTCGAACAAATACGGACACCGGGTGCATTTCTGGGATTTGCGCGAACGCAGGAACGTGCAGACCATTGATCTGGGAGTCAATCACCAGATGGCACTGGAAGTCCGCCCCGCCCATGATCCGGTAAAGGAATACGGTTTCCTTGGAGTGGTCGTTGACACGACAAACCTTGAGGGATCGATCTGGACATGGTGGCGCGAGGACGGCAAATTCCATTGCGAAAAGACGGCGACTATCCCGCCCGAGGCAGCCGCGAAAGATGACCTTCCCCCGCTTTTGCAGGGCTTCGAGGCGGTCCCGCCGCTGGTAACCGACATAGACCTATCGCTCGATGACCGCTTCCTCTACGTATCCTGCTGGGGGACCGGTGAGATGCGCCAGTATGACGTCACCGATCCTATGAAGCCTAAGCTTGCAGGGTCCGTCCATATTGGCGGCATCACGCGCAAGACCAAGCATCCCGGCGGCGGCGACTACAGGGGCGGACCGCAGATGGTCGAGATCAGCCGCGACGGCAAACGCGTTTACTGGACCAACTCCCTGTATTCGACCTGGGATGACCAATTCTATCCCGATGGTATCCCGGCAGCCATGGTCAAGGCCAGTGTCGGCGAGAACGGTGGGATCACCCTGGACAAGGACTTTTATGTCAAGTTCCCCGAGGGGTATCGCTCGCACCAGATTCGTTTGGAAGGCGGCGATTGCTCAACGGATTCATTTTGCTATCCATCGGTGTAACGGACTGCTCGGATCAATGAAGCGATGAGCGAGTGGACGACTGCCGGGTCTCTCTGGTTGGCCGTCATCGCCAGCGGCATTTATCATGGCGTCAACCCCGGCATGGGCTGGCCGTTGGCCGTCTCGGCCGGACTATTGGACAGACGTGCCAACGAATTGTTCCGGGCGCTCGGCCTTTTGGCAATGGGCCACTTTGTGGCGATGATTGGCATCCTGCTGCCCTTCGGCGCGATGCTGACGCTGATTGTCTGGGAACGACAGATCCGCATCGCAGCCGGGTTGATCGTGATCGCAGCCGGAATCTATCTCTTGATCAACCGGCGCCACCCGCGTGTTCTTGCTCGAATCCCGCCGGCGCAACTGGCGTTGTGGTCCTTCGCGGCTGCCACCGCGCATGGCGCCGGGCTGATGCTGGTGCCGATTTATCTAGGCCTGTGCTTGGCCGCGGAACCGGATGTCGGACACCGAGCGGCTGCCACGCTCATGACTGGTAATCTGATCACCGCCACCGCCGTCTCCGTGGTCCACGCGGCCGCTATGATTGTAAGTGGCGGCGTTATCGCCATTGCCGTCTATCGATGGCTCGGACCCAAGTTCATCTCACAAAGCTGGTTCAATCTCGATATCGTGTGGGCCGCGAGCCTGATCCTGGTAGGGGGAATTGGGATCGCGAGTCTCGGATTCGCTCAGTAGGCCTGAGGCCCTCGATGGTAACGACAAGCGCATTGCACATGATGTTATGAGTGCAACTTCTCTCTTAGCTAATCCTTTCCCGTGACGGACTTGATGATTTGACTGCGCTACAAGCCGCGCTTGCCCAGCACCGTGAACCCCTTAGGCAGGTCACTCCGGACCACTTAAAATTCGGGGCACCGGCTGAACTGGAAACACGGCAGCGATGTGCGCCACGAAGACATTCTGCATCGAGCGGCAATCCTGCCGCTTGTACTTTGTCTGACTGCCCCACTAGCAGCCACTCAAGCGCGATGCGATCATCGATGTCGAGCGCTCCGCTTTTGATCGCGGTGGTCCTCGCCTTAAAAGGCGCTGATGCCAGCCCTCGTTTTCTTGGCGGCAGCTGCAGGATTAATCGTCTCGCCAGACTTGTGGGGGGCCGACCTTCGTTGCGGTCGCGCTCCGTATGCTGATCAATCTAGGCGAGGTGGTCTTTTCAAATGGCCATTTGAAGATCACGATGATCACGGCAAAACGCAAAGCGTATGTTCAGCGGCTCCTGGACAAGAGGGCGGAGCAAACGTTTCACTGTTCGAGTTCTTTAGGCTCAGGACCTAATGATTAGCGGATGCAAGCGGTCCAGCGGAAAAGTCATGCGAGACTCGGGCTGGTTGACGCGTTTTGTGGAGCGTCTGACGAAGCTTGGCACTGCGATCCAGACCGCCGTTCTCGCGCAGCGCATATCCGTTGATAAAGTCCTCGAACGCGTCGCGATTGTCCCCACCCGCTGTCACATCTCCGGCAGGCCGGCCTTTCGAAAGCCGTCGACAAAGTGGTCTCGTACAGATGCATCGCGCAGCGGCTGGGAGCTGAGCCAATGGCCGATCGTGAAATGAGGGTGGGCGATCAGGAACAATTCTGCTTCTCGCCGCGCCTCCTCAAGGTGGCCCAACTGCGCAAGCGTAGCAGCCAAGAATTTGCGTGAGTTGGTACGATACGTGTCTTCCCTGCGGAGGGTCGCGGCTGCCGCCTCATAGTCACGCGCGGCGTACTGCGCCTGCCCAAGATGACAAAGATACCAGCAGGTTGGATGGGGATTGAGCCGCAGAGCTTTTTCGATTTGCGCTAGTCCGTCGGCAACCCTGCCGTCCAGCACGGACATGTCCGACATGGCGGCCCAGGTGTCGGCGTGGTTGGGGTCCAGCTCCAGGGCCTTGGCGAAGGCGGCCTCCGATTCCTCCCATCGCCGCTCATAAGCCAAAATGGTCCCCAGAACGTAACGGCAGCCGGCATCGTTGGGATCTAGGTCGACCGCCTTCTGCGCGAACGTCACCGCCATCCGACGGTTAGGATCTTCGGGCTCGCCGAAATGAGTCCAGGCAAGCCAACGGTTATAGGCGAGCAGACCGAGCGCCTCGGCATATGATGGCTCGAGCTTAACCGCGCGTTGGAGCAGCATATAGGCCTCACGCTCAGTTTGCGGCGACTCTTCCGTCAGGAGGCGGGCGCGCACACACAGATCGTACGCCTCAAGGTTCTTCGGCCGATTGCGCTGCTTCGGGATGGTCAGCCGGCCGACGAGGGCTTCAACAATCTTGGCGTTAACTTCATCCTGTAATTCGAAAACATCTTCCACCGTCCTGTCAAACCGGTCGGCCCACAAGTGCTGGCCGCCAAGCGCGTCGATCAATTGGGCATTGATGCGGACACGGCCCATTGCGCGTCTGGCGCTCCCCTCCAGGACGTAGCGGACGCCGAGTTCCTGGGCGACCAGCCGCACGTCGACCGGCTTGCCCTTGTAGCAATACACGGAATTGCGCGCGATGACGAACAGGCCAGCCGTACCGGAAAGGTCGGTGATCAGGTCTTCGGTCAAGCCGTCGACGAAAGGCGCGTCCGCTTCATCCCCACTCATATTCGTGAACGGCAATACAGCGATCGAGGGACATTCGGGCAGCGGCAATGTGCTCTGCAGCGCATCCCGGCCAATGCCACACGCGCACCGGGCGAGTGAGGTTCTTTAGGTAGCGTTCGCCTGCATCAAAGAACCGGTCGCCGATCTTGCCGACGATCTCGCTGTGAACTTTGGCTGAAATGCATATACCGCCCGGTGCGGCCTGCGTCTCGAGTCGCGCCGCGACATTGACGCCGTCGCCGAGGATGTCTGAACCGTCGTCAATGACATCTCCCAAATTAACGCCTATACGCAAAAGCAGGCGCCGGTCTCCGGGAGCCTCAACAGCAGTGGTGGCCCGTTGCATTTCCAATGCTGCTGCGACCGCGTCGACCGCGCTACCGAATTCGATTAGGAATCCGTCGCCCACGACCTTGAAGATGCGACCCTTGTGGCGCATCACAGCCGGCTCGATAACGCCAGAACGGAGTTCCCTGAGGTTCGCCAGCGTTGCGACTTCATCAGCCTCCATCAAGCGTGTATATCCCACCACATCGGCAACGACGATGGCGGCAAGGCGACGCTGAATAGATTGGTCCGTCATGTGAGGACAAGCCTAACGACCAAATTAGCAAGTTATTGTTCAACCGCGGGTGAGTCAACAAATCGTAAGAGGTAATGTCCAGGCGATCTCCACCTCCATCGAGCCGTAATCCTTCTTTGTGACCGACGGCGTCGAGGTGGACGACACGGAAATGAGTATCCACGAAAAGCGGACGGTTCTTGAACGTCTGGTGATGGGCGGCGAGCGGGGGCCTCGGCAGAAGTGCCCAGTTCTGTCCGGGGGAGACCCGAAGTGCAACTGCGCTAAGTGAGGTTCAGTCGCTTTCGCAGATCGGCATTTTCAGCACGGAGCTTTTACGCCAGCAGCTTGCGCAGTCTTTGGTTTTCCTCTTCCAGCTGCAGAAGATCCGCAAACTCATCAACTGCCGCCACCGACGGTGCGGTCGCTGCTGCCTGCACCGCCCTCGGAGCACGTTTGGCAGGCGCGTGGCAACAGATCGCCGTGCAATTGGCTAATTCGATCAACTGAAGGGCCGAACACCCAAAACTAAGATGTCGCAAGGCTGGATGGCACCGGCACCGAACCACGCCCGTCAAATGACGGACGCGGCTCAGCGGGAGGCGCCGAGGATCAGCCTAGCCGATTGCCTTCGGCGGAGAAGAGGTGGATTTTCTCGGATTTGGGCGCGAGGTGGATTTGCTGGTCAGGTTTTAAATCCACCCGCCGGTGCAGCACGATGGTTGCCGTCTGCGTGCCAACACGCACCGAAAGATGGGTCTCCGCACCGGTCGGCTCGACAGTCAGCACGGTGGCCGGAATGCCCGTCTCCGCAATATCGAGGTCCTCAGGGCGGATGCCGTAGGTGCGTGCCGCGCCGTGGCTCAATTGCGGCGGAAGCGGCAGGGAAACACTGCCTTCGATACGGAAGCCGCCGTCGCTGACGCCCCCCTCGAAAAGGTTCATCGACGGCGAGCCGATGAAGGCGGCGACGAAGGTGTTATCCGGGCGGTCGTAGAGATCGAGCGGCTTGCCGATCTGCTCGATGCGGCCGGCGCGCATGACGACGATCTTGTCGGCCATGGTCATCGCCTCGATCTGGTCATGGGTGACGTAAACGATGGTCGTGCCGAGGCGCTGATGCAGCTCCTTGATCTCGCTGCGCATGGTCACCCGCAGCTTGGCGTCGAGGTTGGACAGCGGTTCGTCAAAGAGGAACACTTTCGGATGGCGTACGATGGCGCGGCCCATGGCGACGCGCTGGCGCTGCCCGCCGGAAAGCTGTTTCGGCAGGCGCTCCAGCAGGGGTTCAAGTGCGAGAATGCCGGCGGCTTCGCTCACCAGCTTGTTGATTGTCGCCTTATCGCGCCCCTGCAGCTTCAGGGCAAAGCCCATATTTTCGCGCACCGTCATGTGCGGATAGAGCGCGTAGGACTGGAACACCATGGCGATATCGCGCTCCTTCGGCGCGACGTCGTTGACGACGCGCCCGTCGATGCGGATTTCACCGCCGCTGATATCCTCTAGCCCCGCCAGCATGCGCAGAAGCGTGGACTTGCCGCAGCCGGACGGCCCGACGAGCGTGACGAACTCACCGTCCTCGATATCCGCGGAAACCCCGTGGATAACGGAGGCCGCGCCGTATTGCTTCAGAACCCGGTCGATTGCTACCGATGCCATTGTCTGTCCTCCCTCACAGTTTCAATTGCCAGACGCCCGCCTCGGCGACGGCGCCGGTGAGCGTTGCCGAACGTGCGGCGGCAAAGCTCGGAATGCGTTTGGACCCCGTCCAGCGGCCGTTGTCAGCGAATACCTCGATGGAGCCGGCATCGAGGAAGATGCGCAGGCTTGACGGTTTCGCGCCGGTGGCGACGTAACGTGGCGGCGTCATACCGATGCGAGCGTCGAAGATAATCGCCAGACCATCGGCATCGAGTTTCACGGCTAGATCGACATCCGGATGATCGAAGCTGAGATCGAAGGCGGCGCCCGGCTCGGTGAGATCAAGTACGATCTCGACGGCGCCGGTGCCGAGCGGCACGGTCTTGCCGGCGGCAAGCGCGGTGTCGTCCAGCAACTGATGGCGTAGGCTTTCGACGGCTGCGACCGGCGGGGTCAGCACGGTGTCGCCGTCGAGAAGTACGCGGCGCGGCAGGGTCATGGCCGTCGGGAAATCGTCCTTCTTGGAAAAATCCGTCCAGTTGGCGAGCCAGGCGATGCCGACCGGCTCGTCGCCATCAACGAAGGCCTGGAAGGCATAGGCATCCGAACCGAAATCCAACTCCTGCTCGAACTCCGCAGTGAAGGTGCGGCCATCGAAACCGCCGACGGTGACGGAGGTGAGGTTGCGGCGGCCGGTGGCCGGGTCGCGGCTGGTGAGCAGACCGAAGATCAGCGTCCAGCGGGTTTCTGCGTTTTTACCGGAAAGCGGCACCATGCAGGGGCATTCCGCCGCCGTCATGCCGAAACTGTCCTCGCGATGGATGATGCCGAGGAAGGTCCAGCCATCGGCGCCTTGCGGGTCTGCGGTTTCATAGAGCAGTACAACGCCGCCCTGCCTGTCGCGGCTGCCGAGCAGCATCTTCCAGCGGCCGTCCGGGCCTTTGAAGACATAGGGGTCGCGGAAATCGGTGGTGAGGTTCAAGCCTTCCGGGCGCAGCGGCATCACGATCTCCGACGGGCCGGCGACGATGCCGTCGCGGCTGACGGTGGAAAGCTGGATTTGCTCTTCCGGTTGCCGGTCACGCACATGCTCGGTGTAAAAGACGCGGATTTCCTCGCCTTCTGGGCCGGTGCCGGGGATCGCCGAGCCGGAGAAGGCGCCGCCGCGGCCATCGTCCTTTTCCGATAGATGCGCCGCCGGGAAGAGGAACATGGGCAGATGTGTCCAGCGGATGAAATCCTTCGAGACGGCATGGCCCCAGTGCATAGTGTTCCAGCGCGGTTCATGAGGATAATGCTGGTAGAAGAGGTGAGCATTTCCGCCGAACCGTCCAAAACCGTTCGGATCGTTCATCCAGCCGAAGGGCGGGCGGAAATGATAGCTGTCGGGCACGTCGGGGGCGGCGGTGCGGGCATCGCTGTGCAAGACGCAGATCCCCTCCTTCATCACGGTTTCCGGCCGAAAGGCATAAGCGACGGAAAGCGCTGTGGTTGTCGCATCATAGGACAGCGTGGCACGGCCGCCCTTCGCGAGCGTCACAGCGAAGAACTCAAATTCCCCCGTGCGGCGGGTCGAGGGCTCGCCGATGTCGTTGCCATCAACGGCGACGAAGAGCTTCCCCTCGCCGCCGGCATGGCGCGCCTTCAACCAGAGATGCAGCACCGTGCCTTCGGGCAGCTCCGCTTCGATGGTTTCAGGTGCTGACGTTTCGGATTTTGCCTGTAGAGACATGATCAACCTTTCACGGCGGAGCCGACGAATGAACTGACGAACCAGCGCTGGAAAGCCAGATAGAGAATGAGGACGGGGATCATCATCAGCACCGAGGCGGCCATGGCGCGGTCCCAGTAGATGCTGTCCTGTCCGAAGAAGGTGGCGATGGCGACGGCAATCGGCCGGGCATAGTCGGTCTGGGTGACCAGCGTCGGCCAGAGATACTGGTTCCAGCTTTCGATGCCCATGAGGATCGAGACCGTGGCGAGCGCTGGCAGGCTGAGCGGCATGTAGATCGACCGGTAGATGCGGAAGACCGATGCGCCATCCATTTCCGCCGCTTCATAGAGTTCCTTCGGCAACTGCGCGAAGAACTGGTAGAAGAGGAAGACATAGAGCGGGCTTGCCACCCAGGGCAGGATCTGCACCGCGAAGGTATCCGTCAGCCCCGCCCGCGACATCATGACGACAAGCGGCATGATGATGCTTTCCTGCGGGATGACATAGAGCGCGACGACCAGCGCCAAGAGCGCCGCCTTGCCGCGCAGCGAGCCCCAGGCGAGAACGAAGCCCGCCATGGAATTGACGATCAGACCCGAGACGACTGTGGCGGCGAGGATCACCAGCGAATTGAAGAGATATCGGCCATAGGCCAGCTCGCCGGAGAAATGGGCGATCTCCTTGTAGTTCGACAGCGTCGGGTCGCTGACCCAGAAGGCGCGGAAGCTGCCCATGTCGGCGAGGATGCGGAAGCGGTCGTCCTTCAGGCTGGCGATTAGCAGCATGAACAGCGGCGAGATCATCACCAGCGCGATGACCAGGATGCAGAGGCTCTGCACGATGCGCAGGCTTCTCTTGCCGTTGCCCCTTGCGATTGCCAGCGAGACGGGCCGGCTCAAAGCGATATCAGACATCGAAGCGCCTCAGGAGTTTGCGTTGCAGGAGCGCGATCAGAAGAACGATGACGAAGAGGATGACGGAAACGGCCGATGCGTAGCCGAGTTTCTGCTCCTCGAAGCCGGCGCGCACCATGTAGTGGACAACGGTTTCGGTGCTTTCGTTCGGGCCGCCCTGGGTGAGGATCGCCACCTGCGTATAGAGCTTGAAGGCCTGGATGGTCGTGATGACCAGCACGAAGACATGGGTCGGGCGAAGGCCGGGCATGGTGACGTGCCAGAAGCGGCGCAGCGCGCTTGCCCCGTCTATGCGGGCGGCATCGTATAGTTCTTCGGGAATGCCCTGCAGGCCGGCGAGATAGATGATCATCTGAAAGCCATAGGCCTGCCAGGCTGAAAGCAACACGATAGAAAACATCGCCCAGTTGGGGTCGCCGAGCCAGTCGATCGGCTGAATCGTGCCGCCGGAAAGGAAACCGACGATCTGGTTGAGCGGGCCGCTCGGATACTGGAACAGCGTGCCCCAGATGACGCAGACCACCACCATGGAGGTGATCGCCGGCAGGAAGAACAGGCCGCGCAGCAGGTTTTGCATCGGCAGCTTCTGATGCAAGAGTAGCGCGGTCAGGAAGGCGAGGCCGCACTGCAGCGGCAGCACCCAGACGGTGAAGCGCGTGACGTTCCACAGCGAGGTCCAGAACAGCGGATCGGTGAAGACGCGCTCGAAATTCAGGAGGCCGACGAAGCGCACCGGCGTCGGGCGCGGCACGAGCGGCTGGTTGGTCATCGCCGTCCAGAAAGACAAGAGGAACGGCGTGATCAGGAATATCGCCATAAGCAGAAAGGCAGGCGCGATCATCGCCATTTCCTGCCAGAGCCGCTGCCTATCGCGGCGTTTCGCCGGACGCCGCAAAGCGGGCGTGGAGGTCTGTTGCAAAGTCATTGTTTCCTCCTCATCGGTCGTCCTCCCGTGATAGTCCAGGGCCGGCAGGACGCACCGGCCCCGTCAAAACACCTTACTGCTGCTCGTCGAAGGGCGGGTAGCCGGCGTTGTCCTCGATATCCTCGTCGATCTTCTTGGCAGCGGCCGTCAGCGCTTCCTGCGCGTCACCACTGTTGAAGATCTTGTCGACCGCCTGCATGAAGGCCGAGGTGATCGTCGGATATGCCGGGTGCGGCGGACGGGCGATCGCGGTCTTGGAAGCCTGCTCAAAGGCGACGGCGAGCGGACCGCCTTCCGCATAGAGCGGGGAGCCGGCGGCGAAGCTCTTCAGGCCCGGATAGGCGGACTGGGTCTTGGCGTACTCCCGGTACTCCTTGTCCTTCAGCAGGAAGCTCAGGAACTTGCCGGCGATCTCAGGGTTTTCCGAGGTCGCGGAAATGCCCCAGATCCAGGTCCCGTTCGGGCTCACGCCCTTGTCGCCGATCTTCGGCAGCGGCATGACGACGATATTGTCCTTCATCGCTGCCGATGCCTCCGCGTAGAACCAGTGGCCACCCATGGCGAGCGCGGCCGGCTGTCCCTCGGCGTAGAACTGGTTGGTGCCCGACGAAGTCGGCACGACCCAGCCCTTCTTCACCCAGTCCTGCATCATCGTCAGCGCCTTGACGCAGGCCTCGCCATCGAGCGTGCCGGTGGCCTTCCAAGTCTTGCGGTCTATCAGGTCGCAGCCGGCGCTTTCGAGCAGGGGGCCGTAGGCATAGGTGATCCACTCGGTCTTGATGCCGTAACCTCGGAAGGTGTCGATCGGCCACTTCACGCCTTCGAGCTTGGAAAGCTTTTCGAGATAGCCTTCGAATTCCTCGCGGGTCCAGGCATCATCGACCGATTTCGGAATGCGGGCGCCAATGGCTTCAAGATATTTCTTATTGCCGTAGAGCACGACCGAGGAGTCGGTGAGGCCGATCGCATAGAGGTCCTTGTCGATCGGATAGGTGCCCTGGGCGATATTCGAATCCGTCATGTCATCGAGCAGGTCCTTGTCAATGAGCGGCTTGACGGGTTGCAGATAGCCGGACCAGACATAATTGGCGAGGAACGGAGCATCGAGTTCCATGATATCGGGCAGCTGCTTGGCCATGACGGCGGCGCTGAACTTTTCGTTATAGGCATCGTGCGGCGCGTAGATCATCTCGATGTCGACATCGGGATTGGCGGCCTCGAAGCGGGCGGCAACGTCGCCATAGGCCTTCACCCAGCCCGGATCGCCCTGGTGCATAACGTGGACGACGGTCTTCGCCTCGGCCAAACCGCCGGTCGCGACTAGCGCGGCGGATGCGAAGAGTGCGGAAAGTAAACGATTACCCATTGAAGTGCTCATTGATATTCTCCTCCTGTTAGACACTCGATGTTTCAGACGGATGCCCGTTCGACCAGATGGAACGGCAGTTTCCGCAGATGCGGCGGTTCGGGCTGCTCGGCCAGGAGGATCTCCATGGCAAGGCGGCCCATGGCGCGGTGCGGCAGGGCCATCGTCGTCAATGGCGGGTCCAGCCGCGAGGCAATCTCGACCTGGTTGTCGAAGCTTGCCACCGCGATATCATCCGGAATGCGAAGGCCGGCGCGGGCAAGCGCCGCATAGACTTCCATCGCCACGCGGTCATTGCCGCATAGGATGGCGTCCGGCCGTTGACCGGATTTCAGAAGCGCCTCCACATGAGAGGCAACAAGGCTTGGCGCGCGGTCGCTGTAGACGCTGCGGCGCACAGCCGGCAACACCCCGACGGGGTCGATGCCCGCCTCCTCAAGCGCCGCACGAAACCCCATCTCGCGTAGCGTGCCGGCGAGAATGCCCGGCAGATTGATGAAGGCGATACGCCGGCGGCCGGCGACGAGGAGATAACGCACGATCTCCCGCGCGCCGCCCTCTTCGTCCGGGACCAGCGCGGTGACGCGGCCGGCAGCCTCGCGGCAGTTGATCATCACGCCGACGGCGCCCGCCAACCTGTCCGGCAGGGCGACATCCTTGTGGTACATGGCGGCGTAAGCAACGGCGCGCGGCCGGAACTGCTGCACCTCGTCGAGCACCGAGCCGATAGACTGGCCGCTGCGGTGGTTGACCGCAAAGACCGCCATGCCGGCGCTGCGGGCCGCCCCGTCGAGGCCACGTACGATCTCGGTGGCGAAGGGCGAAGTGATGAGACCGTCGGAGACGACGCCGACCAGCGGCAGCCAGCCCTGACGCACGCCACGCGCTGCAAGGTTGGTCACGTAGCCGAGTTCTTCCGCAATGGCCTTGACCCTCTGGCGCGTATCGTCCGACATGCGGGCGGAGCCGCCGTGCAATGCGCCGGAAACCGTCTTTACCGAGACTCCCGCACGTTCCGCGATGTCAGAAAGAGATACTGCCACGATCCGCACCATCCTCCTTGGGTGATCGATTACCCAATAGTTGCGGCGGACGTGTTTTGTCAAGCGGCTTTTACGCGCACTGCACGACGGAACACGGCCTTTGCCTTATGAACATCCCTGGAATGGGCTTCTTCATTGGTAGATCGGCGCATGCTGTAGGCGGACGAAGGCGCATTTTCTGCGCCCTCGTCTTATCACTCAGCCGATGGCCATCAGGCTTGCATTGCCGCCGGCAGCCGCGGTGTTGATCGACGTCGACACCTCCTCCAGCAGCCAATTCAGGCAATAGGCTTCGGGATCGTCCGCCAATTCCTCGGTCGTCGCGGCCTGGACCAGCAGCAGCGGACCGGGCAGGTGAGCGATCTTCTGATTGACGGCCCGAACCCTGTCGCGATCCCCTTCGACGAGCGCGCCAGAGAACGGCCCGTCCTTCTCCCAATCCGAGGTCCAGGAAATCCGGCCGGCGACAGCCGCCGGAAGATCCGCCAGGACTGACTTCGATAGGGAACCCGCGTCCACGACGATGTGGTTACCGGTCGATAGGGCCGCGGCGATCTGGCGATGAAGCCCGCCTTCCGTCTGCGGCACGACGAGAATACGGCCGCGGGGATGGAGCGCGTAGAGATTGAGCTCCCCGACCGGACCGGTGAGTTCACGTTCGAGCCCGAGCGCCGAGCGGCTCGCATATCCACGCGCCACTTCCCCCTCGCCCGACAAGCCCTTCTTGTCGAGCCAGACGATGTAGTCACGAAGGGCAAGGTCCGTATGAACCGAATCCTGCTGCGGCGGCACGGGCGCACGTTGCACCAGCCGGCCGATGTAGAGCGGACCGCCGGCCTTCGGACCCGTTCCCGACAGGCCGCGGCCGCCGAAAGGCTGCACGCCAACGACGGCGCCGATGATGTTGCGGTTGACATAGAGGTTTCCAGCCTTGATGCGGCTGGTCACATGCGCGATCGTTTCATCAAGCCGGGTGTGAAGCCCGAATGTGAGACCATAACCCGATGCGTTGATATCGTCGATCAGACGGTCGAGCCCATTCCGCTTGAAGCGGATGACGTGCAGCACCGGGCCGAAGATCTCCCTCGTCAGGTCTGCCAGGGATTTGATCTCAATGATCGTCGGCGGAACGAAGGTCCCCGCCGCAGCACTTTCAGGCAGTGGCAGCTGATCCACCTTGCGGCCCAAGCCGCGCATATGCTCGATATGCTGGTCGATTTCCGTCTTTGCGCTGTCGTTGATGACGGGGCCGACATCGATGTTCAGCCGATCGGTACGGCCGATCGTCAGCTCGCGGAAGGCGCCCTTCAGCATGGCGAGGGTCCTGTCGGCCACATCGTCCTGAAGGCAGAGAACCCGGAGCGCCGAGCAGCGCTGACCGGCACTGTCGAAGGCAGACGCAATGACGTCAGCCACCACCTGCTCGGCCAAAGCCGAGGAATCGACGATCATGCCGTTCTGGCCGCCGGTTTCGGCAATCAGCGGAATCGGCTTGCCGGTCGCCGATAGCCGTTCGGCCAGCTGCGCCTGGATCATGCGGGCAACTTCGGTCGACCCGGTAAACATGACGCCTGCCGTCTCCTCCGCCCCGACCATGCCGGCGCCGAGACGGCCGCTGCCGGGCACGAACTGCAGGGCACCGACAGGCACGCCCGCCTCGTGGAGGATCTTCACGCTTTCCGAAGCGATGATCGGCGTGACGCCGGCTGGTTTTGCGAGCACGGGATTGCCGGCCACCAAGGCTGCGGCGACCTGTCCGGTGAAAATCGCCAGCGGGAAATTCCACGGGCTGATGCAGACGATCGGGCCGAGGGGCGCATGCGAGGGGCCGAGCGTCTTGCGAGCCTGTTCGGCATAGTAGCGCAGGAAGTCGATCGCCTCACGCACTTCGCCGACGGCATTGGCCGCCGATTTGCCGGCCTCACGCATGACGATGCCCATCAGCACCTTGACGCGGGCCTGCATGATGTCGGCCGCCCGTTCCAGGCAGGCGGCACGCTCGGCCGGCGGCACGGCTGCCCATTGCGGCGCATGCTCCGCCGCCATGCGAACGATGCGCGCAGCCTCGTCGACCTTCACCTCGGTCACCGTGCCGACGACATCCCGGTGATCGGCAGGATTGAGAACATCGCGCGTCACCCCATCCGTAGAGCCGTCGGCAAGGAGGGGAAGCGCATGCCACGGAGCAGCAGCCGTGGAGGCGAGCGCCTGTGACAAATCCAAAAGAGTGGCCTCGTTCGAGAGATCGACACCATCGGAATTGGTCCGGGCGTTGCCGTAAAGAGCCTTTGGCAAGGCGATCTGCGCGTGGGGCGCGCCAACGACGGGCATGGCCGCGACGATTTCGGCGGGATCGGCGATCAGCGCCTCGACCGAGACATTCGGATCGGAGATGCGGTGCACGAAGGAGGAATTGGCGCCATTTTCCAGAAGGCGTCGAACCAGATAGGCGAGCAGCGTCTCATGCGTTCCCACAGGCGCATAAATGCGGCAAGGCCGGTCGAGTTTTTCCTTCCCGACAACCTCGTCGTAGAGAGGTTCGCCCATGCCGTGCAGGCATTGGAACTCGTATTTGCCGACGGTGAAATCAGCACCCGCCAGACGATAGATCGTGGCGAGCGTCTGCGCATTATGGGTGGCAAATTGCGGGAAGACCGCATCCGGAGCATCGAGCAGCTTGCGCGCGCAGGCGACGTAGGCGACGTCAGTGTAGATCTTGCGGGTATAGACCGGATAGTCGTCGAGACCGTCAAGCTGGGCGCGCTTGATCTCCGCATCCCAGTAAGCGCCCTTGACGAGACGGACCATGACCCGACGCCCGGAGCGGCGCGCGAGATCAATGATATACTCGAGGACGAAGGGGCAGCGCTTGCCATAGGCCTGCACGACGAAGCCCAGCCCGTTCCATCCGGCAAGATCAGGCGCAAAGCAAAGCTCCTCGAGGAGATCGAGCGAAAGCTCCAGCCGATCGGCCTCCTCGGCGTCGATATTGAGGCCGATATCGTAGGTCTTGGCGAGAGCGGCGAGCTTCTTCACCTTCGGCAGCAACTCGCTCATCACCCGGCCGGCCTGCGACCTGACGTAGCGCGGATGCAGGGCCGAAAGCTTGATCGATATGCCCGGGCCGTCATAGATGCCGCGCCCGTCCGACGCCTTGCCAATGGCGTCGATCGCCTTTTCGTAATCCCGGTAATAACGCTCGGCATCGGCGCCCGTCGTCGCGGCCTCGCCCAGCATGTCGTAGGAGTAACGGAAGCCCCGCGCTTCCAGCGGCCGGGCGCGTTTCAGCGCCTCCGCAATCGTTTCGCCGGTGACAAACTGCTCGCCCATCATGCGCATCGCCATATCGACGCCGCGACGGATGACCGGCTCGCCGGCGCGCGCGATCAGCCGCGTCAGCGCTGCCGACAGGCTTCGGTCGTTGACCGTCGAGGTAAGCTTGCCGGTGACGACGAGGCCCCAGGTTGCAGCATTGACGAACATGGATTTTCCGCCGCCGATGTGGGAGGTCCAGTTGCCCTCGGCGATCTTGTCGCGGATCAGCGCGTCCCGGGTTTCGGTATCGGGAATACGCAGCAGCGCTTCGGCGAGGCACATCAGCGCCACGCCTTCCTGGCTGGAAAGCGAATACTCCTGTACCAGCCCTTCGACACCGGTTCCCTTGTGCTTGGCGCGCAACGCCTCGATCAGGCTGCGGGCCGTGCTGCGAATGTCATAGCGTTTTGCCTCGGAGACGCGCGCTGCTGCCACGAGCGGCGGCAAGCATTCGGTTTCCGGCCGGCGATAGGCTGCGGTGATGGACTGGCGAAGTTCGGATTGCGGCCGGATCGGTGGGGCAAAGCCGGAAAACGGCGCGCCGTCGGCGGGATCATTGGAGGGGGCGGGGTCGATCGCTGCGTTCAACATGGGAGTCCCTATTCAATCGATGTCTGTTTTAACGGATGAATGAGATGCCGGGCTCGTCGTCCCACTGCGCATCGTCCGTGAAGGCGGGGCCGGAATATTCGGTCTCCCGCAGCGGGCGCACATCCGGTCTGTCGCGCTTGAGGGTGAGCGCCGCGGCCACGGCTCTGATGGCCAGCGGCCGGTAGTGAGCGAGCAAATCCGGCGTCCGATCGTCATCCGCTTCTTTGTTATGCATGTATGATCCCCGTTTTGAGCGCGGCGCCGATACCGATTTCAGCACTCTTCTACCCGGCAGATAATCTATCATAATCCCAAATCGCAATCTCACTTGATTTCAACAGTTTCCAGGCTGTATGAACTTATTAATCCGTCCACGAGAGTTCAAATGGCTACTGAAACCGACATCTTTAGTGAATTGGACCAATTCGACAGAAAGATCCTCACCGCACTCACCGAGGACGGCAGGCTGTCGATCACCGATCTGGCCGCGCGTGTCGGATTGTCGAAGACACCGTGCCAGATCCGCTTCAAAAGGCTGATCAGCGAAGGATATATCGAAGGCTTCAAGGCCGTCCTCAATCCGTCGAAAATGCAGCTCGACCATATTGCTTTCGTCGAGGTGAAGCTTTCCGATACCCGCGAGGACGCGCTGAAAAGCTTCAACGATGCCATCAAGAAGATCAGCGAAGTCGAAGAGTGTCATATGATCGCCGGCAGGTTCGACTATCTCCTGAAGATCCGCACGCGCGATATCGGCCGCTACCGCCGTGTCCTCGGCGAGCGCATCTCGACGCTGCCCCACGTTGCCAACACCTCGACCAACGTCGCAATGGAGACGATCAAGGAAGGCTGGGACAAGTCCGGTTCGAGTTTTTCGTGAGGGTAATGTCGTTTATCGACCCGAAGCAGTTCAGCCACCTTTCGCTTTACGCCCGCGTGTGCTCGGTTTCACTGGCACACTCTTCCCGTACTCATTCCACCATGCCGTCAAGGCTTCCATGGTGGGACCGAGGCCCCGCGCCTTCTGCGTGATTGCATATTCGACGCGCGGTGGAACCTCCGCAAAGACTGTGCGGGATACGAGGCCGTCCGCTTCCAGCTCGCGGAGTTGCACCGTCAGCATGTGTTGGGTGATGCCGGGAATAGCCTTTCTCAGTTCGCCAAACCGGTGGACCCGCTGATGGAGCAGCCACATGACTTCCAGCTTCCATTTGCCGGAGAGCAGCGCGAATGCGCGACGCATCTCCTCATGCATATTGATTTCGCCATCGGCCATAGTCTGGTTTTCCATACTAGCTGCAAGTAATTCATCCTACTTGCAAAGATAGACCTTAGACGACATTTTCCATCCGTGCATCAGGGGCGCAGTAAAAGGAGCGCCTCTCACATAGAAACCGACAGACGCGACGAGAGGAATGTTGCTGCGTGAGCAGCGACAGGATGAACTTATGCTTGAATTTTACGGATACTGGATCAGCACGGCACTTCTATCCGCGCTCTACCTCGCTTCAGCCTACATGTATGCCACAAAGAAACAGTGGGTTCGTGAGGCGCTGACGGAACTCGGATATAGCGCCAACAACCTCGTTCCGTTCATGATCATTGTTAAGGTCCTCGGCCCGCTCGCGATCCTTTCGCGCGTCAGCGTCCCGCTCAGCGATCTCGCCTATGCGGGCATCTTCTTTCACCTGCTGCTATCGGGCCTCGCGCATATCGGCGTTCGAAAACCTGTCGGCGCCCTGCCAGCGGCGATCGGCCTGGCGCTGCTGATCGCATCGTTCATGACGCAGAACGACGTTCGCGACGTCCCCTCCCCTTACGTCCAGGCTGCCGTCCTCTGACGCCTCGACGATTCCCAAGCCTTATCAAATGGAGATACACATGGATCGACTCAATGGAAAAGTTGCCGTCATCACTGGCGCAAGCCGCGGAATTGGCCGCGCCACCGCAAAGCTGTTTGCGGCCGAAGGCGCGAGGGTGGCAGTTCTTTCGCGGACATCCGAAGGCGTCGAACGCGTTGTCGCGGATATCGTCGAAGCCGGCGGCACCGCGCTAGGCGTCGTCTGCGACGTCGGTGAAGCCGATCAGATCACGGCCGCGGTGGACAAGGTTGTCGCCGCATACGGCCGCATCGACATTCTCGTGAACAATGCTTTCGATGGTTCTGCCGTCTTGTCTTCAGTCATCGACCTTTCGGTCGAGCAACTGCAACGGAACTTCGACACCGGGCCGATCGCGTATCTGCGCTTCATGCAGGCTTGTTATCCTCACCTCCGGGAAAGCGGAGAAGGCCGGATCATCAACTTCGGGTCGATGGCCGGCACGATTGGATTGGCCGGGTACGGCCCGTACAACATGGCCAAGGAGGCGGTGCGCGCGCTCACTCGCACGGCGGCACGCGAATGGGGTGCCGACAAGATCACCGTGAACAACATCCTGCCGGTCGCGGACACTTGGGGCGCAGCAGAAAAGGAGGTTCCTCCACCGATGAGCGCACTTGCTCGTTTCGGCTCGCCGGAAGACGACATTGCCCCCGTGGTGCTGTTCCTGGCCAGCACGGATTCCCAATTCATTACGGGCTACAGCCTTACCCCCGACGGCGGCGCCATCATCGACAGCGCCCGGTAATTGTCGACGAATAAGAGGCGCGACGGGTTGCGCTGCTTCGCCCGGCCTGTTTTCCGCTACCGATACCGGTAGCCGAAAGCTTCAACAAAGGCGGAGAAAGCAGGGGATGGATGGCGCCGGCTGGGGTAATAAAGATGATAGCCCTGGAACGTTGGCGCCCAGTCCGCGAGCACTTCGTGCAGTTGACCGCTGTCACAATATTGCCGGACGAGGTCCCTCGGCACATAAGACAGCCCCGCCCCATCGAGAGCGGCATTGATCGCGGGCCCTATGTTGCTCATCACGAGCTGGCCTTCCACACGAACGCTGAACTCGCGGCCATCCCTTTCAAACTCCCAGGCATAGAGAGCGCCTGACGTCGGAAGACGCAGGTTCACGCAATTGTGGTCCGTCAAGTCTTGCGGGGTCGAAGGTGCAATGCGGGTCGAAAAATATTCCGGTGATCCGACTACGGCATAAGAGATATCGGGCCCGATGCGAACGGCCACCATGTCGCGCGCAATCGCCTCGCCGAGCCGCACGCCGGCATCGAATTGGCGCTCCACGATATTTGTGAAACCGTTGTCGACGATGAGTTCCACGGTGATATCGGGGTAATCCCGTAAAAATGCCGGCAGCCTCGAACGGAAGACCAGTTCCACCGCATCATCGGGACATACGAGGCGGACTGCGCCCGAAGGCTTGTCGCGCAACGCGCCGAGGGCACTGATCCCGGCGGCGATGCTATCGAAATGCGGCTGGATAGTTTCCAGGAGGCGCGCACCGGCCGCCGTGGGAGCCACGTCCCGCGTCGTGCGGGAGAGAAGCCGGACGCCGAGCCGGGCTTCGAGCGCGCTGATCGTATGGCTCAGCGCCGAGCGCGTGACTCCCAGCTTTGATGCAGCGCGCGTGAAACTCCGCTCCTGAGCCACCTCCAGAAACGCACGCATTTCCGTAAACTCGTCGCGCCGCATTGTTGAGTCTCCTTCATCACCACGTTCACATTATAGCGCCTAGTCGCGCAAAACCAGTCCGGCTATCTATCTGGCAACGGACAGGAGAACGTGAATGACCGTCGAGTTGACATTGAATGAGACCTCACTGATGGACGACACGGCGACCTCATGGTCTGCTGTGACCTGTCTCTCGCTTCTCACTTTCCTTTTGGTGGGTCTGGAATTTCTCCCTGTGAGCCTTCTGACCCCAATCGCCAGGGACCTCTCTATTTCAGAGGGGCAAGCCGGATTGGCGATCACCGTGTCGGGTGTCTTTGCGGTTATCACCAGCCTTTTCGGCAATGCGTTCCTGGCGAGGATCGACCGGAAGTCTGTCGTCTTGCTCTATACTACGGTTCTTGTTGCATCGAGCTTGGCGGTTGCCCTCGCGCCTAACTTCCTTGTTTTTCTGGTCGGGCGGTCCCTGGTCGGTGTTTCAATTGGCGGCTTCTGGTCGCTGTCGACGGCTATTCTGGCACGCTTGGCTTCGGACCGTGATCTGCCCAAGGCCATTGCGCTTCTGCAAGGTGGCACCGCATTCGCGCTCGTCCTTGCCGCGCCACTCGGCAGTTTTCTTGGCGGGTTCATCGGATGGCGCGGAACCTTCTTCATTACCGTGCCGATCGGAATTGCCGCACTCGTCTGGCAACTGGTCGTTCTGCCGAGGATGCCGGCGACCTCAACCGTCTCGATGGCCAGAATATTCGGGCTGCTGCGCAATCGCACATTCGCGGTTGGAATGGCGGCGACCGGCTTGGCCTTCATTGGCCAGAACGCACTGTCTATTTATCTTCGCCCGTTCCTCGAAGGCGTCACGGGACTGGAATTGAATGTCCTGTCGATGGTGCTTCTCGGCCTCGGCGTCGGCGGGCTAGCTGGAACCTCCGTGATCGGCTTCGTCGCCCGGCGCCACCTCCTCCTCGTTCTCGTAGGTCTGCCGGCTGCTCTTGCTGTCCTTGCCCTGCTGCTGATCGCTCTCGGGCCGTTCGCAGCGGTTACGACATTCCTGCTCGTCATCTGGGGATTTTTCTCGACCCCGATTCCGGTCGCCTGGAACACCTGGATGGCCGCCATCGTTCCCGGTGAATTGGAAGCGGCAGGTGGACTGCAGGTGGCGCTGATCCAGCTCGCCATTGCAGGCGGCGCTTTTGCTGGCGGCATGCTGTTCGACACCGCCGGATGGTGGAGCACCTTCCTTCTGGCCGCCTGCCTTCTCGCCGGTTCGGCTGTACTAGCCGCGATCGCCGGCCGCCGCGCCTGAAACCTTCCGAAACCTCAAAGCAGGAGATCATCATGTCTCAAGGAATTGAAAACAAAGTGGTCGTCATTACCGGGGCAAGCAGCGGGCTTGGCGAAGCCACGGCGCGTCACCTTGCTGAGCGTGGCGCTTCCGTTGTCCTCGGCGCCCGGCGTAGCGACCGCATCGCTAAGCTGGCTGAGGAACTGACCGCGAAAGGCTATAAGGCGCGGGCAGTCCAAACCGACGTCACGGACCAACATCAAGTCAAGAAGCTCGTCGACACCGCCGTCAACGCGTTCGGTCGCATCGACGTGATGCTGAACAATGCCGGACTGATGCCACTTGCGCCGCTCGAACGGCTCAAAGTTGACGAGTGGGATCGCATGATCGACGTGAACATCAAAGGGGTGCTCTACGGCATCGCAGCAGCGCTTCCGCACATGAAGGCGCAGAAGTCGGGGCACATCATCAACGTGTCCTCCGTCTACGGTCATGTGGTCGATCCGGGTGCCGCCGTCTATTGCGCCACGAAATTCGCCGTGCGCGCCCTCTCCGAAGGGCTGCGGAAGGAAGTCAAGCCATACAATATCCGCACCACGATCATTTCACCCGGCGCAGTGAGCACCGAACTGCTCGAGCACATCAGTGAGAAGGACATCCAGGCAGGCACCAAGGAGTTCGTCAGCAAGATCGCCATCAGCGCGGACACGTTCGCCCGAACGGTCGCCTTCGCGGTTAACGAGCCGGACGACGTCGACATCAACGAAATCCTGTTCCGGCCCACGGCTCAACCTGTTTGACGCGAGGCGCGCTATGTCGATGACATCCAAGTTCATGAGCCGTCGCGCGGTGCTGGGCGGAACCTTGGCCGCCGTCGCTCTCCCTCTCGTGGCGCACGGGCAGGACGAGCACAGCTCGACGAGTCACGGGGCGACAGACTTCAGGATCAGGATAGGCTTCAACAATCTAACCCTGACCGCGACACTCTTCGACAATCCGACGGCGCGCGATCTCATTTCCATGCTGCCCCTGAACCTCAAGATCGAAGACTACGGCAGGAACGAAAAGATCGTCCATCTGCCGCGCAAGCTGACCGAAGAAGGCAGCGGTGCTTTCGGAAGCGAGCAGCCGGGCGACCTTTGCTACTTCAAACCGTGGGGTAACCTGGCTCTGTTCCATGCGGATTACCGCTGGGACGGGCTGATCCGGCTCGGCCGCTTCGACAATGGCTTCGAGCCTTTGCTGGTGCGCGGCGAGTATCCGGTCCGCATAGAACGCATCTGACAAGGGCTTTATGGGCCTACTGCGGTCTTTGAATCTCACAGTAGACAATGCTGCGGTTTGAGCCGGGCCAAACAGACACCTTCACATCCGCCCCGGTCACGCTTTCACTGGCGATCAAGCCCATCTCTCGTTCCGACCGCAACAGCAGCGCCCAGTTCATGAATGTCTCCATATAGCCATCGACGTTCGTATCCGGGGAGAAGTTGGCGAATAGGAATGTACCGCCAGGCTTCAGCATGCTGATGCACTTTCTGGTCAGCCTTACGGCTACCGCGTCCGGCAAATAGTCATAGAGACCCGCGGCATAAACGAAATCGAACATTCCCAGCGCATGCCTTCCACCGAGCAGGGATTTGACCGACCCGTTCACCGCCTCGACGGACGTGCCGGCGAAATCGCGGGCGACGGTTCCAACGCTCATCGGGTCTTGATCCAAAGCCACCCAGCGTTTGATCGCGCCGGCACCGAGCGCGCGCGATAAAGGCCCCTCACGAAGATGCCCGGCGGCGATGGCGAGGACTTCGGTCGAACCAGGCCGGGTCGAAGCGATTTCGTCAACGCGGCGCGCCAGAATGTCTCGACGCTCCCTTACCGCGACGGATGACGAAGCAATTCGAGTGTAGGCGTAGATCGAGCGTCCCAAGTCGCTCGCTGACGCGACATCGTCCTCAATCTCAGGTCTGCCGTAGATGAAGTCGAGAAGGCGTGCGTCGCCAGAATAGCCGCGCGGCTTTTCGAACGACCAGCGGGTCAACGGATCTTGATGGAGATAGTGAGCAACGGGATGGGATTGCGCGATCTGAACGAGGACGTCCCACGCCTCCGGATGAAAGCGCCGCCTTATCTGATGCAAGGCGTCGGTAAGTCGTTCGATGATCGCATGAGGCTCGACGCCGGATTTGAACTGACGGATCGATACGTCAAGGCTGAGGGCGAGCTCGGCTCTGGCAACGATCAGGTCGCCGGGATCTGGGGCAGCAACCCTCCTGGCTGACCGACGAATCTCGCCGGGCGCAACAAGACTCTCACCGTCCAAGACCAGGCTTTGTGCCATTTCGAGACCCCCTTGATATAGCGTTAAGCATAATCAACCTCGAAATAGGATGCGACTAGAATCCACACGGGATAAGGGTAATTCTACTCTTGCGGGTCAGATGCTACCCCTCTAACAAAGCTAAGCAATAAGACAAACCGGTTGCAGGTCGCCGAACGCGATTTTGGAGGGCGCCGAAGTATGGCTTACTTTTCAACATACTTTAGATGGTTGTCAGGCCGGCGTCGTTGCATGATCGCGGCTTACGCTAATGTCCAGCGCGATGAATCAACCGCCAGCTTTTCATTCGCCGAGGCCCTCAAATCTCTGAAAACTGAAAATGATGCTGTCCGGAGGCGGAGCTCGCGGCAAGGTCTTTGGATGGCGGTTGCCGTTTATGTGGCCTTCGCACTTCCCGACCGATGGCTGATCCCCGATGTTGCGCCTGTGACGATCGCCGCGCGATTCGTCGTTGCAACGATCGCGCTGCTGGCGTTCGAAATCCTGCGACTGGCAAATGCGAAAACCGTCTGGCTTGACATCACGTGCGCCGCTGCACTGCTTGTGGGCTATGTAGGCTGGCTTTACCCGGCGATTGCTACCCGCGACGTCACCGCCATGTCATACTACATGATATTCGGCGCCATCTTCATGATGGGCGCCAACCTCTTTTTCAGTTTCCCGTTTCGGCTTTCGGTGATCACCTCGGGTCTCGTTCTCTGCGCATTTTTCATTACGATCGTGGAATTTTTTCCTTCAAGCGAAACCTACAAGCTTGCCTTCGGGATGTTCTACATTTCGTGCTTTGCCTTCACGTCTTTCGTCAATTGGCGATTGAACGTGGAGCGTCGAAACGTGTTGTTGAACGCAGCGGAGGCTCGCCACCAGCACTGGGAAGCGTCCGAGCGCGGAAGGTCACTGCTCGAGCTTTCGCATACTGACTACCTGACAGGCATAGGCAACAGACGCGCGCTGGATCGGCGGCTCGACGAATGCTGGGCCGCCTGGAAAGACGAACGCCGCGACTTCTCGGTGTTCCTCATCGACGTCGACTTTTTCAAACGCTTCAATGATCGCTACGGACATCAGGAAGGAGACCGATGCCTGACTGTCATCGCCAATGCGCTGAAGGCGGTTGTAGAGTCGTCCGAGGGCATGATCGGCAGATATGGTGGCGAGGAGTTTATCGTGGTCATGCCGGCTGCCCTTCCCAAGGTTGCGATGGCCCTCGCCGAGAAGATCAGAATGGAAGTCGAGTCTCTTGCGATTGCTCATGACGAGCGACCAGATGACATGTCGACCGTAACCGTCAGCATCGGCGTCGCCTTCACCCGCGAGAAAGTTGGAGAGAAAGTTGAACGAATAGTACGTGAAGCCGACCTCGCTCTCTACAATGCCAAAGCAAGCGGCCGAAACTGCATTCGCAGTTTTGATCCGTTTTTGCCTCGCCCCGACGACCATGCTGGCAAACTCGTCCCGCTGCTGGCGGCCGCCATCGATCGCAAACTGGTCTCCCTCGTGTACCAACCGATCTTCGACGTGACGAACGGGAAAGCAAGAGCTGTCGAGGCTTTGATGCGCCTCAGGATGCCGGACGGCACCGCGGTTTCGCCGAAGACGTTCATTCCGGTTGCAGAACGAAGTGGCGCTATCCTCGAACTGGGCAGGTGGGCGATCGAGACGGCATGCCGGGATATACTGATGACCGATCGCATGGCGACCGTCAGCGTCAACGTGTCGCCGATACAGCTGCGTTCCCCCGGCTTTGCTGCCAGTGTCGCTGATATCCTTGCTCGGTGCGGGGTCTGCGGGTCGCGACTAGCCTTGGAAGTCACCGAGGGCCTGGACATGGATATGCAGGCGGAGGTGCTTAAATGCATCGCCGATCTGCGGGCACTCGGCGTCGAAATCTGGCTTGACGACTTCGGCTGCGGCTTCGCGGGCCTCTCTTGGCTGAGGGCGATCGAGTTTCAGACGGTCAAGGTCGATAGAACCTTCCTGCACGACTGCTCGAACCCACGCGGTCTGATGATGCTTCAGGACATGATTGCTCTCATCCGCAATCGTGGGAATACAATCCTGGTGGAAGGCGTCGAAACTGCAGCACAGTTTTCCCTTCTCAAGGATCTTCGCATCGACCGCGTCCAGGGCTTTCATATGGGCATGCCGGTCAGCGCTGAACTTCTGAGCGCGGCATAACTCGCCTCAATGTTTCCAGATGGCAGCACGTTGCCGATGATCGGTGCGTGGTGCATGACGTCTCTGCAAATCGCGAACCCGGACGCCAGGCGGCACGGCAAAGCGCTATGAACGCTTGCGATCGCATCGGTCTCCGGGAGGCCGGACCCGATCAAAGCAATTTGGACCCCATTCAACGAGGGCTGCGCCGCCATTGTCGGAAGTCTTGCTTTTGGACGGATCAGGCCGTCTGATGCAGCGAGGCAATGGATCGCTGAATCAGACGAATAGTCTGCGGTTGAACCCGGGAATGAGGAGCAGAATGGATCACGTCAATAGCCCGCAAGCATCGGCGAGCGAAGAGAAGGAAGCGCGCAGGCTTCAATACCTGACCTGGGAACACATTGCGTCTGACCTCCGTCATCCGGCCCACCTTGCCCGCAAGGTGGAGCTCAGGAGATCATGCGGTGCGGAACTGGCCGAGACGTCCTACATTGCCGAGCATGCCGCAATCTTCACCGAAAGCCTGACGATGGGCGAGCGGTCGTGGATCGCCGGGCACGCGCTCGTTCGCGGCCATGTGACCCTCGGCGACGATTGCACCATCAATCCCTACGCCTGTGTTTCCGGAACGGTGACGTGCGGTCATGGCGTGCGGATTGCTTCGCATGCATCGATCGTCGGCTTCAATCATGGCTTCGACGATCCGACCATTCCTATACACCGCCAGGGCGTCGTCAGCATCGGCGTCGTGATCGGCGACGATGTCTGGATCGGCGCCAATTGCGTGATCCTCGATGGCGCCACGATTGGAAACGGTGCGGTGATCGCCGCCGGAGCGGTGGTCACGGGCGACATTCCCGCCATGGCGATTGCCGGTGGCGTGCCCGCTCGGGTGCTGCGGAGCCGAGGCTCGGCGCCCAGGAAATCTGGCACTGGCGACGTCGAAGATCAATTGGTCAGGCTGGGTCAGAAAGCGCAAGACCAATGGCCGGATGTCCTTGCACGCTGGAAAACGGACGGAGCCTATGAATCGCTGGAAGCAGACGGCATCCGGCGACCAGCGATCCGGCATCTCTGCGATGCAATTGAGATCGCTGCAGGCTTCGGCCAACTGCCGCCCGATCTCGATGCGGCGGAGACAGTCGAGCGTCTCCAAGGTCTGCAGGACCAAAAGACCGGCCTTTTCCCGGAAGAGCATGCACGAATGCATGGCAAGACGCTGAGGGATGACCCGAAGGCGCTCTATAACGTCCTTGCGGCTGGCTATGCGCTTGAACTGCTCGGTTCCGGTCCACGCCAACCGGTCCATGCGGTCGAGCTCGGCGCCGGGGAGCTGGATGAATGGCTGAGCCCCCTGCCCTGGTCGACCCGAGCATGGCACGCCGGCAGCGTGGTCGATGCGATCGGAACCGCTATGTACTTCAATGCGAGGTATTTCGGCATCAGGCATTCACGGCAGGCGCTCTTCGAGTGGCTGAGCCGGAATGCCAACAGCGTTTCGGGGCTGTGGGGTGGACCGACCGCGGCGGAAGGATGGCTTCAACCGGTGAACGGCTTTTATCGCCTGACGCGCGGCACCTACGCTCAGTTCGGCGTGGCCCTTCCCCACCCGCACGCCTCACTCGAAACGGTTCACCTCAACTATCGCAACCACGAGGGCTTCGTTGCCGCAAAATACAATGCGTGCAACCTGCTCGATACGATTCATCCTCTGCTGCTGATTGCCCGGCAGACCGACTACAGGCGGGCCGACGGGGTGGCGATCGCCCGCAAGGTCATATCGAGGGCGTTGGATAGATGGCGGGATGGCGAGGGATTCCCGTTTGCCGATGGTGCTGAACCGAGCCTGCAGGGAACGGAAATGTGGCTTTCCGTCATTCACCTGGCGGCCGATTTCCTGGGACTGGCAGATCGCTTCGCCTTCGTCCCGAAAGGCGTTCACCGAACGGCAACCGTGGGGCTCGGTTTGTGACTACGCTTCGATCAACCGTGCAATGATGCCGTCAGCCAGGCGGCGGCAAGGTCGCGCGCGTTGCTTCGCTTGGCTTTGACGGGCACGATCACGTTGTAACGATCTTCCGCGGCAAGCTCGCCGCCGCCGATCTGCACCAGGGTTCCATCCTCCAGAAAGGTGCCCACCAGCATGCGCCATCCCAATGCAATCCCTTGCCCTGCGCGCGCGGCTGCGATGGTTTCGGTATAGTGGTTGAACCGAAGCGACGGCTTTACCTCGAGGTTGGCGCCGGTCAGCGAAAACCACTGCGCCCAGCTATACCAGGAACGATCGAGAACATCCGTTTCGATGAATTCGTCGGCGCAGCCGAGCGGGCCATCTCCGCGACGCTTGAGATAGTCGGGAGAGCAGACGGGGCAGATGACGTCGCCATGCGAGGCGATGACGGTGCTATCGCTGAAGGGAGGCACACCATATCGAATTGCCACATCGACTTCTCCGTCATCGAGAGCGATCGGGCTGTCCTGGGATATCACCCGCACCAGGATGCCGGGGTTCGCACGGCGAAATTCGGCCAGCCGCGGCAGCAGCCAGAAAGAAGAAAATGCAACGGTCGCCCCTATGGTCAACACGTCCTGGCTGCGCGACTGGAGCGCTTCCACGCTCTCGGCAATATCGGCAAAGCTCTTGGCCAGCGTGGCTCCGAGGTTGATGCATGCCGCCGTCGGCTCGATCGCTCGATGCTTGCGCACGAATAGGGGCTGGCCGAATTCCTCCTCCAGCAAGGCAATCTGCCTGCTGACCGCCGCCTGGGTGACACCCAATTCGGTCGCAGCCGTGGTGAAGCTCTTCTTTCTGAGCACCGCCTCCAGGGTCACCAATGCCGTCAACGACGGGATCCGTCTTCTAAAGTGCATCACAGAACCCCTTATCGCATGATAAAAACTCATGCGAACCTAATTTTTTATGCCGTTGAAACAACGGAACTGCAAGGGCAATCTGGGGAAACTCTCGCATAAGAGGTTCTGATGCTAACCAAGCTCCCATCTTCCATTTCCGCCCTTCTCGACGCTCGTGCCAATGGTCACTCTCTGCCGGCCGGCCTTTACGTCAGGGAAGACGTGTTCGAAGCAGACATCGACGTCTTCTTCCACAATCACTGGATTTGTGTCGGTCTCGATTGCGATGTTCCCGAACCCGGTGACGCCACAGTGATCGAAATCGGCAAGACGAGCCTGATCCTTCTGCGTGACGACGACGGAGAAATTCGCGTCCTGCACAATGTATGCCGCCATCGCGGCTCCCGCCTTCTCGATCCGGGCAAGACGATCGTTTCAAAGCTCGTCTGTCCCTATCACACCTGGACATACGAACTGACGGGTGAACTCAGCTACGCGCCTCACATGGGCAAGGACTTCGACAAGGAGTGTCGGAGCCTCAAGCCCGTCACTTTCAAGTCGATCGGCGGACTGATTTATGTCTGTCTCTCCGACAATCCGCCCGAGGACATTGCTATCCTCGAACAGGCCATGACCGAGCGCCTCGCGCCCTACGACATCCGAAACGCAAAGGTTGCCTTCCAAACGGATGTCATCGAGGATGGCAACTGGAAGCTCACGATGGAAAACAATCGTGAATGCTACCATTGCTCCGCGAACCATCCGGAGCTCTGCGTCTCCTTCGTCGATCTCGACTTCGGCTTCGACCCGGAGACGCTGAGCCCGGAGGATCGCGAACAGGCCGAGGAACATTTCAGGCTGTATGAAGAGCGCACGAACGCGTGGGAGTCCGACGGCTTCCCCTCGGCGGCCGTCGAGCAGCTCGCCGACTGCGCCACCAACTTCCGCACCCAGCGGCTGATCATCGCAGGCGCCGGCGAATCCCAGACCCACGACGCCACCGCCGCATCCTCCAAGCTTCTTGGGCATATGACCCGCAAGGATCTCGGCGACACGCATCTTTGGGGCCACAACAGCTGGAATCACTTCATGGGCGACCATGCCGTGGTGGCAACCGTCATCCCGCTCTCGGCGGGCAAGACGCTTGTGAGAACCAAATGGCTGGTCCATAAGGACGCCGTCGAAGGCGTGGATTACGATCTCGACAAGCTGACGGATGTCTGGGTCGCGACGACTGACCAGGACGCCGATCTCGTCGCGCGCTCCCATGCAGGCACTCTCGACCCGGCCTATCAGCCAGGCCCCTACTCCCGCTTTTCCGAGACGAATCTCGACAAGTTCGCCAGCTGGTACATCGATCGGATGCGCGCCCATGGATACTAGGAGCCCGCAGATGCCCGCAACCAGGGCCGCCCTTCACGACCTCTGGAACCCGGAGGAAGACGACGCGCTCGTCTGCCTCGACGTTCAGCAGGAGACCCATGACGTCAAGACCTTCACCTTTGCGTCGCGCGAGGGCAAGCGGTTCGCGTTCAAGGCCGGGCAGTATTTTCTGTTCGACCTGGAACACAATGGAGACGCTGAAAACAGGTGCTACAGCATCTCCTCCTCGCCGCATCGGACGAACGCTTTCTCCGTGACGGTGAAGCGGGTTCCCGGTGGAAAGATCTCCAACTGGCTTCACGACACCCTGGTTCCCGGCGCGACCGTCAAGGCGAATGGGCCGCTCGGCCACTTCGTCAGGCCCGAGACGGCGGGACGCAAGCTTCTGCTTTTGTCCGGCGGCTCCGGCATTACCCCCGTCATGTCCATTCTGCGTGAGATCGCCGACAGTTGCGAACCTGCCGACGTGGTCTTCATGCACGCCGCCCGGACGCCGCAGGATCTGATCTTTCGCGACGAATTGGCCTGCATCGCCCGGAAGCTGAAGGGCCTTCGCCTTCATTTTCTCCCGGAGACGGTGGCCGGCGAGCCGTCCTGGCCCGGTCTGACCGGTCGCATTTCGAAAGACTACATGCGGCTTGCGGTTCCCGATATCGCCGAGCGAACCGTGATGTGCTGCGGCCCCGCCCCGTTCATGGCCGCCGCGCGCGGCATTGCCGCCGAACTCGGCTTGCCCGGCTCGAACTACCTGGAGGAAAGCTTCGACGCAGCGGTCATCGACGAACCCGAAATCCCTGCGGTTCAGGAGGCATCTGCCAAGGTCTTTCAGGTCACCTTCTCGAAGCAGGCCCGCAGCATCGACGTCTCCGGCGACCAGAGCGTGCTCTCTTGTGCGAAGAAGTCAGGCGTCAGAATCCCGTCGTCCTGCGCGAACGGCGTCTGCGGCACCTGCAAGTCGAAGCTTACGTCAGGCACGGTCGACATGAACCACAATGGCGGAATTCGTCAGCGGGAAATCGACGCCGGCTTCTTCCTGCCCTGTTGCTCCAAGCCGCTCAGCGATCTGGTCATCGAGCGCTGAACATCCGGGGCGTCGTTCACCGCAACAAGGACTGACTGAGATGCTGCGAGAGGAAAGCGATTCCGCCGAGCTGACCGGCTCGACGGTCTTCAAGGACGAGCGAAAGCAGGCATACCTCAATCCTGAAGGAGCCGACCGGCCTCTTATCAGTCCTGTGCCGGCCACGACGCTCGATCGGGCTCGCCGCTATCGTCTGGAGCGCCTGCGCGGGAAGATGCGCGAATGGGACTGCGGCGCCCTGCTTCTCTACGACCCCGTCAACATCCGATATGCCTTCGATTCATCGAATATGAGCATTTGGACGATGCATAACGCCTCGCGATACGCTCTGATCCTCGCCGATGGTCCGGCCATACTTTTCGAATTCGAAGGCGCCGAACACGTCAATGACGGGCTTCCCGGCATCGACGAGATCCGGCCGGCGAAGTCATGGATATTCTTCACATCAGGGAACCTTATGGAACCCCGCCTGAAAACCTGGGCGGACGAGGTCGCGAACCTCGTAAGCCGCAATGGCGGCAACAAACGCGTGGCGGTGGACAGGCTCGAACCAGCGGGCGCGTTCGAATTGCGGGAACGCGGCTTCATGCTCTTAGACGGCCAGGAACTGGCCGAGCGGGCGCGATCCATCAAAAGCACTGAGGAGATCGAGCTGATGAGATGGACGATCCGTGTCTGCGAAGCAGGCATGGCGCGGATGTACGAGGTATCCGAGCCCGGCCGCACGGAAAGAGAGATCTGGGCCGAGCTTCACTTCGAAAACGCACGCAGCGGCGGCGAGTGGCTGGAGACCAAGCTCTTGACCGCAGGCCCGAGAACAAACCCCTGGTATCAGGAATGTTCGGACTACGTCATCAAACGCGGGGAGATGATATCCTTCGACACCGATATGATCGGACCCTACGGCTATTGCGCCGACCTGTCGCGTTCGTGGACAGCGGGACACGTGGCGATGAGCGCCAAGCAGAAGGAACTCTACGCCGCTGCCAGGGATCAGATCGAGCACAATCTCGCCGCCCTGAAGCCCGGCATTACGTTCGAGGAGTTCAATGCGCTGTCGTGGCGGATTCCGGAGAAATACCAGCCTTATCGATACACGCTTGCTTTGCACGGAACCGGAATGGCGGACGAATGGCCAGGGATCCTTCTGCATCCGGATTTCGACCCTGATTTCAGTGGCATCATCGAGGAGGGCATGGTGCTCAACGTCGAAAGCCTGGTCGCCGAGGCCGGATCCGAGAGCATCAAGCTGGAAACCCAGGCACTGATCACGGCAAGGGGAGCGGAGCGGCTCGACACGTTTCCGTGGGAAGAGATCTGAATAAGCTCAGTGTGCTCTCGAAGCGGCGGCACGATGCTGCGATGGCGTCTGCCCGAATGTGCGCTTGAACGTTCGCGTGAACTGCGAGGCATTTTCAAAGCCGACATCCAGTGCGATCTCGATCAAAGGCGCCTTCGACTGGGCAAGGATCGATTTCGCCCGCTCCATGCGAACACGATTATAGGCCTTGGCAGGAGACATTCCCGTCTTATCGATGAAGATCCTCTCCAGTTGTCGCCGAGACAGGCCAACCGTGGCGGCAAGCTTCTGTATAGACATGCTGCCATCGACGAACTGTTCCATCGTAATCATCGCCGCCTTGACGCGGGCGTCGTCATAGTCGTCGTACAGCGGACGCCGGGGCTGTATGTCGGCCGGAGCCCGCGCCTTTTCGATCTGAAGGACCTCCAGCGCGTTTCGTTCGGCGTCGCGGCTGATACATTTTCGGACCAGCAACGCCGCCATGTCGGCGGAACTGCTGCCACCTGCGCATGATCCGCGCTGGCGATCGAGATTGAAGAGCCGATCGGAGCGAACGCTGAGATCGGGAAACCGCTCCCGAAACTCCTTGTAATGCAGCCAGCTCACACAGGACTCGTGCCGCTTCATCAGGCCAGCCGCAGCCAGAATGAACGAACCCGTGCACACACCGATCAGAGGCACCTTCTTGGCGTCCGCCTGCTTGAGAAAAGCGATGGTCTCCTGGTCGACAGGGTTTTCCACCGTCAGAAGGCCGCCGACGACCACGATGTAATTGAACTTCGACGGATCGACGAAATCGGACGTCGGAGCGACCTGGACGCCGCAGCTCGAGGTGATCAGGTGCCGCGTGCTGCCGATCACCTGCCAGTCGGCAAGGACCCTTCCGGAACGATCTTGCTCGTCGCTGGCAAGCCGCAGCGTATCCACGAAGAGCGCGAAGGCGGACAGCGTGAACGACCGCGCCAGAACGAAGCCCACCTTGAGCCGCTCAGCCGCCCTCGCGGCGTCGTCTCCCTGCCGATGCTGCCCGGATCGCATATTCATCCCCCTGCCGCTTGTAAGAGCGTGCTCATCGAATCCGAAAGACATGCGCTAGAGCATGATGCCGAAAATTGTGAAGCGGTTTTCGGACGACATCATGCTCTAACCCTTTAAATTAGAACAGGATTCAGATTTTAGGCCGACCCGGCCTAAAATCATCCTGTTCTAGCGGATCATGATCGTCAATGAAAATGGTTTGTCCAATGTTTCCCTCGGCTTCGATAGCCTGAGCCGCCGGCAGGCCATCACGGGATATCTCGATATCCGGAGAGCGGCGGTTTTGCTGGGGAGCGCCGCGTCGGCGCTCCCCAGGGTCAAATCACGCGGCCAGGACGCCGCTCTTCTTGGCCATCCAGGTTGCGATGTAGTCCATAAGGCCAGGGTTTAGGCAATCGTAAGGCTCGAGGCCGGACGTCCTCAACTGCGCCCTGACAGCGTCCATCTTCGCGGGGTCGAAGCCGCTTTCGATGATCGACGACACGAAGGCCGCAAAGCCCGGCTTCGCCCAGCCGCTTTCCTGAAAGCGTTCCGGATGGACGAACGACAATCCCTGGAACGGATGTTCGCGCACGACCGGCCCATACATATGCACGCCGCATTCCTTGCAGGCGTGGCGCTGGATCAAGGCTGTGGAATCGACGACGGCGAGCTTGTCGCCATTCTCCTGAACTTCGACGCTTTCGGTCGGCGCAACTGCCACGACTGAAAAGACGAAGCCCTCCGGCTTCCAGCACTTCGTGCAGCCGCAGGCATGATTGTGGGCGATGTCGCTCTTGATCCTGACCTTCACGGGATTGCTTGCGCACTTGCAGACGAGCGTCCCGCCTGCAAAAGCAGCGTCAGTCGCCCGAAAGCCTGAATCCACTGCCGGATGTATGGCTATGCTGGTCATGGGTTTCTCCTCCCCTTCTGGGCCGTTTGCGATATGCCCGGCCAAGCTCTGCAATCAGTCTCCCAACCTCCGCGCGTGCCAACGCAGATGGTCTTCCATGAATGTCGAAATAAAGAAGTAGGAGTGGCCGTAGCCTTCCTGCATGCGAAGCCGCAGGCTGATGCCGGCCGTCTCGCAGGCTTGCCTGAGCTCCTCAGGGCGCAATCCATCCTCCAGGAAGTTATCCGCCGTCCCCTGGTCGACGAGGAATTCGGGGAACCGGTGCCCGTCTTCGATCAGCGAGCAGGCATCATATGCCCGCCAAGCCGTTTCATCCGATCCGAGGTATTTCTGGAATGCCGGCTTTGACCAGCCGGAGACCGACGGATGGCTGATCGGCGCGAAGGCCGAGCAGCTGCCGAAGCGTCCGGGGTTCTTGAGCGCGATCGTGATCGCGCCATGTCCCCCCATCGAGTGACCGAAGATTCCCTGTCGCGTCATGTCGACTGGAAACTCGGCCGCGATAAGCTCCGGCAATTCATCGACGACGTAGCTGTACATCCGATAGTTCGGTGCGAATGGCGGCTCGGTGGCGTCGACGTAGAAGCCGGCACCCTTGCCGAACTGCCAATTATCAGGTTCGTCCGGGACGGCATCGCCCCGCGGACTGGTGTCGGGGCACACGATGATGATGCCGAGTTCTGCGGCAAGACGCCGATACTCTCCCTTTTCCATGACGTTGGCATGGGTGCAGGTCAGACCGGAAAGGTACCATAGAACCGGCAGCTTCCGTGCTTTGGCCTGCGGCGGCAGGAATACCGCAAAGGTCATGTCGCAGTCGCAGACATCCGAGCGATTGAGGTAAACGCCCTGGGTGCCGCCATGAGAATTTTCGGTCGAGATCGTCTTCATGGCTCAGTACACGACCACGCCGCGGATGCTTTCGCCCTTGTGCATCAGCTCGAAACCCTTGTTGATGTCTTCGAGCGGCATGGTGTGGGTGATCATCGGATCGATCTGGATCTTGCCCTGCATGTACCAGTCGACGATCTTCGGCACATCGGTGCGGCCGCGGGCGCCGCCGAAGGCGGTGCCCATCCAGTTGCGGCCGGTGACCAGCTGGAACGGACGGGTGGAGATTTCCTGGCCGGCGCCGGCAACGCCGATGATAATCGACTTGCCCCAGCCGCGGTGGCTGGCTTCCAGCGCCTGGCGCATCACCTTGGTGTTGCCGGTGCAGTCGAAGGTGTAGTCAGCCCCGCCGATCAGATCGCCGTGGCGCTTCGTCAGGTTGACGAGATAGGGCACGATGTCGTCGCCGACCTCCTTCGGATTGACGAAGTGGGTCATGCCGAACTTTTCGCCCCAGGCCTTGCGGTCAGGGTTGATATCGACGCCGATGATCATGTCGGCACCGGCAAGACGCAGTCCCTGAAGCACGTTGAGACCGATGCCGCCGAGCCCGAAGACGATGGCCGTCGCGCCGATCTCGACCTTGGCAGTGTTGATGACCGCACCGATGCCGGTGGTGACACCGCAGCCGATGTAGCAGATCTTGTCGAACGGCGCGTCGGGATTGACCTTGGCAAGGGCGATCTCCGGCAGCACGGTGAAGTTGGAAAAAGTCGAGCAGCCCATATAGTGGTGGATCTTGTCCTTACCGATCGAGAAGCGCGAGGTGCCGTCCGGCATCACACCCTGGCCCTGGGTCGCGCGGATTGAGGTGCAGAGGTTGGTCTTGCGCGAGGTGCAGGAATAGCATTCGCGGCATTCCGGGGTGTAGAGCGGAATGACGTGGTCGCCCTTCTTCACCGAGGTGACACCGGGGCCGACATCGACGACGATGCCGGCACCCTCATGGCCGAGGATCGCCGGGAAGAGACCTTCCGGATCAGCGCCTGACAGGGTGAAATCATCGGTGTGGCAGATGCCCGTCGCCTTGACCTCCACCAGCACTTCGCCGGCCTTCGGGGCCTCCAGCTGCACGGTCATCACTTCGAGCGGTTTTCCTGCCTGAACGGCAACGGCGGCGCGAACGTCCATCTTGATATCCTTCCTCTTAAATTGAATTCTGATGTTGCATATTCCGATCGACCGGCTTCTCGCCGATCTGCTTCGCTGCGTTACCGCCGAGACTTCAAGCTCTCGCCTTCGGGCTTTTGTTCATCTCGGACCCATTGTCGCCAAAGACCCCATCACGTCTCCCGCTCAACCTGGCACCAAACCGCAAGCAGCGGCCGGGCTGTGCATCTTATCGCGAAGGATTGCCCGGCGTCGTTCGCAAAGACCGTGCCGACACCGGCGGAGAACCACTCGGAATCGCCAAGGCGGATTTCGCCCGGCGAAAGCAGAATGAAGGCGCGGGGCTGCGTCTGAACATGATCGGGGAATCTTGTATAGCGATCCATGTAGATCACGCCGACCCTGAGATCGGCGCGTTCCTCCATGCCGCCGGGGCCGACCAAGACCGCATGGGAGTGCGTATTGCCAAAATTCAGGCTTGCGAACGGACCGGAGCGGCCGCGTCTCCAGAGCAGCTTATCGGCGAGGCTCTGGAACTGGCTGGCGATCGCCTCGTATTTCCGTCCCGATTTTGCAAGATGGCCGATGGCGTCATCCAGCCCTTCGGGCGCGCCGGGAAGAGGCCCGCCCTCCGGACGCACCTTGCCGGTCTTGAGCAGCCTCTGGAGAACCTTGCCCGCGACGAAACTGGCGACGGCAGGAGCCTCCGCCGACAGCATCAGCCCGCCAACATCATTGAGGAATTCCTGCAGTGGCCGAGAGCGCCGCTCTCTGCCGATGTCGTGCAGCCGTATGTATGCCGGCTTCTCGTCATCGTTGAGAAGAAGGTCGGCACCAGGTTTGATTGGACGTCCCACGACGCGCGCCACGTTCGGTCTCCCCCGCTAGAGCGCCTTTTCCAATTCCGGCAGGGCGTCGAAGAGATCGGCAACCAATCCGTAGTCGGCGACCTGGAAGATCGGCGCCTCCTCGTCCTTGTTGATGGCGACGATCACCTTCGAATCCTTCATGCCGGCCAGATGCTGGATGGCGCCTGAAATGCCGCAGGCGATATAGAGCTGCGGCGCCACCACCTTGCCGGTCTGGCCGACCTGCCAGTCGTTCGGCGCATAACCGGCATCGACGGCAGCTCTGGATGCACCGACGGCGGCGCCGAGCTTGTCGGCAAGCGGCAGGATGACTTCCTTGAACTTTTCCGCCGAGCCGAGTGCCCGGCCGCCGGAGATGATGATCTTGGCAGAGGTCAGTTCCGGACGGTCGGAGGCCGACAGCGCGTCGCCGACGAAGGTCGACAGTCCCGGATCGGAAACCGCCGGGATTGCCTCGATCGTTGCCGAGCCACCCTCCGGCGTAGAGGCAAAGGAAGCGGTGCGCACGGTGATCACCTTCTTGGCATCGCTCACCTGCACCGTCTGGATGGCATTGCCGGCATAGATCGGCCGCTTGAAGGTGTCGGACGAGATCACCTCGATGATCTCGGAGACCTGGGCGACGTCGAGCAGGGCAGCGACGCGCGGCAGCACGTTCTTGCCGACCGAGGTGGCGGCAGAGATGATCGTGTCGTAGCTGCCGGCCAGCGAGACGATCAGGTCGGCCAGCGGCTCGGCCAGATTGTTGGCGAGTCCGTCGCTTTCGGCCAGCAGCACCTTGGAGACGCCGGCAAGCTTGGCCGCTTGTTCGGCAGCAGGTTTGGCAGCCTTGCCGGCGACCAGAATGTGAATATCGCCGCCGATCTTTGCGGCAGCTGTCAACGCCTTGGCGGTCTGGTCGGACAGACTGGCATTGTCGTGGTCAGCCAGAAGAAGAATGGTCATGATGATGGCTCCTGTTCCAAGCTGATTACAGCACGCCGGCTTCGTTTTTGAGCTTGTCGATCAGTTCGGCGACCGACTTGACCTTGACGCCGGCCTTGCGGCCCGACGGCTCCTCGGTCTTCAACACCTTGAGACGCGGCGTGGTGTCGACACCGAAATCGCTTGGCGTCTTCTTGTCGAGCGGCTTCTTCTTCGCCTTCATGATATTCGGCAGCGAGGCATAGCGTGGTTCGTTCAAGCGCAGATCGGTGGTGACGACCGCCGGCAGCTTGATCTCGATCGTCTGCAGGCCGCCATCGACTTCGCGGGTGATCTGAGCCTTGCCATCCCCGATCTCGATCTTCGAGGCGAAGGTTGCCTGGGCAACTCCCATCAGTGCAGCCAGCATCTGGCCGGTCTGGTTGCTGTCGTCATCGATCGCCTGCTTGCCGACGATGATCAGCCCCGGCTGTTCAACGTCGGCCACAGCCTTCAATATCTTGGCGACGGTGAGCGGTTCGATCTGATCATCGGTCTCGATGAGGATCGCCCGGTCGGCGCCCATGGCAAGTGCGGTCCTCAGCGTCTCTTCGGCCTTGGCAGGACCGATCGAGACGACCACCACCTCCTCAGCCTTGCCGGCTTCCTTCAGCCGCAGCGCCTCTTCCACCGAGATCTCGTCGAACGGGTTCATCGACATCTTCACATTGGCAAGCTCGACACCCGTGCCATCCGGCTTCACCCGGATCTTCACGTTGTAGTCGACAACCCGTTTGACGGGCACGAGAATTTTCATGGGCAACCCCCCTTTATTTCTAAACTGCTGGCCGTTCGGCAAGTAATGCCCAAAAGGCGAAGAGCGGCGTGTCGAGCGACCTCATGGCATGCTTGATGTCGGGGACATTGTAGAAGGATCCGCCGATACCAGGCGAAAACCAGTCCCCTTCCCCCTGCTGGAACTCTCCCTCGGACAGTACGAGGTAGACCTCCTCTGGCGCATGAACGTGGTCGGGATAGCGCACCTGAGGCGCCATCAACGTCACGCCGAACCACAGGTCGCTCCGCTCCTCCAATCCTCCCGGGCCGATAATCATCGCATTGGCATGCCCATCGACAAAATTGTCGCTGGCCGTGTGGTCATACTTGGTGCGCCGACGCCATTCAAGCATTGGCTCGATGCCTTTGAACCCGTCGATCAATCGTGTCAGCGAAGGATAGGACGTATCGATCGAGAGCGCTACATCAAGCTGAGCGCACACGGGCAATCGGCTTCCCTCTCCCGCACGCGCGGCTCCCGGGCGCTCCAGCGCTGCAAAAATCTGACGGATCGAGCGGCGGGCTTCCGGAGCCTTGGCGAACTGGTCAAAAGCCACGAAAGCCGCATCCACGAAAATCTGCAGGCTTTCATTGCGTAAACTCATGTCATCACCTCCGGAGACGATCGGCCGGCAAGCGGTCCGCTCTTGCGATCAGATATCTTTCGCGATGCGCAGCCCGTCATAGACGGCGGCATGTGTGTTGCGTGCGGCGACCGCATCCCCGATCCGGAACAGCTGGAACTTGCCGTCAGGATTGCGAATGACGGACTGGGGTTCTCCGGAAAGAAGCTGGTCGTGCGACATCTCGCCGAGATTGCTCGAGCTGGGCTTCAGCTCGAAATAGAGCTCGTCGAGCGGAATGGTTCCATGATTGACGACGATCTGGTCGAAGCTCTGCTGCCTGGCGATCCCGCCGTAATCGCTGCCGACATGGGCGACGAGTTGGTTGCCGCTCTTCTCGACGGCTTCGAGACGGTAGGTGACGGTGAAGGTCACATCGTGCTTCTGAAGAGACCGCATATAAGGCACCAAGTTCATGGCCATGACCTCGGGCGCGAAGGACCGGTCCGGCGTCATGATCTCGACCTTGGCGCCGGCCTTGGCAAGAAACTCCGCTGCCTGAAGGCCGGCATGATCGCCGGCGTCGTCGAAGATCAGCACGTTGGTTCCAGGCTTCACGTCGCCGGAGATGATGTCCCATGACGAGACCACCAGGTCGTTGCCGCTGGCGAGAACCTCGGTATGCGGCAAGCCGCCGGTCGCGATGATGACGACATCGGGGTTCTCGGCCTCGATGGTATCGGCTTCCGCCCAGGTGTTGAAGTGGAAGGTGACGTCGTATTTCTCGCACTGGCTCATGCGCCAGTCGATGATGCTGATCATCTCCCTGCGGCGCTCGCTTTGGGCGGTGAGGCGGATCTGGCCGCCGGGATTGTTCGCCGCTTCGAAAACGACGACCTGGTGGCCACGTTCTCCGGCGACGCGCGCCGCTTCCAGACCGGCCGGGCCGGCACCGACGATGACGACCTTTTTCTTGGCGTCGGCTTTTTCCACGATATGCGGCATGGTCAGTTCGCGGCCGGTGGCGGCATTGTGGATACAGAAGGCGGCCCCGCCCTGATAGATGCGATCGAGACAGTAATTGGCGCCGACGCAGGGACGAATATCGTCTTCCCGCTTTTCGATGATCTTGCGGACGATGTGCGGGTCGGTCATGTGGGCGCGGGTCATGCCGACCATGTCGACCTTGCCGGAGGCGATCGCGTGGCGCGCGGTGGCGACGTCAGGGATTTTCGCCGCATGGAAGGTCGGGAAATTGGTTGCGGCGCGAATTTCGCCGGCGAAATCGAGATGCGGCGAATTCGCCATGCCCTGGATCGGGATCACGTCGGTCAGACCCGCATCGGTATCGATATGGCCGCGAATGACGTTCAGGTAATCGATCAGGCCGCTTGCCTTCAGACGCCTGGAGATTTCGATGCCGTCGCCCTTGCCGGTACCGCCGGGAAGACATTCGTCGGCGGTGTAGCGCACGCCCAGAATGAAGTCGTTCCCCACCCTTTGCCGGATCGCCTTGAAGACGTCGAAGCAGAAGCGCAAACGGTTGTCGAGCGAGCCGCCATAGGGACCGTCGAGTTCGTTGGTGAGCGGAGACGTGAACTGATCGATCAGGTGGCCGTAGGCTTCCAGTTCGACACCGTCCATGCCGCCTGCCTTCATGCGCTCGGCAGCGTCGGCGAAATCCTTGATGATGCGCTCGATGTCCCAATCTTCCATCTTCTTCGGGAAGGAGCGGTGGGAGGCCTCGCGATGATGCGATGGCGCCACGACCGGCAGCCAGTCGCCCTTGTCCCAGCGCGTGCGCCGGCCGAGATGGGTGAGCTGGATCATGATCGCCGCACCCTCTTCATGCACGGCGTCGGTCATTTCCCGGACCCAGGGTACGATCTCGTCCTTATAGGCGAGCAGGTTGTTGAAGACCGGCGGGCTGTCTCTGGAAACCGCCGCCGAGCCCGCTGTCATCGTTAAGGCCACCCCGCCCTTTGCCCGCTCCACCGTATAGGCACGGTACCTCTCCTTCGGCATGCCGTCTTCCGGATAGGCCGGTTCGTGGGAAGTCACGATGATACGGTTGCGCAGCGTCAAATGCTTGAGCTGGTAGGGCTGAAGAAGGGGATCGTTCGACATGGGCCGTGGTTCCGGATTAAAAACGTCAGAGGAGACGCTAAGCACAATGTACATATGTGTCAACATTGAAAACAACTGGGTCGTCGTTTTCGACACTGATGTACATTTTTCTTGTGCGCGGCTTCACAATTTGATAGGAGATAGCCCATGGATCAGGCTTTGAACGACACTGGCTGGCGCGGATCACAGGAGGGATGGCTGGAAGCAGCATACCACTCTCTGCTGGATTCCGGCGTGGATTCGGTGAAAATTCTGCCCCTGGCAAAGAAGCTCAACCTCTCGCGCACGAGCTTCTACTGGTTCTTCAAGGACCGGGAGGAACTTCTGGCCGGGCTCGTGGCGCGCTGGCGCGACAAAAACACCGGCAACATCGTCAAGCAGTCCGAAGCCTACGCGGAATCGCTCGCCGAGGCGATGCTCAACGTCTTCGATTGCTGGCTCAACAATGATCTGTTCGACGCCAGGTTCGAATTCGCTGTGCGCAGCTGGGCGCTGCAGTCCGACGAGATTCTCGCCGAGGTCCGGCAAGCCGATCAGCTTCGCCTGGAAGCTCTCAAGCGGATGTTTATCCGCTTCGGGCTACCAGAAGCGACATCGGATGTCCGAGCGCGAACAACTTACCTCGTGCAGATCGGATACATCTCTATGCAAGCCAAGGAGGAACTCGCCGTCCGCATGAAACGGATTCCCGAATATATCGCGATCTACACCGGCGAAGTGCCGCAGCAGAGGGAGCTCGATCGCTTCTTCTCGCGGCATGGGTACAGGCCGGGTTAGGGAGGGCCGGGATGAGCGTTTCCTTGAGGATCGGCATCATTGGCGGCGGCGGTTGGCTGGGCGGAGCAATCGCCGGCTCGATCCTTGATGCCGGCCTGGTCGAACCTCGAAATCTCTCCCTCTCCTATCGCAGCGAGCAGCCACACCGTTTCCCGAATTCTTTCTTGACCACCGACAATCAGGCGCTTGCCGACCGCTCGGACGTGATCGTCCTCTCCGTCCGTCCTGATGACTGGCATGCTCTTGATGTCGATGCCGGCGGCAAGCTCGTCATTTCAGTCATGGCGGGCATCCGTCTGGACGCACTTTCCGAGCGCCACAACACCGGCCGCGTTATCCGCGCTTTGCCGAATGCCGCCGCCGAAGTGGCCAAGTCCTATACGCCGTGGATTGGCGCGAGCGGTGTCACCGAAGACGACCGGGCGCTCGTCCGCGCGATTTTTCAGGCATGCGGATCTGAGGACGAGGTCGCAAGGGAAAGCGACATTGATTACCTCACCGGTCTTTCCGGGTCCGGACCGGCATTCCCGGCGCTGCTCGCGGCCGCCATGATGCGCGACGCCGTCGCAAATGGCCTGCCGGCGGAGATTGCGCGCCGCGCCGTCAACACGGTGATCACAGGCGCCGGCCGCCTGCTGGAGCGCCGCGACGAATGTCCTGACGACGTCGTTCAAGCCTTTGTCGGCTATCGCGGCACCACGGCGGCGGCCATCGAAAGCATGCGCGTTGCGGGGTTCGACGCTTCGGTCGCGAAGGGACTATCGGCGGCATTCAAGAAATCGGTGAGTATGGGAGACGCTTCCTGACAACCGTTGGAGTGGGTCCTGCGGCGCCCCGCTCAGCAAAATCGGCCGCTAAACAGAGGGAACGAGAATGAAAAAACTATTCGCATCGACATGTCTGACGTTCGGCCTGATCGGCGGGGCGTCCTTCGCCAGCGCCGCCGAATGCGGCACCGTCACCATCGCCAGCATGAACTGGCAGAGTGCAGAGGTTCTCTCCAACCTCGACAAGTTCATCTTGAACGAGGGTTATGGCTGTGAGGCCGAAATCACCGTCGGCGATACCGTCCCGACGATTACCTCGATGGCCGAAAAGGGCCAGCCGGACATCGCGCCAGAAGCATGGATCGACCTGCTGCCCGATGTCGTCAAGAAGGGAACGGAAGAAGGCCGGATCGTCCAGGTCGGCTCTCCGCTGCCCGATGGCGGCGTGCAGGGTTGGTGGATTCCCAAATATCTGGCCGATGCCCATCCCGACATCAAGACCATCGGCGACGTGCTGAAGCATCCGGAACTCTTCCCCGCTCCCGAGGATCCGAAGAAGGGCGCCATCTACAACGGGCCGCAGGGCTGGGGCGGCACCGTGGTGACCACGCAGCTCTACAAGGCCTTCGAAGCCGACAAGGCCGGCTTCACCCTCGTCGATACCGGCTCGGCTGCCGGCCTCGATGGTTCGATCTCCAAGGCCTACGAACGCAAGGAAGGCTGGGCCGGCTATTACTGGGCGCCGACCGCGCTGCTCGGCAAGTATGAGATGGTCAAGCTGGAAGCCGGCGTGCCGAACGACGCCGCCGAATGGAAGCGCTGCAATACCGTCGCCGATTGCCCCGACCCGAAGCCGAATGCATGGCCGGTCGACAAGATCGTCACCCTCGTTGCAAAGCCTTTCTCGGAAAAGGTCGGCCCTGAGGTCATGGACTACCTGACGAAGCGCTCCTGGAGCAACGACACGGTCAACAAGCTGATGGCGTGGATGACCGACAACCAGGCGACCGGCGAGGACGGTGCCAAGCACTTCCTCAAAGAAAACAAGGACCTCTGGACCAAGTGGGTTTCGCCTGAGGCAGCCACGAAGATCGAGGCTGCTCTTTAACACCGACTACTGCGGTGCGCGTAAAGCGCACCGCCTCTCGCTGCCGATAAAATCAAAAAGACTGCCACGGCTCTTTGAAGAAAAGGGGAACCGAATGGAATGGTTTTATAAATTCCCGCATATGGATGACGACGCCCTTCGCAATCTGAAGAAGGCGATCGATGACGGCTTTCGTACATTTACCCGCAGCTACGGCGACGCGATCGAAAGCCTCTTCTCCCCGCTGCAGCATTTCCTGATCGCCGCCGACCGCTTCATGACGCAGACGCCGTGGCCGATCATTACGGCAATCATCCTTGTCATCGCATGGTTTGCCAGCCGCAGCCTGAAGATCGTCCTCGGCTGTCTCGTCACGCTGCTGCTGATCGGCTATTTCGACATGTGGGACGATACGATGCGGACGGTCTCGATGATCTTCGTCTGTACCGTGCTCTCCATCGCCATCGGCATTCCGATGGGGATATTGATGGCGCGTTCCGACCGGCTGCAGCGCGTTATCAATCCGATCCTCGACGTCATGCAGACCATGCCGAGCTTCGTCTATCTGATCCCTGTCGTCATGCTGCTCGGCATCGGCAAGGTGCCGGGACTGATTGCCGTCGTCATCTACGCCATCCCGCCGATGATAAGGCTGACCGACCTCGGCATCCGCCTGGTCGACAAGGACGTGCTCGAGGCAGCCGATGCGTTCGGAACGTCGAGTTCGCAGAAGCTGTTCAAGGTCCAGTTGCCGCTGGCGCTTCCCACCATTATGGCCGGCATCAACCAGACTATCATGATGGCGCTTGCCATGGTGGTCGTCGCTTCGATGATCGGCGTCCAGGGCCTTGGCCAGCCGGTTCTGAAGGCGATCGCCAACCAGTACTTCACCCTGGGTATTTTCAACGGCCTTGCCATCGTCGGCATTGCCATCATCTTCGACCGGGTCAGCCAGGCGTATGGCAAACGGCTCCAGAAGCATCGGGAGATCGTCCATGGCTGATCAACGTTTCGGCGGCATCAAGATCCGCCACCTCTACAAGATCTTCGGTCCCAATCCTGGCGCTCATGTCGATGCCGTCAAAAAGGGATTGTCGAAGACCGAGCTCAACGAAAAGCACGGCCACGTGCTCGGCCTGAAAGATATCAATGTCGAGATACCCTCGGGCCGCATCCAGGTCATCATGGGCCTTTCGGGTTCGGGCAAATCGACGCTCATCCGCCACATCAACCGTCTGATCGATCCAACCGCCGGCGAAGTGCTTGTCGACGGCGTCGATGTCGTGAAAATGAACGAGACCGAATTGCGGACGTTTCGCCGGCACCAGACGGCAATGGTGTTTCAGAAGTTCGCGCTTCTGCCGCACCGGAACGTTCTCGACAATACTATCTTCGGCCGCGAAGTGCAGGGCATGGAGCGCTCGAAAGCCGTCGACGTCGCCATGGGCTGGCTGGAGCGGGTCGGCCTGAAGGGCTTCGAGAGCAAATATCCCAACCAGCTATCGGGAGGCATGCAGCAGCGCGTCGGCCTGGCGCGAGCCCTCTCGAACGATGCGCCGGTTCTGCTGATGGACGAGGCCTATTCGGCGCTCGATCCATTGATCCGCACCGATATGCAGACGGTCCTTCTCGACATTCAGAAGGAGATCAAGAAGACCATCGTCTTCATCACCCATGACCTCGACGAAGCCCTTCGGCTGGGCGACCAGATTGCGATCCTGCGCGATGGCGAAGTCATCCAGCAGGGCACCAGCCAGGACATCGTTCTGCGTCCGGCCGACGCCTACATCGCCAACTTCGTCAAGGAGGTCAATCGAGGCCGGGTCATCCAGGTCGATGCCGTCATGACACCCCTGCATTCCGGAGCGGTCCCAGGCGGATTGACGATCGCATCCGGCACGACCGTCGAAGACGCCGTCCGGATCCTGGCATCGGCGGCGCACGACGATGCCAGGGTGGTTTCACCATCCGGGGAAGCATTGGGTCTTGTCACCTTCCGCCAGCTCGCGGGCGCGATGGTGAACTCGCAAGAGGTGGCTCCCCGACGCGATAGCGCTCTCTCGGTCGCACTTTGACGCTCCAAATGCGGCCGTCTTTCCGCTTCGTTGGCGAGGCACATCGCCATCTCCGGAACCGGGAAGTCGGCCGTCTGACCCCTGGGGGTGACGATGTCAAAACTCTTCTCGTGTCTGTTTTCGCCGGTCCGGAGCGCGCCAAGGCCCAATTGGAACGGCTGCGTTCCAAGGGGGTCCGTATCCCCGGGGACAGAGCGAAGCCCGCGAGCGTCACGGAAACTGATAGTCTCGACGTTGACATCGGCGTGTTGGAAACGACCCGTCGCTTGTGCCTTCAGTGAGAAATCATCGCTCAGCTCAAAGAACCGAATGCATCGCGCGTGCCGCATCATGCCGGCGCGTCCCATCGTTCGTGCCCAATGAGAACCTAAAGATCTCTATCCACTTCGCGCAGTTCATTGCGCGGAACAGGCGGCTTCGGCGACGCTGGTCCATATACATTTTGCGCAAGGTCAGTCCAGACTGCGTCACGAAAAGCCGGTTGGCCGACAATATCGGGACCCGACAATTGCTCCACAGCTAAGGAACAGTAAGATGAAACCCGACCGTGACCATGATGGTTTGCGGTCCCAAAGCCAAGCCCGTCCATCCCATCACCCCCAAAAGGATGGAAGGGATTCGTACATACGCACTCCATCCCGTGCGTATGCCTGCATGCCTGTCAGCCTGCCGAAGGCCATCTTTAAGCGGTCCACTAAGAACCTTCGGCAGGCGACTGCGCGGCTCTCGAATGGGGCGTTCTCCATAGACTTCAGATGATGTGCATCTCGGCAAGATCGCCGCCGTTAAACTTGTGTCGTGGCGGATACAGGCGTAAAATCATTCCTTTAGCGTAATCGTTTTATCAGCGGGTTATCACCTAACCGGCAGCGTGACGTCTTGCCTATTCCGGCGGGTTCTGTCAGCTCTTGTCGTCTGGGCGACAATCTGCGCTGGATGGGAACGATCGATAATGCATTCAACGGGTTGGTCTTTTTGACGCCTGCCACGCCCGAATTCGGACTGCATCGGCTGCCGAAAGCCGCTGGTGTCGATGCCGATGCCGCACGGAAATCCACCGGCTCGGCGGCAAGCCGCTTCACTATAAATTATAGTCACCTAATATACAGGCATACTCCGCTCATCCAGACCGTCTGCTGGCCCTGGTGAAGCCCTGCGGCGGAGGATGCATGACGACTGACAAGACTGGCAGAGTGCACCAATCCGGCACCCGCGCGGATCGCCATCAGGCTGGCATCTCAGAGCGGCCAAGAAGGGCATGTCGAAACAGCCAGATCGAACAATGGGAGCAGCATGACTGAAAATAGCCCTCCCCCATTTTCATTTCGATTCAGTGGTTCGTCCTTCGACAACATGGTCGAAACGCTGGGCGGCGCTTTTGGCGCATTCGATGCCGAGCCCGTCGGCCGCGCCCAGGACTTCCATTGGGGACTGGATTTCTCCGTCTGTGACAAAGCCGTCCTGCTTACGGGTTATCACGAGGCGGAGTTCCAGTTCAATATCGAGCCGACCGTCGATACGTCGGAGTATCTGTCGATCGTCGTGCCGCGCAGCGGCGGCATGGGGGTAACCTATGGATCGTCCCGCATCGCCGAGGCCGGGCAAGGAAAATTGCTTCTCTATAACAATTTCGAACCTAACAGCGTCATCATGCATGGGCAATCGAACGTGATCGACGAGTTGCTGATCAACTGGCCTGTCATCCTGCAGACGATCGGCCAGACGTTCGAGATGCCGTTCAGCGGCTCCCTCGACCTGCTGCCCGAACTGGATCTGTCCAAGCCGGAAGGGCGCCTTATCAGCAATCTCACGGAAACGATCATCTCGGGTATGCGCGACGATGGCCCCTTGCTGCAGTCGCCGATCGCCATGGCGCATATGACGCAGGCGCTGGCCGATCTGGTCGTGCGCCTGGTGCCGCACCGGCTGTCGCATTTCCTGGAGAATGGCCCCGCCCTGATCGCCCCCCGGCATGTCCGCAGAGCGATCGAATTCATGCACGCCAATATCGATCAACCGATCACCATGACGAAGGTGGCCGAAGCGGCCGGCGTATCCAGCCGGGCGCTCGAAACCGGTTTTCGCGCGTTCAGAGGAACCTCTCCCGCCGCCTATCTGCTGACGCTTCGTCTGCGCGCCGCGCGCCAGGATCTGCTCGATCCCGAGAGCAAGGAGACCATGAAGGCCATCTGCCTCAAATGGGGCTTCTTTCATTTCGGCCGGTTTTCCGCAGTCTATAAGACCACGTACGGAGAATACCCCTCCGACACCAGGAAACGCGTGATCCGTCGATAGCGGCCGTGGCTTGCGGTGCAGGGTGTTTACACCTCGTCCCGCGGCGGCAACATGTAATGCACTCGCATTGTCCTCAGATCGCGCTTCACGATCCGCAGCAGCCCTTCGCGTTCCGCCAGGACGTTGAGTTCCCTGAGCACGAGAGAATGCGCGATCCCCAGCTTGCGCGCAAAGGCGCGGCTGTCACCCGCAATCCCCAGTTCCGCGGCGACAAGGAGACCGGCCTGTATGGATGTCAGCCTGATATCCCTGCCTTGCGCCGCGGCGACGAGGGCAAGAAAGCGATCGACGTCGGAGCCTTCTTCGCTCACGCGGCTTTTCGCCGGCGGAAGGAAACCATGATGGATTTCGAGGTGGGCGTATCGCTTTCCGTACCTGCGCTGCCGAGCGGCACGAGCACGTTCAGTTCAGGATAGTAACCCGCGATGCTTCCACGCGGAATGTCATAGGGCACAAAGCGGAAATTCTCAGCGATGCGCTCGATACCGTCATCATGCTCGCCGACCACGTCGATCCGGTCACCGGCCTCGGCATTCATCGCCTCCAGGTCGGCTGGATGAATGAAGATGACCTGCCGCTCCCCGTAAACGCCGCGGTATCGGTCATCGAGACCGTAGACCGTCGTGTTGTATTGATCGTGCGAGCGGAACGTCTGCAGGGCGAAACGCCCCTCGCCCTTTCGCGCCCGCTGATGCACCGTCTCCTCCGGAAGCGCTTCGCAAGAAAATGATGCCTTGCCTGCCGGCGTATCCCACTCCCGATGGGCGGCGGTGTTGCGCAGGTGGAAACCGCGCGGCTTGCGCAGGCGCTTATTGTAGTTTTCGAAGCCTGGAATGGTCGCCTCGATATGATCGCGGATGCGGTCGTGGTCGTCGGCAAGCTCTGCCCAGTCGACCAAGGCGGAGCCGACCGTCGCTTGTGCAATGCCGGCTATGATGGCGACTTCCGAGAGGAGATGCGGCGAGGCCGGACGATTGATGCCGGCAGAACCATGCACCATGCTCATCGAATCCTCGACACTCACCAGCTGGGAGTTGCCCGCCGCGTTCAGATCCATCTCGGTGCGTCCGAGGCACGGCAGGATGAAGGCCGTCTCGCCGGGCATGAGATGCGAATGATTGGGTTTGGTCGCGATATGCACCGTCAGCTTCAGCCGCCGCAGCGCCTTTTCAACGAGTGCGCTGTCGGGCGTGGCGCGGGCGAAATTGCCGCCAAGCCCGATGAAGGCCTCAGCCGAGCCGTCGAGCATTGCTCCGATCGCGGCAAGGACATTGTGGCCATGTTCGCGGGGAACGGTGAAGCGGAAGTGATTCTCCAGCGCATCGAGGAAATCATCCGATGGCTTTTCGTTGATGCCGACGGTGCGGTCGCCCTGCACGTTAGAATGGCCGCGGACCGGGCAAAGGCCGGCCCCCGGCCGGCCGATATTGCCGCGCAGGAACATGAAATTGGCGATCTCGCGGATCGTCGCCACGGAATGCAGATGCTGGGTCACACCCATCGCCCAGGTGCAGATCACCCGCTCTGCGTTGATATAGACATCGGCAGCCCGTTCGATCTCCTGCCGGCTCAGTCCCGACTGGTCCTCGATCTCGGCCCAGTTCGTCGCCTCGACCGCTGCCCGGTATTCTGCAAAACCCGCGCAGTGTTCGGCGAGAAATGCGTGGTCGAGAATGGAGGGCAGGCCGGCGGCGACCGCTGCGTCTTCCGCGGCCAGCACGGCCTTTGCCATCCCGCGCACCGCGGCCATGTCGCCGCCGAGCTGTGGCTGCAGATAAAGGCTGGCGATATCCGTCGAACCGCCGCGCAGCATCTCGACCTTGTTCTGCGGGTCGGAGAAGCGCTCCAGGCCGCGTTCGCGGATGGGATTGAAGACGACGACGCGCGCGCCGCGGATCGCCGCCCGGCGCAAGTCGCCGAGCATCCTCGGATGGTTGGTGCCCGGGTTCTGCCCGATCACGAAGATCGCGTCGGCCTCTTCGAAATCCTCCAGCAGCACGGTACCCTTGCCCACACCGACCGCCTGACGCATGGCGATGCCGCTCGCCTCGTGGCACATGTTGGAGCAATCGGGAAAATTGTTGGTGCCGTAGACGCGCACGAACAGCTGATACAGGAAGGCGGCCTCGTTGCTCGCCCGGCCCGACGTGTAGAATTCCCCCCGGTTGGGACTATCGAGACCCCTCAGAATGCTGCTGATCTCGGCAAAAGCATCCTCCCATGCGACCGGCAGGTAACGGTCGCTCGCCGCATCGTAGCGCATCGGATGGGTCAGACGCCCGTTGAGTTCCAGTTCATAATCCGTCAACTGGCGAAGCTGCGATACAGTCTTTTCCGCGAAGAAGGCGGGCGTTGCCCGTTTCTCCGTTGCCTCCCAGGCGACGGCCTTCACGCCGTTCTCGCAGAACTCGAACGACGATCCGTGCTCCGGGTCGCCCCAGGCGCAGCCCGGGCAATCGAACCCATCCGGCTGGTTCGCCTTCAGCATCGTCCGCGCCGCTGAAATGGGCATGCCGCTTTGAAGCAAACGCTTGCCGCAGCTCTTCAAAGCGCCCCAGCCGCCGGCGGCCGCCGATTTTTTACCAATGAATTTTGTGTCCATGCGCCCTTATTGTCGAAGCGGGGAAAACATCAAGGGCGCACGAGCGATGGCTCGATAGGAAAAACCTATCAAGGATCTAGCCGACGTCCTTCATGCCCTGCCGTTCCTCAGGCGAATGTGCCAGGATGCGATTGCGGCCTTGCGTCTTGGCGTCGTAGAGCGCGGCATCGGCCTCGGTCAGAAGGCGGCTCGGGTCGATCCTCAGGGTGGCTCCCGTCGCGCAGGATATGCCGATGCTGGCCGTCACCCGTCCGAATTCGCTGCCGGAATGAACGATATTTTGCTGGCTTAGGAGACGCGCGAATTGCTCGGCAACGATCATCGCCCCTTTCGCACTGGTAGCGGGGAGCAGAACCACGAATTCCTCTCCGCCGTAGCGTGCGACTATATCTGCCGGCCGGCTTACGGACTGGCGCAGACACCTGCTGACGACACGCAGGCATTGGTCTCCGGCGGGATGACCATAGGTGTCGTTATAGGCCTTGAAGCGGTCGATATCGACCATCAGAAGGCTGAACGACGTGTTTTTCCTGGCGCTGCCTGCGGTCTCGCGCGCGAAAGCTTCGTCGAAGGCCCGGCGGTTGACCATGCCGGTGAGCCCATCGGTCTCGGCGAGATTCCTCAGTTGCTCCGCCGACAGCCTGAGGGCGATTTCCGCCTGCTTCGTCGCCGTGATGTCCGAGACAACGGCCATCGCCGTGCCGTCTTCCGCTAGCCTTGTCCGGATGCTGCGCCAGTCACCGTTGTGAAGCTGAACCTCTTCGTCCTTGTTGCTATGCAACGTAGCGCTGGCGGCCTTGATCCACTCTTCGCGGTCATTGTCCGGGATACCGGTGCGCTCGCCCGTTTCCGCGACGCGGCGAAGGATGTCGCTGATATGCGCGCCAACCACGCGGGCGTCCCCGGATAGCGGAAAGGCGGTGCGATACTGATCGTTGCAAAAAACGAGGAAACCCTTGCTGTCGTACATGGCGATACCATCGGACATGCCGGCCATCGCATGTGACAGCAGGTTCTTGCTCTTGCGCAATTCCCGCTCCAGGGCAGTCCGCTCCGTTACGTCACGCGTGACGCCGGCAAGGCCGATCACCCGTCCCTGCCTATCCTTCAGCGGCACCTTGGAGGCGAGCAGGTATCTGCCTTCGATGCGCTCGATGGAGTCGATCAGAGGCACCCCGGTGTCCATGACCTGCTGTTCGAGATAATAAAATTCTTCGGCGAGCGGCCGCGACAGAAGATTGAAGTCCGACAATCCGGTCATCTCCGCCGTCGTCTTGAACCGATAAAGGCGGGTCATATTCTCATTGACGGTGATGAACCGGCTGTTTCGGTCCTTCACGTAGAGATAATCGGGCGACTGCGAAAACGCGGTCACCAATATGCTTCGCTCCAGCTCCCATTGTTGCGTCTTCAACAGAACGAAACCACACAGCACCGTCGCCAGGCAGTTCAATATTGTCATCGGCAGACCGATGATGGCCAGTACGCGGGCGTGCACCAGGGTGGGAAGCACCGCCATCAAAACGATAAGCGCGCCGCCGAGCGCGAGGCTCAGCAGCGCAACGTCCATGAGCTCGGGAGATCTCTTCCGGATCCAGACATTGGCAGCCAGGCCGATACCGGTCGCGACAGCAATTGCGATCAGACCGTCGATCATTGCCGTGCCGCCGACACAAAAGCGGAAGACCATTGCCAGCGACGCCGCAAAGGCCGCCGCGATCGGTCCGCCAAACATGCCCGCCAAAGCAAGCGGCGAAAAGCGGATGTCGATATAAATGCCGGGATTGAATTCGACGGCCAGCAATATGGATCCGATGGAGGCACCGCCGGCTATGATTCCGAAGGCGATTTTTTCCTGTGTGACCGAACGACGTTGAAATTGGATCGAGAAATGCGCCCAGAGCGAAATCGCCAGGCACACGAATGACAGGTTGCCACCGAATTGCGTCCAGATGCCATTCACCGCGTTGGATCCACCTTCCAATACATGTACCGAACCAATCATAGGGCAACAGTGGTTTGAGCTTCGTTAAATCGCGGGCCCGTCAGGCTTTATTCGTCAGCAGTTGCGTCTCCAGGCCGGTCTGCAGCAATGCGACGACAGGAAAGCGGGCGTCCGCCGCGACAATGAGCTATGGGCAGAGAGGCCCGCTGCCAGATTTGACGACATCAGAAATACGCGAAACCGGAATTGAAAGGTCATGCCCGAGGACGGCAGGAGACATCATGTCCGCAATACCCTGCGGTTCAACGGCTAACAGCCTATGCATAAGGCATGTTTAACAACGGCATCCTCTGCGTCGGGACATGGAGCCTGATGACACAATATAGCGTTATCCGGATAAGCCTGCGCAATCGGGCCATTCGTTGCGAGCAGCCATCCCGTGCGTCGGCAGCCGCGGCTGCCGACGGCATCGTCCAACACTTCTTCGACTACTTGCAGATCGCCGCCGCCAAAAAACCACGCATCGCATCGCCGTAGGGCGGCCGCATCATGTATTCCGCTTCCACCATCCTGCTCTGGTGATAGACGGCGCGCGGATGCGAGAAGGCGAGGAAGCCAAACTTGCCGTGATAGGCACCCATGCCCGAATGGCCGACACCACCGAAGGGCAGGCCTTCCGCCGTGACGTGGCTCATGCAGTCGTTGACCGTCACCCCGCCGGAGGTCGTATTGTCGAGGACGCGGGCCTCCTCCTGCTGATCCTGGCTGAAGTAATAGAGAGCGAGCGGGCGCGGCCTGGCATTGATACGATCGATGACGTTGGCGATATCGCGATAGGGAAGGACCGGCAGCACGGGTCCAAAGATTTCCTCCTGCAGCACGCGCATGTCTTCGGTGGGATCGAGGATCAGGGTCGGAGGCATTCGGTGGGCCGATTGCTGGGAAAAATTCTCTGCCGCCGGGTTGATCTCGACGATCCTCGCGCCCTTGGCCCTGGCATCGTCGATCAGGCCCTGGATGCGGGCGTGATGGCGGGCATTGACGATCGAGGTGTAATCAGGATTTTCCTTCAGCGCCGGATACATCGCGCCGACCGCCGCGACCGCGTGCCCGGCAAAGGCCTCGACGCTTTCCTCGGGCACATAGACATGATCCGGCGCCAGGCAGATCTGGCCGGCGTTCAGCGTCTTGACGGTCATGACGCGGCGCGCCGCGTCTGCGAGGTCAGCCGAGCGGCCGATGATGACGGGCGACTTGCCGCCGAGCTCAAGCGTCAGCGGCGTCAGGTTTTCCGCCGCCGCGCGCATGACGTGATGGGCGACTGCGGTCCCGCCGGTGAAGATCAGATGGTCGAAGGCAAGTGATGTAAAGGCCGTGCCTGTCGCCGGTCCCCCCTGAACAACGGCGATTTCCGTTTCGTCGAAGGCGCCGGCAATGAGCTCCGCCATCAAGGCGGCCGAGGCCGGCGTCACCTCCGACGGCTTGATCATGGCGCGGTTGCCGGCGGCAAGAATACCGGCAAGCGGCGCCAGGGCGAGCTGATAGGGGAAATTCCACGGGCTCAGAATTCCGACAACTCCCTTCGGCTGATAGACCACTTCGGCCACCGCGTCCGGGAACAATGCCTCGTGCTGCTCGGGCTTCAGCCATTCGACCAGATGGGCCTTTGCATATTTGAGCGAGCCGACGCAGGTAAAGACGTCGAGAAGCAGGCTCGCCTCGACGCTGCGGCTGCCGAAATCCTCCGACAGGGCAGCGGCGATCGCATCCTTATGGTCGACGAGAAGGGCGATGACGCGGTCGATACGATCGATGCGGGTGTCGATGCCCGGCGGCCCGTCCCTCAGGAAAGACGCCCTTTGCCGGTCAAGCAGCGCCTTCATGACATCGAAGCTGGTATCGGTGGCGATTGGGGTGACGGTGTTCATTGTTTCCTCCCTTGAACGGTGTCAGACGGCCGGCTGACGCACGACCGGTTTCAGCACGATGCCCTTTTCCGAATCCTCCACCGCCTGGTTGATGTCGGCGAAATCATAGAAGGTGATGAGCCTGTCGAACGGGAAGCGGCCCTGCCGATGCAGGTCGATCAACAACGGGATCAGCACGTCGGGATTGGAATCGCCCTCGACGATGCCGCGGACCCGGCGCCCGCCGGACAGGATATGGGTGAGGTCGAGCGTCAACGTCGCGCCATGGGGCGAGGCCCCGACGATGCCGCAGGTGCCGCGCGGCGCCAGCACCCGCACGCACTGGTCGATGACGGCGGGCACGCCGGAGGCATCGATCGAATAATCGACGCCGGCGCCGGTCAGCGCCATGATGGCGGCAACCGCGTCGCTCGCCTTGCCGTTGACGATGTCGGTCGCGCCGAGTTCCGCCGCAAGTGCCAGCCGCGTCTCGTTGACGTCGACGGCGATGATCCGTGAAGCGCCGACGATCCGCGCGGCCATCACGGCGGCAAGACCAACGGAGCCCATGCCGAAAACTGCGAGCACTTTTCCCGGCTCGACCTTCAGCGCGTTCATGACCGCGCCGGCGCCGGTCTGGATGCCGCAGGCGAGCGGCCCGAGCAGCGCCAGATCCGCATCCTCAGGCACTTTCACGACATTGCGCTCATGGCACAGCGCGTGGCTGGCAAAGGAGGATTGGCCGAAAATATTGCCGTGAACCCGCTCTCCCTCGCATGAGAGCCCGCTCGAACCATCGGCGCGCGCACCGAAGAAGTTGCGCGGGAAGAATTCGTGGCAATAAGTCTCCTCGTGATCGTTGCAGCTCGGGCAATGACCACAGGAATTGAAGGTCATGACCACGTGATCGCCGGGCTTGACCTTGGCAACGCCCGGCCCGACACGCTCGACGATGCCGGCGCCTTCATGGCCGAGCACGACCGGCTGCGGCACCGGCAGATGCTGGTCACGCATGACGATATCGGTGTGGCAAACCCCTGTCGCCACGACGCGAACCAGGATTTCACCCTCGCGCGGCTCCTCCAGATCGAGCCTTTCCAGCGAAAACGGCGTATGGGGCGCACGCGCCACCGCGGCATGGATCTTCATTGCTTCCTCCTCCCGATGATCGGCTCGCGAATGGCCCGGCGAGCCGGGCTCGTCTCAGCGGCCGCGCTTGTAGGCGCCGAGCCCCGGCTGGTAGGTCTTGTCGTCGAGGAATTGCTTCAGCCCCTCGTCGCGTCCCTTGGTCTTGTCGAGAAACAACATCTGTTCCAGCTTGGCGTAGATGTAATCGTCGGCGAGATCCCATGGCAGGTCGCGCACCCGCTTGTAGGTGTCCTTGGCGGCCTTCAGGGTCACCGGGTTCTTTTCGAGCAGGCTGGCGCAGATCTTACGGACCCGGTTTTCCAGCTCCGCCAGCGGCACGGCTTCGTTGACGAGACCCATTTCGGCGGCCTTGCGCCCGCCGAACAGTTCACCGGTCATGATGTAATAGAGAGCGTCGCGATGGCGCATCACTTCGGCGACTGCGCGGGTGACGTTGCCGCCCGGCAGAATGCCCCAATTGATCTCGGAGAGGCCGAAATTCGCCTCCTCGGCGGCGATGGCGAGATCGCAGGAAACCAGTGGCGTGAAAGCGCCGCCGAAGCACCAGCCGTTGACCATGGCGATCGTCGGCTTTTCGAAATACATCAGCCGGCTCCACCAGCCGCCGGACTGCCGCCGCGCCTTCAGCGTCGCATTGCGCGGCTTGTCGTCATTATCACGGAAATATTCCTTCAGATCCATGCCGGCGGACCAGGATTCGCCGGCGCCGCGCAGGACGAGAACACCGCAGCGCTCGTCGCCCTCGAGCTCGTCGAGCACTTCGAGCATCCGGGCATTCAGGGCCGGATTCATCGCATTGCGCTTTTCCGGGCGGTTGAGTGTCACGAAGGCGATGCCGTTGTCGAATTCGACCAGAACCGGCGATTGCATATCAGTCATGAGATTACTCCATGGGTTTCGGCGTGAATGCCGGGGCCGCTTCACAGGGCCTGTCGTTGAAAAGTTTCATCGGAATGGAATTGGCGCAGGACATGTTTCTGCACCTTGCCGGAGGCGGTACGGGGAATGGCCTCGACGAAGAGGATGCGCGCCGGGCGCTTGAAGGCGGCGAGCCTTTCCGCGCAATGGCCGGCGATCTCATCGCCCGTCGCCACGGCACCCGGGCGCAGCACGACATAGGCGAGGCCGCATTCGCCCCATCGGATGTCGGCAATTCCGACGACCGCGGCGTCGAGGATATCGGGATGACTTGCGAGCACTGCTTCGACCTCGGCGGGATAAACATTCTCGCCGCCGCTGATGTACATGTCCTTCAGCCGGTCGACGATGCGATAGAAGCCGTTCGCTTCGCGTCGGCCGAGATCGCCGGTGCGGTACCAGCCGTCGGTGAAGGCGGCAGCGGTTTCCTCAGGCTTGTTCCAGTAGCCCGGCGTCACGGCCGGCCCGCGCAGCCAGAGTTCGCCGATCTCGCCGTCATCAACCTCGCGGACGTCTTCGCCGACGATGCGAATGTCGAGCAAGGGTGCCGGAAGACCGACGCTGCCGGGATTGTCCTGCACGGCGCGCCGATCGATCGGCACGTGCAACACCGTTCCGGCCTCGCTCATGCCGTAACCGTTGACCAGCGCAACGCCGTCGTCGAGATAGCTTTCGATCAGCGCCTGCGTCAGCGGCGCGCCGCCGACGAAGAGCGCATGCAGGCCGGCGAGCGCCGCGGCGCTATAGGCGGGATCGTTGCGCAAGGCGAGCGCGATCTGCGGCACGGCGAAATAGTGAGTGATGGCACGCTGCCGGTCGGCAAGGGCTGCGAGTGTGCGAGCCGGCGTGAAGCGGTCGGAGACGACGAGCGTGCCGCCCAGCATCAACGTAGTGCGCGCGACGGCGATCAGCCCGATCGTGTGGAAGAATGGCAGGTCGCACAGGGCGACGGATCCCGGCCCGATCTCGCCGACGACGGAAAAATTGATGGCGGCGAAAAAGGCGTTGCGACGGGTGATGATGACGCCTTTCGGCTGTCCCGTCGTGCCCGAGGTGTAGAGGAGGACGCAAGGTGCGTCGGCATCGCCGGTCACCGGAGCGACCGGAAGACTTGTCTCGATCCGTGCTGCCAGCCCGGCCGGACCGTCTGCCGTCGATATCACCGTCATCTCAGGATCGGCGCCCGCAAGGCTGGCGACGGTTGCCGCGAACTCCTCGTCGTGAACGAGCAGAGCCGGCGCGCAATCGGCAAGGATCGGCCGAAGCTCGGCGGCGTTGAGGCGCCAGTTGAGCGGCACGTAGATGGCGCCAGCACGCTGGCAGGCAAAGGCAAGCACGATCGAATCCATCGAGTTGCGCGCCAGCATGGCGACACGCGCCCCGTCGCGGCGCACTCCGAGCACATCGCTCAGCAAGCCGGCGCAGCGGGCGATCCGCGCATCGAGTTCGGCATAGCTGAGCTGCCGGCCGGTAGCGATCTCGAACAGAGCCGGACGGTCCGGTGCGACGCGGGCGCGGTAAAGGATCGGATCATCCGTCACCAGTCCGCAATCCGCCGACGAAGCCATCCCGGAAAAGGAATGCGCCATTTTGTCCTCCCATGCCCGCCGCTCCCCGCGGCAGGCATCAAATTTGTATGCAACACATACTAATATCTTTTCCCGGCAGGATGCAAGAGGCTGTTTAAAGCAAATCCGATCGCTCGAATGGCACAGGGAAATCCGCAAAACGGATATTGACTAACCTGCTGATTTTGATGGTTATGGCGCCTGGACGAGGCGAGAACGAACGATGGCGACAAAATCACCACAGGACGATTTCGAGGGCGAAGATGCGCCCGCGACGCCAGGCCTCGACGTCGGCCGGCTTGGTGACCTGCTGGGATTTCATCTGCGCATGGCCCATGTCGCGATCTATCGCGACTTCGCCGAAACCGTGGAGGAACTGGCGCTGACGCAGAAGCAGCTGGCGGTGATGGAACTCGTCGCCGGCAATCCGGGCGCATCGCAGATCGACCTTGCCAATACGCTCGGCACCGACCGGGCGACGATGATGGCCCTTGTCAACCGGCTGGCAGCCCGCGACTTCATCGAGCGCCGCCCTTCCAACGCAGACCGCCGCCGCCAGGAACTTCATCTGACGAAGGCGGGACGCACAATGCTCGCCCAGGCGCGTGAGCTGATCGATAGGCACGAGCAGCGTTTCATCGAGTTGTTTTCGCGCGACGAACTGGATGCGCTGCTGACGGCGCTGAAGCGAATATACAAGGGGAACTGAAACCCGCCTTCGCTTGGGAAGCAAGCAGCATCCAAGCCTTTAGATTTCTATTGGGTAACCCCCGTGTTATGATCCCCATCCTGGCGTCGTCCGCCGTGGGTTCTGCACACGGAGACTTGTCTCATGAGCGAAGTGGACGTACTTTTTGCCTCCCTGCGACAGGCGGCTGACCCGCAGACGGTCGAGTGCATCGAAAACGTCGTCACGCATGGCTCGGATCGTGAGCTCAATCGCATCAATGCGCTCGCTTTCGCCGATAAGCTTGATCTCGATGAAGAGAAAACCATCGCCGCGTTTCTCCATGCAGCCCGCATAGGCGCATTCGAGATGACGTGGAATGTCCTTTGCCCGGGATGCGGCGGCGTCCTCGACAGCGGCGCAACCCTTAAAACCGTCGTGCATGAGACGTATCATTGCGCGCTCTGCGCGGCGGGATACGAACCAACCCTCGACGAGATGGTCGAGGTGACGTTTACGGTCAGCCCGCGCGTTCGCAGGATTGCCGGTCACGATCCAGATCGGTTACCGCCGCTCGAGTACTACCGCCAGATCTTCTTCAGCTCCGGGGTCGACCTGCCTGACGATCTCGAAGCAAGGTTTTCGCGCATCCAGCTGGAGATGATCGAGCTGGCTCCGGGCGAGAAGGCTTTCGTCTCGCTGCAACTGCCGGCGCAGTTCGTCATCATCTTCGATGCGGTCACCCACTCGGCGCAGTTCATCGACGTGCAGGGTGAGCCCACCGACGAACGTCAAACCCTCTCGATGATTATCAGTCGGACGCATGCGCTGAACGAAACGCTGACCCTTCGTCCGGGCTTACTGCGGCTCACGCTTGAGAACCACACCGATCGCAGAGTGGTGCCGAACGTCTGCATCGCTGGCGATGACCTGCACGACCTCTTGGGCCGCAGGCGGCCTTTTCTGACAGCCAAGCGCCTGCTGACGAACCAGAGTTTTCGCGACATCTATCGGACCGACACACTCGACGTCGACCAGCGCCTCAAGATCACCAGCCTGACCTTCCTCTTCACCGATTTGAGGGGCTCGACCGCGCTTTACGAGCGCGTCGGAGATCTTGCCGCTTTCGATCTGGTGCGCGCGCATTTCCGGGTTCTTCACGAGATCGTCGCCACAGAGGCCGGAGCAGTCGTCAAGACCATAGGCGATGCCGTGATGGCGACCTTCCCGAGCCCGGATCGCGCGGTAGCGGCGGCACTCAAGATGCGGGAGGCGATGCTTCGGTTGAATGCCGAACACGGCAGCGACGATCTTCTGCTGAAGATCGGCATCCATGAGGGGCCATGCCTCGCAGTCAACCTGAACGACCGGCAAGACTACTTCGGCCAAACCGTCAATATCGCCTCCCGCGTCCAGGGGCTCGCCGATCCCAATGTGATCATGACGACAGAGGCGATCGTCGGGGATGTCCAGGTTTCAGAGATCCTCCGCGACAGCGGCATCACATCGGCCTCCCGGATGGCGGAGCTTCAGGGCATCGGGAGAGAGGTAAAGATCTTCGCGCTGTCGTGAGCCTGGTCTTCGTTGCCGCTCCCCGAAAGCGGCCATAGCATTGGTTTGACGAGACGACATCTGTGCGCCATGTGTGGACGTCGGCTCTCGTCGGCTTAATCGACTTGGGACGAAGGCGATCAAGAACGAGCACATGGTTCCAGTTCAGCACATGGCTCCAGTTCATCGTCGACGGGCGAGCAGCTTTTTCTTTCTAGGCTGAGGTAGTCCGGACAACGCGGAGTAGCGGTACTGTGCCTTGGTCGTTGGACCACAGCCCCAAGCTGTGATCAACAACACTTGAACGTCTGTCAGAATTGCAAAAAGTGTGCATAATAGACAAATGAGAACAATCAGTTGTTGATACTGATCGCGAAAAGGTTGGGAGCCCTCCTCTTCAACTTAGCAGACTATCAGGAAATGCAGGGAGAATTCGACTACAATCCAGGGAGGAAGAACAATGAACAAAAAGGCAGTATCGCGTCGAGAGTTGCTGGGAGCATCTACGCTCGTTGGAGTAACCGCAGTTGGGGCTCTTGCCGCCCCGGCGGTGCTGGCCCAGGCACCCACCGTCATTAAAATGCAAACATCCTGGCCCGCGTCGGACATCTGGATGGATTTTGCCCGCCTGTACGTCGAACGGGTCGAACGAATGTCCGGCGGACGCCTGAAGTTCGAACTAATGCCTGCCGGTACGGTCGTCGGCGCGTTTCAGGTGCTCGACGGCGTCAACGATGGCGTGATCGACGCAGCCCACACCGTTCCGGTCTATTGGTACGGAAAGCACAAGGCAGCTTCCCTCTTCGGTACCGGGCCGGTATTTGGCGGCAGCGCAACCACCATGCTCGGATGGTTCCATCAAGGTGGCGGCAAGGATCTCTACCGAGAACTCACCCAGGACATCATGGGGCTGAACCTTTACGGCTTCTATGGCTTCCCGATGCCCGCGCAGCCGTTCGGCTGGTTCAAGAACCCGGTCGCGACCGTGAACGACGTCAACGGCCTCAAATATCGTACGGTCGGGCTCGCCGCCGATCTCATGCAGAATATGGGCATGAGCGTCGCTCAACTTCCGGGCGGCGAGATCGTGCCGGCAATGGAGCGAGGTGTGATCGACGCCTTCGAGTTCAACAATCCCTCCTCTGACATACGGTTTGGTTCGCAGGATGTCGCCAAGAACTACATGCTGTCGTCCTACCATCAAGCGAGCGAATCTTTCGAGTTCCTCTTCAACAAGGATGTGTTTGACGACCTTCCCGACGATCTGCAGGCGATCCTGGAATATGGCGTGGAGGCAGCAAGCACGGCGATAACAGCGTCCGCGATGGACAACTATTCAAGCGACCTTCAAAAACTCCAGGCCGAACATGGCGTGACCGTGCACCGCACTCCAAAGGAAATTCTGGATGCGCAACTCAAGGCCTGGGATGAGATCATCCCCACGCTTGAAGCGGATGCGTTCATGAAGAAGGTGCTCGACAGTCAGCGGCAGTGGGTGGAGAGGGTCGTGTACTACGAATTGATGAACTCCGCCGATCTCGCACTCGCCTATGAGCACTATTTCCCCGGAAAATTGAAGCTCGGAAAATAGATGGTGAAGGCCCGGTATTTCCGGGCCTCGTCCCTCTTCGAGATTAGGGAGGCGCTTGCATGCTCCGTTACATTGCATTCGCCGACGAATTGTCGGCGTGGTTCGGCAAGGTGTTCGCGTGGGGGATACTCATCATGGCCTTCGGCGTCGGCTATGAGGTTGTTGCACGCTACCTCTTTCGCGCGCCGACCCCCTGGGCCTTCGATCTGAGCTACATGCTCTATGGAACGATCTTCATGATGGCGGGAGCGTATACCCTCTCGCGTGATGGCCATGTGCGCGGCGACTTCATCTACCGGCTCTGGAAACCGCGCACCCAGGCCAGGCTGGAACTGGTGTTGTACTTCATCTTTTTCTTTCCCGGTATTACCGCGCTTGTGATCTCGGGCTGGAAATATGCCGCACGCAGTTGGGGCTATCTGGAGGTCAGTTCCAACAGTCCCGCCGGTGTGCCGATCTTCCAGTTCAAGGCCGTGATCGTCGCCGCCGGCATTCTCCTGTTCCTGCAGGGCGTGGCGCAGGTCTTCCGCTGCATTCTCTGCATAAGGACGGGCGAATGGCCGAAGCAGGCCGAAGATGTCGAAGAACTGGAAAAGGTACTACTGGAAACAAAAAGCCTGGACGTGCTCAAGTCCGAGGACGAGGGTTTCCTTCCGTCGCGGGAACTTGACGCTGGACGTGAACCACGGGATCGGGACGCTCAATGACGGATGCGCATATCGCCGTCGGGATGCTCCTCATCCTGATCCTCACCATCTTCCTCGGCTTCCCGGTGGCGTTCACCTTGATGGCTCTGGGTGTCGGCTTCGGATACTATGCCTATTTCGATGCCGGCCGCATGTGGCGCGGCTATGACCGCGCGCTCGAATCCGGCGGCGATGCCGCTACACTGGCGCAGACCTGGATCGGCGGTTTCTTCAACAACCGGATCTTCGATCTGTTCGTCAACCAGACCTACTCGGTCATCCAGAACGACGTGCTGACGGCTATCCCGCTGTTCCTGTTCATGGGCTACATCGTCGAGCGAGCCAACATCGTCGATCGGCTGTTCTCGACGCTATTCAGCGTCACGCGCCGGGTGCCCGGCTCGATGGCGGTCGCCGCCCTGGTCACCTGCACACTCTTTGCCACGGCAACCGGCATCGTCGGGGCCGTGGTGACGTTGATGGGACTGCTCGCCCTACCAGCGATGCTGAAGGCAAAGTATGACGTGCGCTACGCGACGGGCGTGATCTGCGCGGGCGGCACGCTCGGGATCCTGATCCCGCCTTCCATCCTGCTGATCGTCTATGCGGCCACCTCCGGGATCTCGGTTGTCCGAATGTATGCGGCGGCGCTCCTGCCCGGCCTCGCCCTGGCCGGGTTTTATCTCATTTATGTCGTGGTGCGAGCAATCCTGCAGCCGCAACTGGCGCCGCGGCCAACGAAAGAAGATGTGGGCGAGCACACGCCGGTCCAACTCGCCTGGATGATGCTTACATCCTTCGCGCCGCTCGCCTTTCTGATTCTTGCGGTGCTGGGTGCCATTCTCTTTGGCCTGGCAACGCCGTCGGAAGCCGCCGCAATCGGCGCATTGGGGGGACTGGCGCTTGCTGCGGCCTATCGGGCGCTGACTTGGCAGCGACTGAAGGAGTCGGTGTATCTGACGGCGCGAACGACCGCGATGGTCTGCTGGTTGTTCGTCGGTTCGGCGACCTTCGCATCGGTATTCGCCTATCTCGGCGGCCAACAGTTCATCAGTGACTTCGTGACCGGCCTGGACATGTCGCCGCTGATGTTCCTGATCCTGGCCCAGATCATCATCTTCATTCTCGGCTGGCCTCTGGAATGGACTGAAATCATCGTCATCTTCATCCCGATCTTCATTCCGCTGCTGCCGCATTTCGGGATCGATCCGCTGTTCTTCGGTATCCTCGTGGCAATCAACCTGCAGACGGCCTTCCTATCACCACCCATGGCGATGTCGGCATACTACTTGAAGGGCGTCTCGCCTCCGCATGTCAAACTGACCGACATCTTCCGCGGCATGATGCCGTATATGTTGATCGTCATTCTCTGCATGGTGGTCATCTATCTGTTCCCGAGCATCGTCTACATGCTGCCGAATCTACTCTATGGAGTACAGAGATGACGCAGTGTCTGGCCAATTCCGAAAGGATAGACCGATGAACAGAAGCCGGTTTTTTGCAATATTTGCATTCGTGACGCTTGTCGCGTTCTGCGCGGTCATCCTGGCGTTTGTACCACGGTTCGATTTGGCCGCTGCACTGCTGATCGGGATTGTCCCTGCGGGGTACGACATCTGGGATCAGCTCTTTCGGCGACGCCCGTCGAAATCGTCTGGATAGACTGCAATCGTTCAACCGCCGCCCTTTCGTGACGGCAATCCGCTGCAAAAAGCCCGTTCGTCCATCGACCTACGGGCTGTTGGCTTGGAAATTGATCACCCATGGCCCCTCCCTGTGAAAGCGAGAGGCACCGTCGTTACGCGAACTTCCGGTTAACTCGCGTCGAGAAGGCGTCGGTGCGCGACGTCCGCGATGAGCGCCAAATCGAGCCGTACGTCATACTCGTGGTCTACGACTGCTCCGGGCCGATCCCGGACGTTCGCACCGAGGCCCCGCATGTCCGCTTTCGTGCTAGGTGTCCTCGCAGCGGACGGTCCGCCGTCGGCCCCAAATCGGTCATTCCTTCAAGCCGAGGCAACGACTGCTCCTGGCGCATGGCAGTCCTACGCGCCTTGCGATTCCGGCAGCATGATTGTGTGACCCAAGATTGGCAAGCCATTGCTTTGACCAATGCCCTGAACCTAAGGCCAATCCGCATAACCCGAGGACAGCATACTGTTTTCCGAGCCGGCCGAAGCGCGGGCGATCTGGCGGTAGCCGGCGGGTGAAAGGCCGGTCTTGCGCTTGAAGAAATGGCTGAAATAGGTTGGGTCGCGAAAGCCGAGACTGTCGGAGATTTCCTGGATATTGCGGGCCGAGCGCTCCAATCTGAGCTTTGCCTCCTGCACCACGCGCTCGTGCAGAAGCTGGATCGGCGAGCGGCCGAGCGCCCTTTGGCAGGTGGAATGCAGCCGGTCGGCCGTGACGCCCAGTTCTGCGGCATAATCGCTGATCGGCCGGTGCTGGCGGAAACCGGCCTCGACGAGTTGGCGGTATCTCTGCAGGATCGATCCGGTTTCGCCCTGCCCACGCTGCTCGCCTCTCTCGCCATCGGAACCGCGCCAAAGCGCCATCAGAATGAGCCTGATATAGGCGGATGCGACCATCCAGGAGGAGCGGGAGGGATCGCCCAGTTCCCGCACGAAGCCCGAGATCAGCGGGCTGATTTCAGTGACCGTCAAGGGATCCAATGCCTCGACCAGCTTGCGCTGTTCGGTGAAGATGCGCAGCGAATAGGATTCCACCTTGTCGCCGATCGCATCGACCATGATCTGCGGCGAAGCCCCGACCAGATGAGCCGCGGTTCCGGCTGCTATTGACAGGTCGCATCGCGCCTGCGGCGGCAGGAAGGCAAGCAGCGGTCCGTGCAGCGGCCGATGTTCGCCATTGTCGAAATGAAGCTCCCCACTCCCCTCCCCGAGCAGCAGGAAATGGTGGAAATCGGCATAAAGTCCTTTTTGAAAACGGATACGCCGGTGCGACAGCGACGGCCCGTGCCACTCGCCCCTGGCATAGTGATGAATCCCCCCGTCCGTTGCCAACGCTTCCCCTCCATCCGCCAGGTCAAACAATGCTGATATCACCGGATAAATACAATATTAACCCAATAAATCGCATTCCATCCGCGCCAGATCGGCGTAACCTTTTCTCCATCAGCCTTTGGGAGGAGGCACTTCAACAGATGCAGGAACGGTCAGGCAGCTCTCGTGGCGCGCCGCGCCCGCTCGTTTTCTCCCATGGCAACAATGCAAGCGTCATCACGTGGAACCAACGCGTGGGGAATGGGTGGAACGGTGTTTTCGGCACAGCTGATGATCAACAACGAGGCGATGGACGCTTCCGAAGGGGCCACCTTCGAACGCATCGATCCGTTGACCGGCGACGTCGCAACGATCGCTTCGGCAGGATCCGTTGCCGACATGACAAGGGCAGCCAATGCGGCAGCAGCCGCCTTTCCAGAATGGTCGCAGACCGGCCCGGGCGAACGGCGCAGGCTCCTGAATGCCGCAGCCGACATCCTGGAGGCCCGCACCCCCGAACTCGTTGCCGCCATGACCGGTGAAACCGGCGCCACCGCGCAATGGGCGGCGATCAATTGCGGGCTCGGCGCGGATATTCTTCGCGAGGCGGCGGCGATGACCACGCAAATATCAGGCGAGATCATTCCTTCCAGCATTCCGGGAAGCCTCGCCATGGCGGTCCGCCAGCCGGCAGGCGTCTGCGTTGGCATTGCCCCCTGGAATGCGCCTGTTATCCTCGGCACCCGCGCCGTCGCCATGCCGCTTGCCTGCGGCAACACCGTCGTCCTGAAGGCTTCCGAACTCTGCCCGAAGACCCATGGCCTGATCGGCGACATCATGCGTGACGCCGGCTTTCCGCGCGGCGTCGTCAATGTCGTTTCCAATGCACCGAGCGATGCCGCCGCTGTCGTCGATGCGCTGATCGCCCATCCCGCGGTGCGCCGCATCAACTTCACCGGCTCCACCCGTGTCGGCAGGATCATTGCCGAATCCGCGGCAAGGCATCTCAAGCGCTGCCTGCTCGAACTCGGCGGCAAGGCGCCGTTCATCATCCTTGCCGACGCCGATATCGACGAGGCCGTGCGCGCTGCCGCCTTCGGCGCCTTCATGAACCAAGGCCAGATCTGCATGTCGACCGAACGGATCATCCTGATGGACGAGATCGCCGACGGCTTCGTCGGCAAGTTCCAGACGAAGGCCGCAACCCTCGTTGCCGGCAATCCCAGGGACGGCAACACGCCGCTCGGCACGCTGATCAACGCCGAGGCCGTCCGCCGCGTCCGGTCGCTCGTCGATGATGCCCTGCAGAAGGGCGCAGTGCTCGTCTGCGGCGGCCAGGCCAACGGCACGCTGATGGACGCGACCGTCATCGATCACGTAACGCCCGCCATGCGCATCTACCGCGAAGAGAGCTTTGGGCCGGTCGCGGCGATCATCCGGGTCGGCAGCGTCGACGAGGCCGTCACGGTTGCCAACGACAACGAATACGGGCTTTCGGCCGCCGTTTTCAGCGCCGACGTCAATGCAGCACTTGCCGTCGCCATGCGGCTCGAATCCGGCATCTGCCACATCAATGAATCCACAGTTTCCGACGAGCCGCAAATGCCGTTCGGTGGCGTCAAATCAAGCGGCTACGGCCGCTTCGGCGGCAAGGCCGCGATCGATGAATTCACCGAGCTCAGATGGATCACCATGGCCTCGGGAAAACGGCACTACCCGATCTGAATTGAGATCGGCCGAAGTGAACACTGGGAACGGGCTGGGAGGCCCGATCAAGAGGGAGGAATGATTTCATGAACGGCATTTTCCGCAACGGAAAATTCAACGCGGCATCGCTGAGCCGCCGCTCTTTCATCGCATCGACCGTGGCGGGTGGCGCTGCGCTAGCGCTTTCCGGCCGCACGGCCTTTGGTCAAAGCAGCGACACGCTGAAGGTCGGCTTCATCAGCCCGCGTACCGGCCCGCTCGGCGGCTTCGGCGAAACGGACGGCTATGTGCTGGAACTGGCGCGCAAGGCGCTGGCGAACGGCCTGCAGGCGGGCGGCAAGACCTGGAAGGTGGACATTCTCGACCAGGACACCCAGTCCGATCCCTCGCGCGCCGGCCAGTTGGCGAAGGACCTGATCAACAACCAGGCGGTCGACCTGATGCTCGCCGTCTCGACGCCCGAAACCATCAACCCGGTGGCCGACGCCTGCGAAGCGGCCGGCATTCCCTGCCTCTCGACGGTCATGCCCTGGGAAGCCTGGTATTTCGGCCGCGGCGCCAAACCGGGCGCGCCCTCGCCGTTCAAGTGGACCTATCATTTCGGCTTCGGCGTCGAAGAGTTCCACAAGGCCTATGTTTCGCAGTGGAACCTGCTCGAGACCAACAAGAAGGTCGGCGTCATGTATCCCAACGACGCCGATGGCAATGCGATCCGCACCCATCTGGCGCCGGCACTTTCCAAGGCCGACTTCACCATCGTCGATCCCGGAGCCTATGAAACCGGAACCACCGACTTTACCGCGCAGATCGCTCTCTTCAGGCAGGAGGGCGTGGAGATCTTCAATTCGTTCCCGATACCGCCTGACTTCGCCGCCTTCTGGCGTCAGGCCGCACAGCAGGGCCTTACCCAGCAGATCAAGATCTGCCAGATCGCCAAGACGGGCCTGTTTCCCTCCGACATCGAGGCGCTCGGCGACCTTGGCCTGAACATCGGCAGCGCCGCCTACTGGCACAAGGCCTTCCCCTACAAATCCACGCTGACCGGCGTATCGGGAGCCGAACTCGCCGACGGCTATGAGACGGCAAGCGGCAAGCAGTGGACGCAGCAGCTCGGCGCCAGCCTTGCGCTCCTCGACGCCGGCTTCGATGCGCTGAAGGCCAGCACCGACGTCAAGAGCAAGGAGGCTGTCGCCAAGGCGATCAGCACGCTGAAGACCACAACGATCGCCGGCAAGGTCGACTTTACCAGCGGCCCCGTCGCCAACGTCTCTCCCGGACCGATCATCGGCACGCAATGGGTGAAAGCGCCGGAGGGCTCGAAATTCGCGCTCGACTACGTCGTCACCGAAAACGCCACCGACCCCAATGTCCCGGTCGGCGCCAAGCTCACCGCCTATAACGGGTAACGCACAGTGCTGCAGCGGGAAGCTCAAAGACGGCCGGGGGGAGCCTTTCTCTCGGCCAAGGGGATCCACAAGCGGTTCGGCGCGCTGGTGGTGCTGGAGAATCTTGATTTTTCCATGGGCGATGGCGAGGCGATCGGCATTGTCGGGCCGAACGGCGCTGGCAAGACGACCCTGCTCAGCGTGCTTGCCGGCGCCTTCCGGCCGAATGAGGGAAGCATCACCTTCGACGGCGTCGACGTCACGCGCCGGACGGCGGCGGAGCGCTGCCGGTCCGGGCTCGTCCGGACCCATCAGATTCCCAAGCCCTTCGGTGGCATGACGACCTTCGAAAATGTCTTCGTCGCCGCATCGCACGGCAATACCGCAAGCCGCGACGAGGCCTATGAGCGCGTGGTGGATTCGCTTTCGCTCTGCGGCATGCTTGGCGTCGCCAACCGCCCCGCCGACACGCTCGGCCTGCTGGACCGCAAACGCCTGGAGCTTGCCCGTGCGCTTGCCACGCAGCCGAGGCTGCTGCTGCTCGACGAGATTGGCGGCGGCCTGACCGATGGCGAGGCGAGCGAACTGGTGGAGACCATCCTCGAATTGCGCCGCCGCGGCATCGGCATCGTCTGGATCGAGCATATCGTTCATATCCTCCTGCAGGTGGTGGAGCGGCTGATCTGCATGGACGCCGGCAGGATCATCGCCGATGGCGAACCGAAAATGGTCATGAGCAATGCGGAGGTGGTCAAGGCCTATCTCGGAGGGACACCCGCATGAGCCTTCTCTCCATCCGCGACCTCGACGTCCGCCATGGCCTGCTCCAGGCAGTGCGCGGCGTCAGCTTCGATCTTCCCAAGGGCGAGGTGCTGGCGCTGGTCGGCGCAAATGGCGCCGGCAAGACGACGCTGCTGCGATCGATCGCCGGCGCCCATCTGCCATCCTCCGGCCGCGTCCTTCTCAACGACGAAGATCTGGCCGCCGTCCCCTCCCACAAACGGATCGCCAAGGGCATCGCCCTGGTGCCGGAAGGCCGGCGCCTGTTTTCGCGGATGACAGTGGAGGAAAACCTGCTTCTCGGAAAGACCTCCGGCCGCAAGGGCGAGTGGAGCATCGACCGCGTCCTCGACGCCTTTCCGAACCTGAAACCCCGCCGTCACGCCAAAACAGGGCATCTTTCGGGCGGGGAGCAGCAGGCGACCGCCATCGGCCGGGCGCTGATGAGCAATCCCGATATTCTTCTCCTGGACGAGGTTTCGCTCGGACTTTCGCCTCTGGTCGTCGATCGCGTCTACGCCCAGCTGCAGGCGCTACTCACGTCGGGAACGACCATCGTGCTCGTCGAGCAGGATCTCGCCCGCGCCATGAGCGTCGCAGGCCGTGTCATCTGCATGCTGGAAGGACGCATCGTCCTCGACCGGCCGGCCGCCGCCGTCACGCGCGAACATGTCACTCAAGCCTATTTCGGATTGCACCGGACATCAGGCGAAAGGAGCGCATCGTGATCAACACCCTGCTCCAGGGCATTCTGCTCGGCGGCTACTACGCCGTTATCGCCTGCGGACTGTCCTTCATGTTCTCGGTCATGCGGATCATCAATCTCGCGCATGGCAGCCTGGCGGTCGCAGCCGCGTACGGGCTGTGGCTGCTCGCCGCCAAAGCCGGCATTCCGCCCTTCGCCGGCCTGCTGATCGTGCTGCCCGTCATGGCGGCCGTCGGCTGGCTGCTGCAGCGCTTCATTCTGGAGCGCAGCGCCCGCGGCGGCACGCTCCTGCCGATCCTGACGACCTTCGGCCTGTCGATCGTCATCGACAACCTGCTGTTCGAGCAGTTCGGCGCCGACACCCGCTCGCTCGCGCCGTTCATCGGCAACCTGTCCTATGCCTCCTGGCAACTGCCGGGGCACATCTACGTCGGCAAGCTTGCCGTCATGATGATGGTGACGGCAGTCCTTATTCTCGGCGGGCTGCAGTTCTTCCTGAGCCGCTTTGCGCTCGGTCGCGCGATCCGCGCCACGGCCGAAGATCCCGATACGGCGGGGCTGGTCGGCATCGACGCCCGCAGGGTAAACGCCGTCGCCACCGCGATCACCATGGTTACGGTCGGGATCGCCGGTGCGTTTCTCGGGATGCGGGCAACCTTCAGCGCCTATTCCGGCGGCCCGCAGCTTCTCTTCGCCTTCGAGGCGGCCGTGATCGGCGGAGCGGGATCGCTATGGGGCACACTTGCCGGCGGCATCGTTCTCGGCCTTGCCCAATCGCTCGGCGCGCAATTGCATCCGCAAGGCTTCCTGATCGGCGGCCATGCCGTGTTCCTGCTGGTGCTTTTCGTCAGGCTATCCCGGTTCGGCATGCCGGTGCTCGACAAAATTGCCGCCTCCCTGCGCACTCGTCTCCGGAGCCCGACATGAGCCCCAACGCGACCCTTGCCTCCAATGGAATATCGATAGAGCGCTGGACGAAAGCGTCACGGGTGGCGCTCGGCTGCATGGCCGCGGTGCTCGCCTTGCTGATGTTCGCCCCCACTGTCCTCGGCGCCGGCGCGATCGACCGGATGACCGCCCTGTTCATTTACGTGATCCTTGCCGCCATGTGGAATGCGCTTGCCGGTTTCGGCGGGCTCGTCTCGGTCGGCCAGCAGGTGTTCTTCGGCCTCGGCGCCTATTTCACCATCCGGCTGGCGGATGCGGGGCTCAATCCCTTCGTCTCGCTGTTTGCCGCCGCGATCGTGACCGGCGCGCTGTCGATCCCGCTTTCGCTGTTCATGCTGCGCCTGAAGGGCGGCGAGTTCGCAATCGGCATGTGGGTGATAGCGGAACTCGCCCACCTGCTCGTCAATCTCGACCGGCTGATCCAGGGGGAAACCGGAACCTCGCTGATCTCGCTCAACGTCTATGACGGCGCGACGCGGCGGGCAACGATCTACTGGCTCGCCTTGACGGCCATGGCCGCCCTGCTCGGTGCGCTCTTCATCCTGATGCGCAGCCGCGCCGGTGCGGCCATGCAGGCGATCCGCGACAATGAGGAGGCGGCAACCTCGCTCGGCGTGCGGGTGATCGCAACCAAGCGGCTGCTCTTCGTGCTCGCCGCCTTCGGCATTGCGGTTGCCGGAGGCCTGTGGCTGGCGACTGCCACGACCTTCCAGCCGAAGACCTATTTCAGCGTTCAATGGACGGCCTACATGATCTTCATGGTTCTGGTCGGCGGGATCGGCAAGTTCGAAGGCGCGATCCTCGGCGCCATCCTGTTCTTCGTGATCGAGACCGTCTTCGGCGCAGCCGGCGTCTGGTACCTGATCGGCCTCGGCGCCACGGCTTTGATATTCTCGCTCTACCTGCCGCGCGGCCTTTGGGGCGAAATCGAGCGCCGCTTCGATTTTCAACTTCTGCCGGTCGGCTACCGGCTGAAATTGCCCGGTCCGCATAAAATCAAATGGGAAGAATGAGCCGGCTTGCTTCCGGATTCTGTTGCGAAAGGTGACGTTCATGCTTTTTGGTAAAACGATCCTGGTGACCGGTGTGGCTTCCGGCATCGGCGCCCGCACGGCGGAACTGGCCGGGCAGATGGGTGCCGAGGTCATCGGCGTCGATGTGCGCGAGCCGGCGGGTGGCAGTGCCGCCTTCATCAAGGGCGATCTGTCCACGGCATCCGGCGTTGCCGAGATCGTTGCGCAGCTTCCGGTGCGCCTCGACGCGCTCGCCAATGTCGCCGGCCTCTCCGGCAACACCGGGGTCGTCTCGACACTCGCCGTCAATTTCTACGGGCTTCGCGCCCTGTCGGAAGCCGTGGCGCCCCGCCTGCGCGAAGGCGGCGCCATCGTCAACGTCGCCTCGATCGCCGGCTACGGCTGGCGCGCCAACCTCGAACGGGCAAAGGCGCTCATCGGCATAGAAGGCTTTCCCGAGGTGGCGGCGCTCGTCGCCGAACACGGTCTGAAGGATGAGGAAGGTTACCCGCTCTCCAAGGAGCTGCTGCTGCTCTGGACCATGCGGGCGGCCCATCAGCCGCTGTTCAAGAACCGCGGCATCCGGGTCAATGCGGTCAGCCCCGGGCCGGTGGAAACGCCGATCCTCAAGCAGTTCCGCGCCGTGCTTGGCGACGCCAGGGTCGACAGCGACATCACCCGCGTCGGCCGCGCCGGCACCTCCGCCGATATCGCACCCGCCGTACTCTTCCTCTGCTCGGATGGCGCACGCTGGATCAACGGCGCCAATCTGCCGTCGACGGCGGCCTCGAAGCTTCCATCAACGCCGAAGTCCTCGGCTTCTAGTTCTTGTCCCAAGGAGACCTCCGATGAATATTTCCCTCCTCATCAACGGTGCAGACCGCGCGGCCTCCGGCGGCCGCACCTATGATCGCATCGATCCCTTCACCGAGAAGCTCGCAAGCCGCGCCGCCGCGGCAAGCCTGGACGATGCTGCCGCTGCCGTCGATGCTGCCAGCGCCGCCTTCGGCGCCTGGTCGAAGACCGGCCCCGGCCAGCGCCGAGCGATCCTGATGAAGGCCGCCGATATCATGGATTCCAAGGTGGGCGAGTTTACCCAATTGATGATCGAGGAAACGGGCGCCACCGCGCCCTGGGCCGGCTTCAATGTCATGTTTGCCGCCAACATCCTGCGCGAGGCCGGCGCCATGACGACGCAGATATCAGGCGAAATCATCCCTTCCGACAAGCCCGGCACCATCGCCATGGGCGTTCGCCAGGCTGCCGGCGTCTGCCTCGCGATTGCCCCCTGGAACGCGCCGGTCATCCTCGCCACCCGCGCCATCGCCATGCCGATTGCCTGCGGCAATACCGTCGTGCTCAAGGCCTCCGAACAATGCCCCGGCACGCATAGGCTGATCGCCACCGCACTGACCGAAGCCGGCCTGCCGGCCGGCGTCGTCAATGTCATCACCAACGCGCCGGAGGATGCGCCTGAGATCGTCGCGGCGCTGATTGCCCATCCGGCCGTCAAGCGCGTGAACTTTACCGGGTCGACCAAGGTCGGCAAGATCATCGCCGAGACCTGCGGCAGGCATCTCAAACCCGCCCTCCTCGAACTCGGCGGCAAGGCGCCGCTTGTCATCCTCGACGACGCCGATATCGACGGTGCCGTCAATGCAGCCGTTTTCGGCGCCTTCATGAACCAGGGCCAGATCTGCATGTCGACGGAACGCATCATCGTCGACGAGACGATCGCCGATCAGTTCGTCGCCAAACTGGCCGCCCGCGCCAGCCAGCTCCCGGCCGGCGATCCGCGCGGCCACGTCGTTCTCGGCTCGCTGATCAGCCTCGACGCGGCGAAGAAAATGGAGGAGCTGATTGCTGATGCGACGGCCAAGGGGGCAAAGCTCGTGGCCGGCGGCAAGCGCTCCGGCACCGTGGTCGAGGCGACGCTGCTCGATCACGTCACGCCCGCGATGCGCGTCTACGCGGAAGAATCCTTCGGCCCGGTCAAACCGATCATTCGCGTCTCCGGTGAAGAAGAAGCCATCCGCATCGCCAACGACAGCGAATACGGCCTGTCGTCTGCCGTCTTCAGCCGGAATGTCCAGCGGGCAATGGCGGTTGCGGCACGGATCGAATCCGGCATCTGCCACATCAATGGCCCGACCGTGCACGATGAGGCGCAAATGCCCTTCGGCGGCGTCAAGGGCAGCGGCTACGGCCGCTTCGGCGGCAAGGCGGCAATCGCCGAATTCACCGACCTGCGCTGGATCACGGTCGAGGATTCCGCCCAGCACTATCCTTTCTGAGCAGGTTTGACAGGCGTCACCGTGCCACGACGCCATTGCGATCGTGGCACGGCCTATGCTCAGACCGGCGAAAGAGATTTCGCACCGCGCTTAGGAAAATGCTTCAACGCTTCGATATGGCGTGGGCGGCGCCTGCTACCGCGATCGATCCGAGCTCAGCTCTCCAGCCATTGAACGATAAGCTTGGCCGCCGCCCGCTTGCGCCCTACACGAATATCGGCGGCGCGGGTATCGAAATCCAGGCCGTTTTTCTCGCGCACCTGTCTCAGCCATGTCGGAAAGGCATAAAGATTTCCGCACCCAAGAACGGGGAGGCCGAGATCGTTCCGGTAGATCTTTTTCTCGCTTTCCGAGAACTCTCCACGTTCGACGATACGCCCGCTCAGCTCCCACTGCCAGTCCGGGTTCGGCCGGATATGCAATCGCACGACGTTCCTGGCGATCAGCGGATGAACTTCGGTGCCGCGCAGCGGGATCGCAATATGGATTCCCCAGTCCTCATCATCGCCAAATGGCAGGCCCAGCCTTTGCGCCAGGGCGACGGATTCGGTGGCATTGCGACGCCCAAACTCAATGTCCTTCAGATATTCGATGAAGCCGCCGATTGAAAAATCCCTGGCGGCGCCATCGCCGCCGAGGCGGAAATGCGGGACCATGGTATAGACCTGATCGGCACTGATCGGCCCGAGCCGCCGGCGAACCGCATCGAAAACGGGCTTGCCAGTTGTGGCATCCACCCAGCCACGACCATCGAAAACGCTGGCGTCCACGGCGGCAGCTACCGCCATATCATCGTCGAAGGGAGGTACGCCCTCAATGACGTGGGTGGTAATGTCTGTGGTGGTGACGGTGCCAAGATTCATATCGAGCGTGATCAGCTTGAATTCGGATGCCAGACGCTGACTTCGCCGAATGCATCACGCATGAAGGGCACCATTCTTGCGACGTCGAATTCCGGATCGCCTGCAAACAGCGCATGCAGAACAGGCATGATCGGCTCGGGATCGCAGATCCAAAAAAGACCGTCGCGCCACTGCCCGCGCCCATGTTCAATCCAGAAATCAACCATGGCGTCAGGCAGCTTCCCGCGATAGCCCGCAGCCTGCGAAGCAGAAACCGCTATACCGTCTTTGAGCGGTCCGAATTCATCCAGTATTTCCTGTAAGGGGCGCCGGGGTATAGCAGACATATTGGCTCCAGATGCTCATCAGCCGCTCGATATGGTCAGGGCGATCCTTTGTCGCCGCCACCCTTGAAGGGCCTCTGCGAAAGCTCTTTCGGAATGTCGTACTGATTCCAACCCTGATCATCGAATGTGTAATAGCGAAGCCCGTAGTCGAACACGTAGAGCTTGTCGTTTTGAACGAAGATCGCGCTCGGCTGCAGCACGAAGGGGGCGGAGCGCATCTTCACCTTGGGCGCGAATGGCTTTGCAAAATGGCCATCGAACCGGAACAGTTCGGTGCCGGTTGCAAGGATCAGTTCGTTGCGCCAGCAAACGCCGTCCTTGAAATTCTTCTCGCGGTCAGCAATGGACGAGATGTCGGTAAAGCCGGCTTGCGGATTGCCCTTCATCACCAGGCCATCGGAACCAATGACATAGTTGGCTCCGTTTCCATCGCTCTCGACATCGGCAACATAGGAATAGGCAGGAAGAGACCGGGCGATACGATCCGGTAATGCCTGTTGCTTCCAGGCGCCGGGGCGGCCGGTGAAAAGTGTTTTCAGGCGTGGATAGCTGTCCAATTCGGCATAAAGTTTTTTCTGAAGCTCAAATTCCTCCTCCTCCGACATATCCTCCCGATAAAGAGCGTGGCCGGGATAGAGATTGAAATGCCGCGTATTCGCCGCCTGCGTGGCGACGATGAAAATATCGCCGTTCTGTTTGGTCCCGAGGATCGTCCAATCGGGCACCTTATAAGGATATTCCGTCTGCAGCGGCGGGGAGACATCCTGCCAGGACTTGTCCTTGCCAAGCTTCAGAAAACCTTCGCCGCCCGCAACCAGCCATTGGTCCTCGACCGGCAAAATGGAGCTGAACAGGATCTCGGGCGCATCATCGGATTCGGCTTGGGTTCCGGGAATGATCGAATGCTCCGCACCTTTGGGCGTGATTACATAAATGTCACCGTTCAGGCTGAGCGTCACATAAGACGGCTCACCTGCGTCATCGGCCCGCGGCACAACCCTGACATCCCGCAATTCGCGCCGCACATCGAGGCGCGAGAATGTCCGCGCTTCGGCGTCGCGCGTCAGGATGATGGTATAGGGATCGTCCCAGCGCGGGCCGCCGATCAAAAGCGCAAAGTACCGATCGTCCGCCATGGCCGCAGCGTAAAGCGTCGGCTCCCATGCTCCGTAGAGCTCCTCGAAATCTTCGTCGTCAGGGGCGTCGGTCATCTTCACTCTTTCGATCTATTAGGGATAGCGGCCATTTCGAAGAACATCTGCAATGCGACCTGAAGGGAGTGGCTTTTCCTTGATACGGCCGGGTGCTCTCAAACCAGTTTTTGCCTTAACCTGCGCTTCCGCGCGGGCATTGGCGGCTTCTGCGCAGACCTTATCTATATCCTTTGTCTGCAAGAGCGCAGCTTGAGATCTTTGAAGAATTCTCCCCATGGGAGCAGTGCCAGGAAATTCCGGATGGTCAATACCGGCAAACTCTTTCCTGATATGTTCGTGCACGCCTCCTGAATCATTCTTATTGCTATGCTCATCGCTCGTCAGACAGATTGACTCGCCTTGGCCTTCAGTTGGCGCATTGGGAACACGTTCCGTCGTCGTAATTCCAGCTCGATCGCCTAACCGGTAGACCATGTCAGGCACTACATGGTGAGTCTTGCCGCCCCGCGCCGTGCATGGTGCAAAAATCTCATCATAAGGTCCTATGAGGCACTCTTTCTTCTTTTTGTCATCGATCCTCGTATTGGAACCGGGATCAAGTGGCGGCGGTGGAACTGGCTTCGGCTTCTTCTCCTCTTCCTCCTTTTTCCGGGCCTCGGTCATCTCCTTGAGCTTTTGCTCGATCTGGTCTTCCGACAACCCCTGAAAGGGAGAGAGGACACTCTGAACTTCGGCATCCGACATTGTGCGGACGTCCATCGGCTTTCCGGCCAACGTAGACAAAATGTCATTGGCGAGCGGAATGCGTTCGCTATCGTTGATAATGAGGCCGTATTTCCCTTCCCATGCTGAAGAATTAAACATGTCCAGAGGATTGCTGACATGTTGGCGACCACCGAGCAGGCGATTCTGAGTCATGACATAATCGCCCGGGCCAGAAAGGATCGTCTGAAAAGCACGCGCTTCAGCACCTTTTTCAGCCTGCGTTTTGCTGAGGTCGTCCAGGACGAGCGACGCAGCGCTGCCCCAAATGCCAAGTCTTTTGAGCACCTGCGAACCAATTTGCGATCCGGCGGTTGGAGTCTGCGTTGTCGGCGGAGCGGTTGTGGTCGCTCCTCTCGTTGTCCCGCCAACAGGCACCCCGCCACCCACACCCGTCATGGTACCGACATTCGCCTGTGCATATTGCGCACCCATGATCAGCGGCTCGGGCGAGGCATCGCTTACGACACGGCCCTCGTCACTGCCATTCGCGCGCAGCGATCCGCGGACAGGATCATCGTCTTTCGGCGGCGCATATGTCTCTGTCCCACGCACAAAGATCGCCTCGCCCTGCGTGTTCCGGTTGTTCATCCAGAAGCGATCAAGGTGGCGGATGACATGCGAGCTTTCGGCACGCACCTGATCGGCATGCCCGATCGGTTCGCAAACATTTTCTACGGTGCCGGATTTGACACCCTTTCTCGTTCCCGGCGCATCGCCATGGACGTGCGTCGTACGGGATCGCATGACCATGGCCTTCTTGCCGGTAAAGCGGACAGATGGCGTGTAGTCTTTGTCGTGCCCGCAATAGTCGACGATCGGGTACGGGATGGGAACAACCGAGGAGCCGACCGGCGTCAGGCAAACATCCGGAGACAGCGAGACGATCTTTGCCTCGTCAAGATCACGCAAACCTTCGCGCGGCTGCTTCGTCGTCCAGGGCGCCGGGTATTCGGGCTCGCCGACATAGTTGTCGCGCGGGATGCTCATGCAGCGACCTCACCGGCATCAGCATTAACTGCCGCTTTGACTTGGACCCGCGTCAACGTCAGCGATGTTTCGCCTGCCTCCTGAAGGGGAAAGCGGGCCCGCCAAGTCAGCATCACGCGACTATCGTCCCGCCAGTCGAAATGCACGCCGTCCAGCGAGAGCAGATACCACTCATCGCGCTCATGACCGGCACATCGGACCCCCAGCGTGATTCCCGGCAGTCGCCCTGCGGCTAGGGCGAAGCTAGGGTGCAGATGATCCAGCTGGTAGTCTTCATCCCCGATCAGATGCGGCATAACAACGAGCTCCGGATGAGCGCATTGCCAGAAGCGTGCGTCGAAATCCCTGGGCAGTAGCGGGTGGCGCTCGCTGAGCCAGACATCGTCATAGGTACCGGCATGTTGCTGGCGGAACCGCCACCAGGGCGATACGAGACCCAGTCCCTGCGGCTCGACCGGCTCTCGCCAGTTCAGCACCTCGCCGGGCGAGGTGATTTGCGGTGCGGCGACGGACGCGTGATCCCACGGCATGTCGAGATTGACGATGCCGCAACCGAGCGGATTGCGCGCTTCGACATCGGCGGGCGTTTCGGTTTCCGGGTCGCCGGTACCGGGAATTTGACCGCCATAAGCCTTGCTCCAGCAAATCGGCACCGAAGATGCCGGCTCGGCTTCGGTAAGTTGCCAATCCGTCAGCACCCGCTTTGCTTCCTTGGCCGAAAAGCCGGCCCATTTTTCCTTGACGACGGAGCGCCAGAAGCGCGCGCCATGGACTTCAAGCTTTTTAGAAAGCTGCCCGACTTGCAGGCCGATCTGCCATGACGGTGCTGGAGTACTGTCCGGTGCATAGGCATTGCCGAGGAAAGTGATGTCGGTTCCGACCTTCTCTGGCGTGAGATCGGTCTGACGCAGGAGAGGGCTGGCATGGGGATCGCCGTCATAGGCGTCCTCCCACAGGAAATCTTCCTGTTTCGAGGCGATGGCAAGCGAATCCCCCTGGCGGTGAACGAAGGTGCCGCGAACCGAGACCACACAATCCAAATCCCCGTTCGCATCGAATTGTCGGAAGGCCATGGCCGGAAAGGGAAGCCGGTTGATCAGTTCCAAGCGAACCTCCTCAGTTCAGATCGATCGGCTTGCCGCGCATCTGGAAGTGTTCGGTAGCAACGAAGTTGAACGTCTTGCCGAGGATGATCACTTCGCCATTGGCTTTCATGATGAATTTGGAATCGCCGCACTCGATGACGAATTCCTCGCCGACGGCGATCTTCTTGAATTTGCCGACGCTCTCCAGCGATGTCTGGCCGACATTGGTCACTTTGCTCACGCCGATCTGCTCGGCGCGAGCAATGCCGATCGTGTCGGATTTGAAAGAGCCGACGATGGTGTTCATGATGCCGGGCAGAGGAAACAGGCCGGAGGCGGCATCGCCCACGCCGGCTCCTGAACCGGCAAGTGCCGTCCCGGCATCGGCGCGCGGGCTTGGTCCCGAGACGACCCCCTCGCGGCTGCCAAGACCACCGGCGCCTAGGAAACCGAGCGCCGACGACGCAAGCGTGCCGGCAAAGGCCGCAAGCCCCGGCCCACCGCCGCCTGCAATTTGCCCGGCCTGCGCCAACAGCCCCGCCGTATGTCCGGAAAGACCGCTGACCGCCCCCATCAGCGCCATCGCCATCGGCCCCGTGCCACCGACGACGGTGTTCATCGAGCCGCCGACTTCATGTTTCTGGTTGCCGCCGACTTCGACCGTCCGATTGGCGCCGATCGCCGAAACTTCGTGCCGATCGATGCGCTTGGTGCGGTCATTCAGCACGCGCGTCGTCTGGTCCTTCTGCGCATGGAAGAACATGTTCTCGCTACCGGCCTCGTCCTCGAACGTCATTTCGTTGAAGCCGGTGCCTTTATGCGTGTTTGAGCGCATGACCATGCGTGTCTTGTTGGCCGGCAGGTCGTAAGGAACCGCGTTGCTGGGATTGGGGACCACGCCGGTCACCAGCGGCCGGTCGGGGTCGCCGTCGACGAAGGCGACCATCACCTCCATGCCGATGCGCGGAATGACCTGGGCACCCCAGGTGCCGCCGCCCCATACCTGGCTGACGCGCACCCAGCAGGTGTCGGAGCCGTCCTTCTTGGCCTTGCGGTCCCAGGGGAACCACAGCTTGATGCGGCCGTACTGGTCGGGGTGGATCTCCTCGCCGGACGGGCCGGCGACGATTGCCACCTGGGTGCCCTCGATCCGCGGCCGCTTCGTCTCGCGATGCGGCGTCATCGCCACCCGCGACGGCACCGCCTCGAATGTGTTCGTGTATTCCGGCTCGTTGCTGTTCGTCTCGTAGGAACGGTCGACGACGGTATGCACCGCCTTGACCACCACATGCTCCTCATAGGCATGGTCGGGATGGGCAACTTCATAGGGGGTGAAGCGACGCCCCGCCTCCAGGATGCGGGATGTGGAGCCGCCGAAGACCCGGTCGTGATCGGCTTCGGAGGCCTGCATCCTGAGTTTTTCCGCCCGCTCCGCCTCGGCGACGGAAGAAATGCGCGCCGGATATTCGTAGAGCTCGCGCTTGGTCGCCTCCGGCATCTGCACCAGCGACGGCGTCATGGTGCCGGGCACCATGCGCGGCGTTTCGAAATTCCAGTCGGCGGCGGCGGTGGCTTGATCACGCCCGAGGTATCGGGCGCCGGGATGCCGTGCTCGGAAAACAGCGTCTCGACGATATCGACCGAGGTCTTGTCCATCCAGATGCGGCAGTCGGAACGGCGCGACAGCAGCCACATCTGCGGCCTGAGCACCATGGAATAAGACCGCAGGCCGCGGGTGATGGGCGGTCCTTCGTTGAGTTCGGTCACCAGCCCGTTGAACGGCCGACGCACACCGCCGCCATCCTCGCCCTGCTGCACCTCGACGGAACCGCGGTTAGTATGCCCCCCGTCAGTTGGAGGGATAGTGGAAATTCTGATGTCGCTCACGTCGACTGCCTGCCGCCGCTTCGACCAGCGCCTCTTCGGCTTGCCTCCTGTTTTGGGCGCACCGCCGCAAATGCCGCAATGGCTGGCGCCGACGCCGCTGCGGCCATGATTGACGGATTTCGAGCCGCGGTCGTCGCGGCCCTCCTCGTCAGAACCCTGGGTGGCCAAGCGTTCGGACGCACCTCGCACTTCCGCCACCGATCACTTCGCTTGCCACATCCGCTCGGGCTTCGATAACCCCAAGCACTCATCAAGCGGCATGAGCAGTCAGCGGTCTGGGCCTCATGAACAATCTGCGAGAATGTGCTGCAGGCATTAGCGCCGCTTCACCGTTCGGTCTTGGCAAGCATCCCGGCGGCGGCGCGACAGCGGCGCTAGGTTTTCACTGCGGGGGGCTTGCAAGGCCTGGGGCGGCCGGGTCATGCAGGTATTCGTCAGCCAAGGAAGAGACGGCTCACGCCGCCTCCTCCTCGTCGAGCTCCGGCTGCAAGGAATGCAGGTAGTCGACGGCGCGCTGCGCATGTGCCGCCGCCGAGAATATGGCGCGCTTGTCGTTGCCCAGAACCTTCAGCCAGCCATCGAGATAGCTTGCGTGATCGGCGCGTGGTTCGAGCTCGGGAACGATGCCAAGATCGGCGCAGAGAAATGAGCTGCCGAGTTCGGCAATGAGCTCTTCGCGGGCGCGTTCGCTCCGGTCTTTCGCGTAGCGGCTGAGATCGCGATCCAGCCGTCGCGGTGCGGCGGTCCAGTGCGCGATCTCGTGGCTGAGGACGGCGACATAGGCGGCATCGTCCCGGAAGGCATCCAGGCATGGCATCTGGATGTAATCACGGTGAGCGGCATAATAGGCAGCCGATCCTCCGTGGCGGATCAGCGCCCCGGTATTGGCAAAAAAGCGGCCGGCATCGCCGATGCGGCTCATCGGATCCTGGTGAGGTGCGATGTCGTCAAAGCGCCCGTTGAGACCGGCGATCTGATCGGTGTTGAACACCGTGTAGGCTTTGAGGAATGGAATGTCCTGTTCGATCTCGGTGCCCGTCTCGGTCGTCTCGGTGCGGACGAACGAACTGGCAAAGACGACGGTTGTGCCGGTTTCGCCCTTGCGGACGGCGCCACCGAGTTCGATTGCCTGGCGAAACGTCATCCACCTCGATGAGGCAAAGCCACGGGCAATGGCTTCGGACCAGAGGAGCAGGACGTTGATCCCGGTGTAGGGTTGGCCGTTGTGGCGCAGTGGCCGGCTGACCTCACTTGCCGCATGTCCCGTCGTCCAGGGTTTGGTCCATGGCCGCACACCCTGTTCGAGATCGGCGATGATCTTGGTGGTGATGCGGCTGTAGATATCGGATCGTTGATTGGTTTGTTGCCTGCTCATGTCTGAACCTCCGTTTCGAGGTCGCGGCCATCGCGACCTGCTACGGCGGTCCGAAAGCCGGGCTGCAAGCGCTGCCTGCACCCGCAGGGCCGCAACGCAGTGGAGGACGGCAAAGCCGTTGCGGGCGGCGCGAGCCTGGCAGGACCAAAAGCCGGGGGCAGGACGCGACGGCCGCAATTCAAGTGGAAGGTTTAGACGGAGGCAGACGTGGCAAAACCCCGAGCCGGTGTTCCGTCGCCCACATCGCAAATGAACCGAGTGCGATACAACATCACGCGCCAATCAAGATCGTCATCCTGAGCGATGAACATCGAGGCATGGCGCGAGAATGGGCTCAACAGCCGGCTGGCAACGATCGATCGCGCTCTTGTTCGGCGAGGCAAGCAGCCGGAGGTATGTCGCTTCAAACTCTCTCAGCGATGTCCCTCGAAGAGCGCGAGGTGGGCTTTGCAATTGTCGCCACGTGGCGGAATGTTCGTGGGATTGTGGTCGGGCAAACTCGCCGGCGATGACTTCACGTCACTGCCAACCGATCAGCCGGGCTGTTGGTGGAGACCGGGGCCGCCAAGTCACTTCAGTAAAGGCAGGCGGAATCGGAATTGAGCACAGCCCTATGAAAGCCCCGCTGCTCGCTCTCTCACATTCGGGCAGGAGGCCAACCAGACCTTATCCAGTTCGCGAGCAACGCGGCTCATACCCGTTCCGAGCCAAGGCAAAATGGCCGCGATTGGGTACGATAGGAAATGACAATTTCAGCGCTCGAACCGATCCAGCATCCTCTTCAGTTGTGTGTTTTGCAGCCTAAGCTTCGTCGCCAGCTGATCCCGAAGCAGCCTGATTTCTCCATCCAGGCTGACTGCGTCGTCAGAAACGGCGGTAGCGCCTGGAGAAGGTGGCAGAACGACAGCAATCGTTTTCGCTTTCTTGCTCCGCCTGCTGCGCTTTCGCGTTGGACCCTCGCCTACTGGCAATGCCTTTGGCGAGGGGTGCCCGGCTACGTCGGCCTCATTGGATAAGGCCGGATCAACCGCTTTCTCAGGCGTGGCGCTTTCGACATCTGTCGTGTCATCAACACTGCTTACCGCTTCTTCGGCATGATGGGGGTCTACCGACCCCGCCTCGTGTTGTTCGTGAGTGACCGGCTTTTCGTTGGCCGCACGGTCTGCGGCTTTCGACCGGTTGTCGGCCGTTTCAGTCGGCTCGGCGATGGCTGATACGTCCGGCTTCACATCATCGGTCGAGCCGTGTTCTTGCCGCGGCTGCCGTCGCGGCGACACTAGCCGAGCAAGAAGTTTCCATGGAGACGCCATTTATTCGACCTCGAATTCTACTGCGTATGCAAACTGCGAGCAAAAACGTTGGCGGCAGAACGAACCGTCGCCAAAATCTTCACTTCAATAAGCATGAGAATGCGGCCAGCGCTTGGCCGTCTGCTGCCGATCAACCGAGGTTGAGTCGCTTTCGCAGATCGGCATTTTCAGCGCGGAGCTTCTCCGCCAGCAGCTTGCGCAGTCTCTGGTTTTCCTCTTCGAGCTGCAGAAGATCCACGATCTCATCAACTGCCGCCACCGACGGTGCAGCCGCTATCGACACAGCCTTCGGAGCACGTTTGACAGGTACACGCTTGGCACTCGTCGTCCCTTCGTCAGGCTTTGCTTTGCGTCCTCTCGTCTGCTTTCCAGCTTTGGCACCCGAAGCCGCTGCCGGTTGCAAAGAAACGGCGGCTGAGGCGGCTTCAGGCACCACCTTCTTGGCGCGAGGTTTGCGCACCTTCTTCGGTACATCGGGCGCCGCGGCGGCCGGCGTGTCAGCATTGGTTGTCGTATCTTTTTCGTCGGCCATTATGGTCTCCTGTAAAGCCGATGCATTTGTCTCCTGCTCAATCGGCAGTGTCAACAACGGCGCGGCCCGTTCTTCTCCGGATACAAGCATCTCGCTGCTTCTTGCCTGAGGAGCTAATGACATAAATGGCATTGCCTCGTCTTCCATATCTTGCGCAACGGACTTGAGATCCGTGTCTGCCCAGATCGAGCTCGGTTTAGAGTTGAGTTTTCGCCGACCTGATTTGTACTCGACGGCGAAGCTGCGCTGCACTTTTTTCACTTTAAAAAAGCCTTGGGTATCTGCGGTGACGTTTCAGCGACGTTTTAACCATCGCAACATGGCGTGCAAATAACGACTATTGCGCCGGCGGTCCACACCTGGCGATACCACAGCCACGGGAGCTGAGACGACAAAAGGCTCCAGTGGGCTCATATGGAGCGAACGTTACCGCTCTGGATGGTCATTCCTGGACGCTGCGGTTCGGCGACGAAGTGCGCCCTGAGGAATCCTACTTCGAAGGAATCGATGAAGAGGCTGACCCCAAGCTGATCCCGCTAGTCCAGCAGTTGATCAAGCAGAAGACCTCCCGGTGGTCCCCGGACATGGTAAGCGACCCCATCCAAGAAAGTCTGCTGAAGATCATTGCGGAAAAGAAGAAGGCTCTCAAGCCCGCCAAGAAGGCCGCGAAGGGCAAGCCGGACGCCGCTCCGGCCTCGAACGTCGTGAACATCATGGACGCGTTGAAAAAGTCCGTGGCCGCAGAGCTGAAATCGAGCAAGGCCCGGTGACCCCATGCACGACGTGAGCACGATACCGATCATGGAAATTGCCGTGTCTTTGCCGGATCGAGAGCATTTCGCAACGGCATCCACGATACCGGGCCTGATGGGCATCCTGATGTCGGAGAGATGGCCCAGGCAGCTAAATGATCCGACATGGAAGCACGCGCTTGCCTCATGTCTGTGGTCGCTTCAAGGCGAACTGCAGCCCACTAGAGCGAGACAAGCTTTCGTGTCTGCAGCTCGAGCCGCCCATTTGAAGGTTCTGCCCGACGACGAACAGCGGCTTCGGAGCCGTGCCGCGTCTTCGCGCCGAGAGGTTGTCGTGCGAAGACGCGACTTGGAAGCCGGGTACGTCGACGGGTGATCCCGATGACGACCTGGACAAGCTGAGGCATTCTCACTTCCAGGATTTCTGCTATCGTCCACAGGTCACGGGAGTAGGCGTCATGGTTGCAGCGAGTTTGGTTCCGCATGCATTTTACTGGGCGAAGTCCTCGAAGTATTTCGACGGACGACCAACGATCGTTCGGGTCTCCACGGTCTTCGGGGAGGATTCGGACTATTGGACGCTGGAGCTCCTGGGAACCGATCAGCACGCCATGCCCGCGGACTTCGAGATCATCGCTCCGGCGGAGCTCCCAGAAGAATACCCTCTCCGGCAAGCCGCCGAGTGAACGTTAATCAGCCCGGAAAGCTGTTCCGCTTGGCGGCACCCGCAGTGCCTCGTGCCCGGCGGTCCCAATGTTGGTGCGATATCGATGATCTCATCGTGCGAGACGGTCGGATCTTGCTTGTTCCCGGCAATAGCGAACCCGATCCTAAAGCCGGCTTCACGACGGTCTGGCAGTCGCTAAAGTTTCTCGACAGGCTCGCCGTTAGGGTTGGGCACCGGCGCCTCCCTTGTATCTCGGGCCGGGTGTTTGCGATCGTCAGGCTCCTGCGGTTCCTTATGGTCGGGGCGATTGACAGGCTGCTCTTTAGGATTGCCCCTTTTTGATGGGGCATTATTCTTTTTGGACATGGCCAGTTCCTCCACTTCAACGGTACGAACCGACTGGGGACATTGAAAGTTCCGAGGCAGCCAAACTGCCGACCAGCGCATAAAACTTAAGCTGAAATACATTCGGTGGCGCTGGCGGAGCGATCCTACTGTCGTCCGAGGAAGTTAAGAACGCTTGGTACCATCGGAAGGCGCCCCCACTCGGATACGGAGCGGTGTTCGTCGGCTCTACGGCCGCCATTCCTGGCTGTTGCGATCGTCGAGCTCGCGATCTAGGTAGAACGCTGCGCTGATCAGAGCGAGATGAGTAAAGGCTTGCGGGAAATTGCCAGCGAGCTGCGCCTTGGTATCAAACTCCTCGGCATATAGTCCGAGATGGTTGGCATAATTCAGAACCGACTCGAAGACCCTGCGAGCCTTCTTGGTGTCCCCCGCTCGTGCGAGACACTCTGCATACCAGAATGAGCAGGCTGAGAAGGCGCCCTCCTCCCCGTCAAGGCCGTCATTACTTCGATATCGGTGCACGACACCGTCGTCCGCTAGTTGGTCGCCGATCGCCGTCAAGGTCGACAGCCACCTCGGGTCCGTGGCACTGACAAACCTCACCAGCGGCATGAGCAGCAGCGAGGCGTCAAGCGTGTCGCCTCCCTTTGTCTGCACAAAGTGCCCCTTCTCCTCGTTCCAGAAATTGCTTAGCCAACTCGTGAGCGCAATTGTTACGCGATTTCTAAGGGCGGAGGATACCAGCTTCGATCGCCGCTTCCTGAAAGGCACGCGCTGCCGCCGCATGATCCGCTTCTCCGCTGAGCGACTTCATGCAGGCGCGTTTTGCAATGGCGAACGACCTCCCGCCTTTTTCGGGCCAGCAGGTCATGAGGGTCTCAAGGGCCTCGCGGCTGTTTTGGATGCTTTTGAAGTGATCGCCGCCCGCGACGGCGATCTCGATAGGTGTTTGCCAGATTTCTGTCGGCATCGAGTCCTCCTGCCAATGAATCTGATAGTACAAATGCCCCACTGCGAACGGCGTTCCAACGCTAGGACCTTGGTCTGATAGGTGCAGTTGATCGCCACCTATACATGCGGGTCATGATCGAGCGGGATTATCAAGAGGAAGCGCGCATCCCCTCGATAGCGGATATACCGATCAGCCATTTAGTGAAGTCGTAACGGCGCGCGCTTCGCGAAAAGCACGCGGGAATAGCATTCTCTTGGGACTGCGCAGAGGCGATGGTCAAACAGGTTTTGGAGACACCTACCAAACGCGCTGCGCCTTCACCGCTCATGCGAAAACGCCCTTTCCGACAACCGGGGTGGACGGTACTGCCATGTCGCGCGGCTCCAGCATGCCGGAAAGATAAGCGAGCCGTCCGGCCTCGATCGCTTTGCCGAACGCCTCGGCCATGGCAGGCGGATCGCCTGCAACGGCGACCGCCGTATTGAGCAGCACCGCGTCGTAGCCGAATTCCATCACCGTTGCCGCATGCGACGGTCTCCCGATCCCCGCATCCACGATCAGCGGGATGTCCGGAAAGGCGCTCCGCATGGCGGCGAGCGCGGACGGGTTGCGCGGACCTGCCGCAGAACCGATCGGCGAGCACCAGGGCATCAAGACCTGGCATCCGACGGAGACCAGCTTTTCACCGACCACCAGATCGTCCGTCGTATAGGGAAATACGCAAAACCCTTCCGCGCAAAGAATGCGTGCGGCTTCGACCAGTTCGAACACATCCGGCTGGAGACTGTCGTGATGACCGATCACCTCGAGCTTGATCCAGTCGGTACCAAATACTTCGCGTGCCATCTTGGCGGTCAGAATCGCCTCCGATGCGCTGTGACATCCCGCGGTGTTGGGCAGGACGTGCACCGCGAGCTGGCGGATGAGTTCGAAGAAGGCTCCACCCATCTTTCCGCCGGCCGTTTCGCGGCGAAGCGAGACCGTGACGATCTCGGCACCGGACCGGTTTACCGCCTCGGCAAGGACGGCCGGTGACGGATAACGCGCGGTACCGAGCAGAAGCCGCGAAGACAACTCAGCATCATAAAGAGAAAGCATGGATCAACCTCCCTGCATCGGGGACAGGATTTCGATACGGTCACCGTCGTCGAGCCGGTGGCCAGCTCGGTCCTCGCGATGGACGAGATCTCCGTTGACGGCGGTTGCCAACCAGTCGCCCTCGTATTCCAGAACATGAAGAAGTTCGGCCAGGGTTGCGGCCTCGCAGACCTGGGTTTCGCCATTGATGATCAGTTCCATGGGGTTAGCCTTTCAGAAGAATGTCGCGCGAGGAGAATATCGGCTGCCCGCACAGCCATGGCGGGTGCCAACAGGAAGCCATGCCGATGCATGCCGGCGATCGCGAGCCCCTCCTCGGTTTCGATTACTTGCGGAATGTTGTTGGCAAACGCCGGACGTATGCCGGTCCCGGTCTCGACGACGCGTGCCTCGCCAAACGCCGGATGCAGCGTATAGGCCGCGTTCAGGAATTCCATTAACGAACGCGCGGCAATCGGTCCGTCATCTTCAGCCTCGATCATCGTCGCCCCGACCATGAAACGGTGATCGTCGCGGGGCACGATGTAGATCGGATGGCGTGGGTGCAGCATCCTGATCGGCCTGGAAAGCGTAACATCCGCAGTTTCCAGGTAGAGCATTTCGCCTCGCACGCCGCGCAGGCCGGAAAGCCGCGGTATCGCCGCTGGCCCGGTGCAGTCGAGCACGCCGGCAAATCGCCGCTCCTGCGGCTGGCGTCCCCCGAAATGGAAGACTACGCCGTATTCGCGGAGTCTGTCGGCTAGCCCGGCCAGTGCGCGGCGTGGATCGAGATGCGCCTCCTGCTCGAAGAAAAGAGCCTTTTCGAAGCGGCCGGCAAGGGCAGGTTCTAAGTCGGTTACGCCCTTGCGATCAATCCAGACATGACCGGTCGTGCGCGCGGCAAACCGGGCGAGATCCGGAAGGTCGCGTGGCTGCGCCACTACCAGAGTACCGCGGCGACGAACCTCGCCGGGCACGGCCTCCTCCCACCATCCGGCCGCGCCCAGCCCCAGTGTCAGGACAACCTCTTCGGCAGCCTCCCGTTCGCAATAGGGTGCGAGCATTCCTCCAGCAAAATGCGAGGCGCCAAGCCCCACCCCGCCAGCCTCCTCGATCACCTCAACCGAAAAGCCCCGCTTGGCGAGTTCATAGGCCGCGGCGAGGCCGGCAACGCCAGCCCCTTTGACGAGAAACGTAGACACTATGTATTACTCGGAGCGTTTTCGACCGGCATGTAAAGATCGCCGCCATCGCGATATTTGGCGGCCATGGCTTGCAGACCCTCTTTCTGCGCTTCGGCGCGGATATCGTGAGAAATCCGCATCGAGCAGAATTTCGGGCCGCACATGGAGCAGAAATGCGCCACCTTGTGCGCCTCCTTGGGCAGTGTCTCGTCATGCATCGAACGCGCCGTTTCCGGATCGAGCGAGAGGTTGAACTGGTCCTCCCAGCGGAACTCGAAACGAGCGCGCGACAGCGCGTCGTCACGCACCTGGGCCGCCGGATGGCCTTTGGCGAGATCGGCCGCATGTGCGGCGATCTTGTAGGTGATGACGCCCACCTTGACGTCGTTGCGATCCGGCAGGCCGAGATGTTCCTTAGGCGTCACGTAGCAGAGCATGGCGGTGCCGAACCAGCCGATCATCGCAGCCCCGATGCCCGACGTTATGTGGTCGTAGCCCGGCGCGATATCGGTGGTCAGCGGCCCGAGCGTATAGAACGGAGCCTCGCCGCAGACCGCGACCTGCTTGTCCATGTTGGCCTTGATCTTGTGCATGGGCACGTGGCCGGGACCCTCGATCATCACCTGGCAATCCTTCGCCCAGGCGATCTTCGTCAGCTCCCCGAGGGTCTCCAGTTCCGCGAACTGAGCCGCATCGTTGGCGTCGGCGATCGAACCGGGGCGAAGACCGTCGCCGAGCGAGAACGACACGTCATAGGCCTGGGCGATGTCGCAAATTTCCTCAAAGTGCTCGTAGAGAAAACTCTCCTTGTGGTGGTGCAGACACCACTTGGCCATGATCGAGCCGCCGCGGGAAACGATGCCGGTGACGCGGTTGACGGTGAGCGGGATATAGGCGAGCCGCACGCCGGCATGGATGGTGAAGTAGTCGACACCCTGCTCGGCCTGCTCGATCAGCGTGTCGCGATAGACCTCCCAGGTCAGGTCCTCGGCAATGCCGTTCACCTTTTCGAGCGCCTGGTAGAGCGGCACGGTGCCGATCGGCACGGGCGAATTGCGGATGATCCAGTCGCGGATATTGTGAATGTTGCGGCCGGTCGACAGGTCCATGACCGTATCGGCGCCCCAGCGGATCGCCCAGACCATCTTCTCGACCTCCTCCGCCATCGACGAAGTGACGGCCGAATTGCCGATATTGGCATTGATCTTCACCAGGAAATTCCGGCCGATGATCATCGGTTCGGATTCGGGGTGGTTGATGTTGGCGGGAATGATTGCCCGACCTTCCGCGACTTCGCGGCGAACGAAATCCGGCGTCACGAAATCCGGCACTTGGGCGCCAAAACTTTCGCCGTCGCGAACGAGCGGTTCCCTGGCCGCCTGCCGGCCGAGGTTCTCGCGGATGGCGACGAATTCCATCTCCGGCGTGATGATGCCGGCCCGCGCATAGGCGAGCTGGGTGACGGCCCTGCCCGCCTTTGCCTTGAAAGGTTGGTTGCGGATCGGGAATTCCGGCGTCAGGTGGCTGCCGGACACGAAGCCGTTGTCCTCCGGCCTGACGATGCGGCCCTCATAGGCCTCGACATCGCTGCGGGCGACAATCCAGCTTTCGCGCAGGCGCGGCAGGCCGGCATCGATACTGATCGCGGCGCCTTCTACCGTATAGGGACCGGAGGAATCGTAGACGGTGACCGGCGGTTCGCCGGAGGTCGGATGCAATGCGATCTGACGGATCGGCACGCGGATGTCCGGGTGGATCGTTCCAGCTTTCAGGACTTTCGTGGAGGCGGGAAGCGGGCCGGTAGTGACGACCGGGGTGAGCTTGGTGGTTGCGATATTCATGGTTCGAGGCTCCAAGGTTTGACGTTTGGAGACCCAGTTCCAGAGTTGGAATGATGGAAGAACACGTCGGAATCCGAAGAACGGAGTCCCGCCCTCGCCGCCGCAGCGCTCGCACCGTCCCTACGCCAGTATGAACTGGATCAGGTTCAACGGGTCACTGCGCCTCGGCCGGCCGAAGCCGATCCGACCAGCAGTATCTCAGCCCCTTGGCGGGACCCCCCTGGTGAATAGGGCTAAGCTATTGTGAGCAATGGCGCTCCGTCAAGTCCTTAGGGTACCGGGACCCATATCCCGACCGTTTGCAACTTGTTTGTCGCCACTCCAAGGATTTCCCGAGACGAGACGCGCGTCCTTACGGCATAACGAGCAAGAAGCCAGATGATTTCCTGGCTGACCTTCATATTGCGTTTCCCGAGGCGCTTCTTTCGAGTGCCAGACTTGCGCGGCTTAATCTGCGCAAGACAACGCCGACGGTTGGTTCATAAACGCGCTTCACCAAAATGGGCTGAAGAAATTCGCAGCCATGCTCCGCCAGGACATCAACCGGCTGGACCGATAAGGATGAATCCGATCAACTTGCCGCAGTCGTCGCTTTCAGTGCTTGAAGCAGTTCTCTCGATGCCATTGCAGGAACTGAGAATGCGGCCGCTCATGCGAACCGCACCCATAATGTCGTCGGTGCTGCGTAACCCTTATTTATGGAACTGCAGTAAACAAATCGGTCGGTTCAGCTTTGCCGCACTACGGCAGTCAACTGAATTTCAACTATTGACCCACTAGGTAACAGCTAACACCCACTGCTGCCCTCGCTCCCACAGCCTCTCCCCCAAGTTTCAGCATGATGAGGTCCGATGCGAAGTCAGCCACTCGAGAGTGATCCCGAAAATCTTGGGACGCTGCGACGAACACCGTCATTGTGATTACTTCTGATATTCGCTCTCCTGGCGTCAACAAACTACCGGCTGCTCTGAGGGTATTCGAAGCCGCAAGTTCGACGGCCCCCTAATCATTTAAGGTCGTCATCGCATCTGACGGTGCCTGTTCGCGCTAGCGCACCGTCTAGTCGAGGCGTCATACCAGTGTAAACGATATCGCGATGACGCTTTGCTAGCCAGTAGTTTGACGCGCGTCGATCTCGGTGATCGTAGTGGAGCGTCATTCGGCGCAGTTTGTCGCGGGGGCTCACAACACCGATTTCTGCGATTGGTCGAGCGCCGCATACCGGGCTGGCGGCGTGAGAATAGGCCGGTCGAAGATGAAAGCAACAAGGACAACTCCAGAGCTTTTTTCCTCGTCCGTTAATACCGCCATCGCTTCATCTGCGTTGTTGGGAAGGATTCGCCATTGGCCCTCAACAACTCTGCATTTACAGGCCCTGCACGGTCCCGCTTGGCAGCTCGATCCTATAGAAAGTCCAGCTCCGCAGATTATTTCAAGAAGCGTTCTGCTACTATCAGTAGCGATGGACAAATCACAGTCCAAGAAACCGACTTTCACGATTTTGGGCACTGGCCCGAGTTCGATTATCCAATGGGCATGGCGTGCGAACATCTTTGCCAGCCAACGAATCTGGCCGAACCGACGAGGCCGGTCCGGCCGCCAGCGCTTGAACGTCAAGAGAGGGAACAAACCAGGTCGTTCATCAATCCGCGAGTTCGGCTCCGCCTGCATCCTTCTTGACCGTGATCGAGACGGGCGCTTCGCCGTTGGCCGCGATCTGCAACTGGAGTGTCTTCGGTGAAGGCGTCGTGTACAGCATGGAGTTTTCATTAGCGCGGTAATGCGTCTGCGCGGCCGCCCAGTCGGCGACACCTTTGAGATCGAAATGCAGCCCGGTGGTTTTTCCCGCAGCCATCGTGAAACCTGACAGGTCGCGATAGATGCTTTCGGTCTTGGCGTTCGTATCGTCGGTCAGCGTCAGATACATTTTCAATCCCTTGAGATCGGCCGTGCCGACGTTCGAGATGGCAATTTCCAGATGATCGGAAACGTCCTTCTTCGTGACCGGATCGAAGTTGTCCTCAACCTTGACGGAGAGAACGCGGATCGTCGCCGGCGTCCCGGTCTGGACAATCGGGTTATCGAGCTCCGTCGGTCTGGCGTCGGCCTTGTCGTTCTGGCCGTCGCCGTCCGTATCCGCGATCAGGGGATCGGTCGCCAGCAGTGTCTCGGCGATATCGGGGATGCCGTCATTGTCGGTATCGAGAGGGGCCGAGACCGCAGGTGCAGCGGAGGCTGTCAGACCCAGGAGAAAGAAGCTCGATACGAGAAAATTCGTCTGTTTGACGTGGGTCATGGTCAGTCCTTTTTGAGGTTTGCGAAGTTGGGCGGAAGCATAAACAGGGCGGCGAGAAGGGCTGTGAATAGGCCGATCAGCCAAGCGGCGTCGCTCCAGCGATCCCGCATGACGGTGACGAGTGGTTGACCGTAGTAGATTTCCTTGATGCCAAGAGCTGCGAAGCTCCAGCGTTCAAGATGTTTGGCGGGAGACAGCTGTTCAATGCCGTCACGGACCGTTTCATAGGTCGCAAAGGACGTCATGATCTGTTTTTCCCGCGGCTTGGCGATGCCGAGTGTACGAAACACGCCGGCGCCAACCTGGTTGTCGGGATCGAGCGTATCGCCGATCTGCGGCGCGATCAGAACTAGGGGAAGCCAGATGGCGAAGGCGGCCATGATGGCGTGCGCCGGCCGGCGCATGTGGAGCGCCAGAATCAAGCCGAGCAGGAAGAACGATCCGACGTACAGGGCGGCGGCGGCAAAGGTGACCAGAATTCTGGCCGTGTCGGCAGCAGTCAGCCCGACCCCGCCGATCAGGGTTATTCCGGCCGCACCGATGATGAACACGATGGCCAGGATCATGACCAGTGCTGCAAGGTTTCCGAGCATTTTTCCGGCGAGCAGAAGCCGGAACGACAGCGGACGGGTCAGGAGGAGACCGATCGTATTGCGACCACGCTCGGAAGCCGCGGCGCGATGCCCCAGGACGATGCCGAGGATGGCACCGATGATCTCCAGATATTCGATGAAGCCGCCCAATAGCGCCAACGGCTTAAACGACGGTGGCGCAAGCGCGTCCGCAGATTTTCCAAGCGAGAGCAGCAAATCGCGCGAGGCGGCATAATCGGCAACCTCCGCATTCATAGCCACCGCGCCAACGATCAGAGCAGTTGCGCCGCAGACTATGAGGAGGAGGCTGACGACGGCAAACAGTCTACCCCGCGCAGCGTCACGGATTTCCTTTAAGGCGATGGTGGTTAGTTGAAACGCGGTATCACTCATCGGTCTGGCTCCGCGTGGGATCAAGGTGCAACACACCGAAGCAGGCGGCGGCAGCCAGTAAAAAATTGGCAACGATCAGGCTCGACAGACCTGCGGCAGTCCAAGCGCTGCACTATCGGCCGGCGCGAAACCAAGAATGGATGCAGCAAGGTCGCGATAGGTCGAGGTCAACGAAACCGGGGCGAATGCAGGCCCTGTCAGGGCGAAAAACCAGCCCCCCGGCGGTGGCACCATCGCCTTAACCGGGTTCAACGCCGCCATCGGGTTGATGTTGGAGGTGATTTGCGGAAGAACGAAGGTAAGTGTCAGCCAAATGGTCACTGGAACGAGCAGCCCCATGGTCTCGGAGCGAAACAGGCTGGCACACGACATGGCAACCCAGCCGAACACTATCAGGAACAGGCCCGACAACGCGTAGAAGGACAGAAAGGCGATCCAATCCTCGGTCGTGGGAGGAAGCGCCGGTAACAGCAGCAGTGTCATTGCGTTGGTGAGCGCCGCACAGAGCAGCAACCATGTCAGCATAACCACCAATGCAAGCCGATATGGCGACGAGCACCGATCGGGTTGGCGACGACATCGATGCCGGACACGAAAGCCTGACCTGATGATGGCTTCAGGAGTGTCGTCAGGATATTGAGGGTCGTTGTCTTTCCCGCACCATTATGACCGAGGAAACCGAAGACGCTTCCTTGTTCGACAGCGAGCGAGATGGATTTCAGGGCCTCATAGCCGTCATAGCGTTTCGACAGCCTGTCGATGGTAATGGCCGGGATCATCGTTTTTCTCCTTTGGCAGCAGGAACGAGCATCGTTCTGAGAAGGCCGTCCTTGAGCCAGAATTGGTGAAACAGTGCTGCGCTCGCGTGGAGGACAATCAGTCCGATAAACACCGGTTTGGCCCAGGAATGAATGTCGCCGAAGGGTCCGTCGGTGTAGAACCCCAGGAGGCCAGTCACTGGGACGGCGACAAGTAGCGCGTAGAAAATCCAGTGGGTGATGTGCGAAACGAACGACATCCAACCGGGAATGCCGCCGGGGTTCGAAGGCGCGCCATGCGTCAGGCGAACGAACAGGCGCAACACAACGAGCGCGAGGATCGCTATGCCGAACCAGTAGTGCAGGTTGGCAATATTCTGGTCGAAGGGTGAGGCAGTCCCGCCTTCGGCCATCGCATCGACGCTCGCGGTCATGCTTTCGCCGAAGGTCAGCTGAAATGCGACAAGCGCGGCAATCAGCCAATGAAGCGCGATTTGCAGACCGGAATAGCTACGCGCACCCGGCTCAGAAGTGTTGGTTGAATAGCTCATAAATATACTTTCTCGCTGGGGCTTGGGCTTCGGAGATGATCGCGTCCGCCCGGCGCCTGGCCGGACGGACGTCGCACCGGGTGAGATCAGGCTTCCAGCACACCGATCTCATCCGAGCTTCGGTGGTTGAACGTCATGTAAACAACGATGGCGACGATGGCTGCCAGGAACAGTGCGCTGGTCATGATCGTGCCGAAGCCCAAGCCACCGTATTCGACTGGCTGCGAAAGCAGATCGCCGAATGACGCGCCCAATGGGCGGGTGAGGATGTAGGCAAGCCAGAACGACAGAATTGCATCGACTTTCAGAGCGAAATGAGCAAAGGCGATGGCGGCGATCACGGCTGCGAAGATCACGCCGGTTGTGAGATAGCCAAGATCGAAGTGCTCAGCGACGAGATCACCGGCGGCCGTTCCGAGCGCGAAGGTGAACAGGATGGCAAGCCAATAGAAGGCCTCGCGCCGGGTGGTGAAGACCGCATGGATCGACAGCGTGCGCTCCGACGCGTACCAGATGACGAACGTGGCGAGGAGTGCCGCACTGAAGGCGATCGTCGTGGTGGTCAGGGGAACCGCAAAATTATCGACCAGATTGTCGGTGATCAGCGTACCTACGACACTGATGAGCACGACGGTCAACCAATAGGCCCAGGGCACATACTTCTTTTGCGAAAACTGAAGGACGAGCGCCACAACCAGAATCGCGCTCATGATGATAGAGGTTGCGGTCAAACCGAGGCCTAGATTGACCGCCAGATAATCGGCGGCGGTTTCACCCATGGTGACGGCCATCAGTTTGATCAGCCAGAAATCGACCGTGACTTCCGGAACTCGGTTTTGACGTATAGTCGTGGATTCGTTTACTGCCTGCAGCATGGCGCATCTCCTGTCGCCTCGTTGACAATGAGGGCGCGCGCCATCGGGCGCGCCGGACGATTTTTTGAGATCAGCGGAACTTTACTTGCCGAGCAGTTTCATCGCGTCCGCGAAGAACACGTCTGCGCGTTTGTCGTCGTCGGCATTGCACCGCTCGACACCCTTGGCCTCCAGGTCGGCAACTGCCTTGGCGTCGGCCGCATTCAACGTTGCGGAGGACGTTGCTGTGCGCAATTCCTTCAGCATGTCTTCGCAGGGCACAGGCGCTGCATAGGCCGACGACACGAAACCGGTGATCGTTGCGATCGCAGCCGCAAGAAGAATCTTTTCCATTGGATATCCCATCAGGTTCAGGCGGCGCACCGACCTGGCGCGTCAAGCCTGATGAACCTTTAAGGGCGCAGACTTAGGACTGAATTAGAGGATAGACGTGGTTAGGCTGGTACGCGGGTCCGTACCTTCGGGAACAAAAGTGTAGCGATTAGCCCGGATCGATCCCGCCTGTTTGAAATCTCTATATGAACGCCGTATCGATCGGCCACAGTTCTGGCGATCGACAGTCCAAGGCCGCTGCCTTCCACTCCCGTATCGGCCACGCGATAGAAGCGGTCGAAAACTCGGTCCTTGAGCTCTTCCGGAATGCCGGGTCCGGTATCTGTGATCGTTAGCAGTGCCGTTTCGCCGTCAACGCACACGGCAACATCGATTTCACCGCCCGGCATCGTATATTTGACCGCATTGTCCACCAGGCATTCGATCATAACGCGAAAATCGGTGGCGTAGCCTGAAACCGTGACTGCGTCCGCGCGGACAAGTCCAAGATCGACGCCCTTGGTGTCTGCAATGGGCGAGAGGACCGCAATGACTTCGAGCGCCAGCGCATCGAGCGCGACACCATCGTCGCGTGCCGGGCGTTGTTCTGCTTCTTGGCGGGCAAGGCGCAAGAGCTGATCCGTCAGCATCGCGGCGCGGCGCACACCGCTCTCCAGATCGACGATACGGTCGGCGGCTTCCGGATCGGTCACTCGCGCCTTCAGATTTCCGACTTGCAGGGTGACTGCTGCAAGCGGCGTGCGCAACTCATGAGCGGCATCCGACAGGAAGGCCCTCTGCTGGTCGATTACGCTACGAAGACGTGACAGCGCGCCATTCATCGCTTCGACAAGGGGACGCGCTTCACCGGGAACACCATCGAGACGGATCGGCGTTGTGTCCGTTGGCGACCGTCGCTCAACGTAGCGCGTCACCTCCGTCAGCCGGCGAATGACCAGCCCGACCAGCCAGTACACCAGCCACCAGGAAAAAGGGATGGCGACAAGGAATGGAACGGCCGCGCCAAGGGCGGCATTTGTGGTCAGTTCATCGCGTACGACAGTCTGTTGTGCAACTTTGGTAACGTGGTCAGCACCGGCAAGCGTAAACAACCGCCAATGCGTGTTGCCGGCATCGAACTCGCTGAAGCCCTCGGGTGAAGGGTTGGGTATGGTAACCGCTGTGGAGGATCTGCGTGTGGCGCGTCCGTCCGGATAAACGACTTCGACGATGTAATCTTCGTCCGCTTCATGCGCCGGCAATGCCGTGGTGCTGACCTTGAGCGAACTGCCGTCACCGACAAACCGGGCGATCTGGTGTTGTTGCAGATCAAGCAGGTCCCAGGTTTCGCCCTGTGCCGACCAGTACGCGAAACCGGCCGCCAGAAAGCCGATCAGGGTCAAAAGCAACGAGAAGGCGAGAACGAGGGAACGGCTGAGCGACATCAGATTTCTTTCCGCACCATCCAGCCGGCGCCGCGAACGTTGCGGATGATATCCTTGTCAAACTTCTTGCGGACATAGTGGATCAGCACGTCAATGGCGTTGCTCTCAACCTCTTGCCCCCAACCATACAAACGCTCTTCGAGTTGCGCCTTAGACAGGATCGTGCCCGGACGTTCCGTCAAAGCCTGAAGCAGCGCGAACTCGCGCGCCGGAAGCGCTTCCGTGATCCCACGGTAAACGACAGTGTGGCTGGCAAGGTCGATCGTGATCTCACCGGCACGAATGGACGACTGCGCCTGGCCTGCATGCCGTCGCTGCACGGCGCGGATACGTGCAAGCAATTCGCCGATTTCAAAGGGCTTTACAACATAGTCATCCGCGCCGATGTCAAGGCCGGCGATCCGGCTATCGAGGCTATCTCGGGCTGTAATAATGATGATGGGCGTCTTTTGCCCAGCATTGCGCGCGCGTTCAAGCACTTTGGTGCCATCGAGTTTCGGCAGGCCAAGGTCAAGCAGGATCATGGCGTGACCGCCGACGGCGATCGCCTCTTCTCCGCTTTCGCCGTCCCTCACCCAGTCGACGCTCATGCCGGCATCGCTCAGCGCCTGAACCAGACTTTTGCCGATCATCAGATCGTCTTCTATCAGCAACATCCGCATACCGAGCGTCCCTCAGATGTCCATATCGCAACTTCTTGTCTGGACGCCGTTTTGCGATTGCGGGGCGGGAAACGCCTATCGTTAAGGGTGATCGCTGTCACCTAAACTTCCTTTACTCTACGGATATCCACGCTGCGGCCACTTCACCTGTAGCGGGATTGAAGTACAAGTCAGCTGGATCACCGCGGGCCGTCAATGCCTTCACCTTGTAGCACGAGCCCTCAATAGAGATAGACTTGACGATAGGGTATCCCGAAGCGCGCGCGCGACGACACCTTTCAATGGTTGTCGGGCGTATCTGCCCGATTGAAGGACTGCGCACAGCGCGATAACAGTTTGGTGGTCCGAACCGGCCACATGTTCGAGCCTCCACAGAGTAATCGCAAATTCACGAAATGCCGACTTGTGACCCGCGGCGTGAGAAAAAGTCCGGGCAAGCGCCCGGACTCCTAGATGGGTGTCTCTAAAGCAGCTGAACTTCGGCACCTTGTACCATGGCTGTCCATGACTGGCAGTTGCTTCGATCCGCACGCTACAAACCCGTTCTCACGCGTGGCCGCTGCAGTTCCGCCACGGCCATGACGAACCGAAGTTCCTCTTTCCCGCAGTTCATGTAGGCATGCTTCTCTTCTACGTGCCAAGACCGATGAACCCGCGTGAACGAGGTGCTCGCTATCGGCCAATTTCAGGGTCAATTCGCCGACTTCCACGTCCAGGAGTTCGAGCGCTCCCGGCGAATGCCGGGCGATTCAAAAATTTTTCCGGGAAACAGCGTCCACTGCCAAAGCGGGATTTCGTCCGGTCCATGCGTTCCAACCAGCAGCGTAGCACTACCACTCTTTGGGCCGAGCCAAAGGATGGAGGCGTCTCCCGGAGGGACAATGCGTACCGGAACCATTGGCGGCCACTCCGATAAAATCCGCCACTGAAACGCCCAATGCAATAGCGGCCCTGCGGAGCGTCGCGATGCTGGGTTGGCGGTTCCTCACAATCTCGACGAACATGCCTTTTGCTCAGCCGGACTTTAGAGACAATTCATCAAGTGTCAGGCCGCGTTGCCACCTGAACGCCACCAAGGATGCCGGACGAGACATTGACTGACTAACCGGGACCGGACATGCTGTGGCGGCTCCGTCCAATGTTGGAGCACAGGATCACTTTGAGGATCGGACGCTTGAGAACTCTGGCCGCAGGAAAAACGCTTTTTGTTTTTATCCCGGGGCTGTTTTTCATGGCGTCGTTAGCCGAGGCCACCGATGTCGGGACAACCTCAAATTTGGGGGAAACCGGCACTTGGATCATGACGCTCGGTGCAGGCATCGAATACGGCCCGAAGTTTCCGGGTTCGAAGCATCACGGTTTCAGCGCTATGCCCTCCTTCGATATCAGGCGTTTCGACGAGCCGGATGAGAACAGCGCGCCGGACGACAATATCGATTATGGCCTTATCGACGTCGGCGGCTTCGAGGCTGGTCCGGTGCTCGGGTTCCGCGACAGCCGTTCGCACTCCGATGACGACGGGCTAAAAGGCATTCATTCGGTGCATTGGGGCGTCGATGCCGGCGTCTTCGCGCAATACTGGGCGATCCCGAACCGGCTGCGGTTCCGCTCGGAAATCCGCCAGGCGGTATCGGACGGCAGCGGTCTGGTCGTCGATGTCGGCGCCGATTGGTTTAAGCCGCTCGGCGAGAAATGGCTCTTCTCGGCCGGTCCGCGCGCCTCTTTCGGCAACGGCGCCTATATGCGGAAATATTTCGGCATCTCTTCGACGGAAGCATCGCAGAACGGTGCCCTGCCCACCTTCGACGCAAAAAGTGGTTTGAAATCGATCGGCTTCACGGCCTCTGCCGCCTATGATGTGACGCCGACCTGGACGCTGCAGCTTTACGACCGCTTCGACCGACCGACAGGCGATGCAGCCGATAGTCCGATCACCTCGAAGCTCGGAGCCAAGAACCAGAATGTGATTGGCATTTCCCTCAGCAAGGCCTTCAGCGTCAATTTCTGATACCCCGCGCAGCAGCCCGTCAGTCGTTCCGCTGCGAGGCCGTTGCGATGCACCAGATGCCGATCAGGATGAGGCCGCTCCCGGCAAGCTGAAGCAGCGGCAATGGCTCGCCAAATGCGTACCAGGCGATGGCCATGATAAAGACATAGCTGATCGCCGTAAGCGGGAACGCCTTGCTGATATCGAGCTCTGAAAGCACCCTCATCCAGATCGCAAAGCAGGCGATCTCCGCCACAATCGCTGCCAGGAACCAGTGCGAGGAGAGGATCTGCACGAGCCAGTTCCCGCCGGAATTGCCCGATTCCTCGGCGCTGCGCTTCAGCAATATCTGCTGCACGGTGTTCAGAAGCGGTACGGCAAGCCAGATCGGCCGCATCACGCTCACGCCTCCACCTCGCCGCCATCGTCGGCGGTTAGCAGCGGCGATATCTTCTTAAGGATGAATTGCAGCACGGGATTGCGATGGCGGAAATAGATCGCATTTGCCGTCAGATGGCTGCCGAGCCGAACCTTGTTGCGATAATAGGCCTGACCGCTCTGATAGCGGCCGATACCGTAGCGCAGGCAGTATTCGAGATTGTTGAACCAGCTGAGATAATAGAGATTGTAACGCCTCCCCTCCTCCGCATCCATACAGAAGAATTTGTCGATCAGCCTGTTCTCGTCATGGACCAAGAGGTTGGCGGCCAGCAATTCGTCATCGACGAAATACATCGTGCAAAAGGAATGTCCCGGCATGCTTTTCAGGATGCCGTCGAAATAGGCTGGTGTCAGCTCTTCGAACTGCCATTCGCTCCGCTGCCGCGTCTCCAGATAGAGTTGCATAACACGCGGCAGGAGATCGCCGAATTCGGCTCGGTATTCCACCCGGACCTTCTCACGGCCGCGCAGCTTGCGGCGCATGTCCTTGCGTGTTCCCGGTGAAAGACTTGCGAAATATTCGTCAATCGTGTTGAAATCGATATCCAGCCATGCTGTCGGCATGCCGCCGATCTCGGCATAGCCGCTGGAGGACAGAACCGGCTCGGTTCGCGACGGGATGGGCTGCGGTAGATCCTTCAGCGCCATCAGCGAGCACCTTTCGGCCTGCGCATGCGCCTCGAAAGCTTCGAGAAGCTGGGCAAGGAGTGCCGGCCGCCGGGCTTGCGCAATTTTCGGATGAAAGCCGATGGCACCCGTCTCGGTGCAGGGGGAACCGAGACAGGCAAGACGAAGCGTCAAGAAGCCATTGAAGGTGCTGCGGATCTTTTCGACCGCCCGTCTGATGCGGCCGGCTTCCAGCGTCGTCTCCAGGGCGTAGCGGCAGAGGAATGCCGGCATGGCAGCAACGATCTCGCCACATTCGCGCACGACCACGTAGCGCCAGTCGAACCCCTCGATGCCGGCCTCCTCGACCACAAGCAGATAGTCATAGGTCTCGATCTCGTCGGGGAAGCAGGCATTCCAGGCTTCGCGGCCAAGCATGCGAATGCTCCGGACGATGGCGGCTCCGGATATGATGTCGCTTGAGGCGACCGCCTGAGGGGTCTGCACCCTAAGTGCTTGCTGCTGCATATTCCGCCTCGAAGAATTCTGCCGTCACGTCCGCAACATGCCTGTGCTGCCGGTCGACATGGATCATGTGATAGCTGTCATCGAGCCAGCGAAGCTCGCGGCGTCCGCCGATATGCGATGCGATATATTGGGCGTGCCCCGGGCCGCTCAGATCGTCTTCGCGCGAATGCAGGATCAAGGTCGGTGTGCGCATCTCGGGAAGACGCGCTTTCAGCGCCCGGCCAAGTTCATGCATCTCGATCAGGCCGCGTCCCGGGAAGGTTTCGAGCATACCCTCGCCGATCATGCCGGCCACCATTCGGCGCATGCGCTCGTCCTTGATGCCCAGCGAGGGTGTTTCCCGAAAACTCAGGCGGTCAATGAAAGGAATAAGCGATATCCAGCGGATATGCGGTGAGAACAGCGAATAATAGCGCGGCACGTTCCACCCATCGTAGTGGAAGCAGGGCGAATAGACGGCGACGGCGCGGATCGACAACGGATTCCGGTCGGCCGCCATCATCGCCAGCTTGCCGCCTACGCAAATTCCGGCGGCAAAGACCATATCGCTGCGTTCGGAAAGCCAGTCGCCTGCCGCCTCGACGCTGTCAAGCCAGTCCTCCCAACGCGAGCGCCGCAGCACCGCTTCGTTTTCGCCATGGCCGGCGAGAAGCGGCGCGTAGACGCTGAAGCCGCGGCGGTGGAATTGCCTGGCCACCAGCCGCATCTCGGCCGGCGCGCCCGTCAGGCCGTGAACGAGGACGACGGCCTTGCCGTTCGTGCCTTCGAGAAAGAAGGAAAGCCCGTCAGCTGGCATGCGGAAACTCTCCCTGCTGCCGGTTCTCCTTCGCCATGAAGCCCAGGGCATGGCATGTACTGATGACATGTGTGCCGGCCGCTTCCTGCTCCTGCTTGAACTGCTCGTGGAAATTCTTGAGCTTCGTCCAATGCGTCTTCGGGCGGTAGTGATGTTCGGCGTGGTAGCCGTTGCCGAACCAAAGCCAGTTGTAGAAGCGGTTATGGCTGCTGACGCCCCAGGCGATCGGCTCGTCGGGGTCGCCGTTCAGGTGCTCGTAATAGCCATTGAGGGAGGAGAGGCAGTTGCCGAGATAATAGAAAGGGAGGAAGAAGAAGGCAGCCTTCCAGTCGTAGAAAAGGGCAAGCAACACGAAGACGACGAAGGCGATTAGCTCGAAGCGCCCCCATTTCGCCTCGAACGGCCGCTTGCTGGCGATGGCCTGGTGGATGTCGCCAATATCGTCACGGAAGAAGCTGAAGAACGTGTAGGAGAAGACGTTTTCTGGCTCGCCATTTTTTCCGTGTTTGTAGATGGACAGGAGGTCCACCGTCTCGCCGTTTTCATTGGGGCGGTCGCTGTTGCCGGAATGATGGCGCATATGGACCCAGTGATAGTAGACCTGCGAAAAGCCGATGGTCACCGATTCCAGCAGACTGAAGGCGTAGTTCATCCACTTCGGTTTAAAGTATGGCGTATGGATGAAATTGTGGGAGATGCTGTTGATGTTCCACGAGATCGACACGGCATAGACCGCGCCGAGGACCGCCGACTGCCAAAGCGGACGGCTCTCGAAGCCTGCGATCAGGTAGATGTTGAAAGCCAGATGCGCGATGGCGGCAAGCACCGGCACGGTATCCCATTTCGTATGTGCGAAGATTTTCATAGTCCCGTCGCTCCGACACAGACCACGCCGAGCGTCACCAGGACGATGCCGAGCGCGTGGCGAAGATTGATGGTTTCCTTGAAGATGGCCGCGCCCGCAAAAGCGATCGCCGCATAACTCAGCGCCATCAGCGGAAATGCCACCGACAGCGCCACCTCTTCCAGCACGCGCGTCCACATCACCAGCTCGAAGCCCCAGAAAGTGATGCCGAGCCAGATCACCGGCTTCTGCAGGGTCTCAGCGAGCACGCTCGTCGCGCCGTGCTTGAAGCACAGTTCACGCCCGGTCTCCGCAAGAATGCAGAAGAGGATGGCCGCGAGCGTCCATCCGGTCCGCCCCGTCGTCATGGCATCAGCTCCGAAAGCACTTCGAGCAGCGCATGATTTGCCGCACTGTTGATATTGCGGGTCGCCATCATATCGCGTCGCCTGAAAGGTTGGTCGATCAGCACTTCGGCCTTTTTCATCGTGCGGGTATAGAAATCGCCACCATATTGCGGCGTGGAATAATCTCCGGTCACGTCAGCGCCGATGACGCGATGGTGTTCGCCGATTTCACTTAAGAGCCAGAGGACATACGGAAGCTGCATGCAGCCTTGGTCCCAATTGGTGACGGCATCGGCGTCGGACAGAGCGTCTTTGTCGATGGTGACATAGACCGCCTCGGTCTGGATGCGTCCGAGCAGCTTGTCGACGAAGTTAGCCTCACCGAGTTCCGATATCGATTGCCAATGCAGGGCACCGTCGACCTGGCTGAAGCTTGGGCCTGACCCATAGCTCGACTTCACTTTGCTCGGCGGGTGCATATAGGGATAGAGCTCCAGTCGGCCGTCGGACAAAGGCACGAGATTGGCGCCCTTGCGCTCCGGCGACTTGAGGTCGTGGCTGCAGACGCCGAGCGTTATCACCTTCTTGACGAGCGGCTGCTCCAGCGCCTTGTTGACCCAGGAGCCACAATGCATGCCGTTGTCGAAATGCACCCAGTCGGGATGGTTGTCGATGTGAACGACGGTCACCGGCTGGCGACAACGCTCCAAAGCGAGCGATAAGAGCAGCGCGGTCACATGATGGAAGTCACCGGAGCCCATGAAGCAGAGCCGTGACCCCTCGCGCGCGAGGGGTGCAGCCTTTGCCAGGTTGCGCCATACCCCGTCCAGCGCCTGCTGCCGGCCCCAGAGCCGGATAGCGCCGCCGCTTTCCTTGTCGCTGACTTCGTGCGCCCCTGCCATCATGCAGGAGCGCACGAAGTCGGGTTGCAACTCCAGCGCATCATCGAGATGAAGAAGAAGGAGTTGCAAGGACTATCTCCGTTCCGCGCGGGCTAGCAGCTGACCGAGAAGCGAAATCGCAAGCTCGATCTCCTCGTGGCTGATCATCAGGTTCGGGGCGAGCGTGATGACGTTCTTGTGGTAACCGCCGACATCGAGCACCAGGCCGTATTTCTTGCCGTCGACGACCAGATCGCCCTTCATGCCTTCATCGGACATCCAGTCGAGCGTGGCCTTGTCGGGCGTAAATCCATCCGGCTTGCAGATCTCCATGCGCAGCGCCAGGCCGAGGCCATCGACATCGCCGATGACTGCGTGCTGCGACTGCAGGTCCTTGAGGCCTTCCAGGAAGTGCGCGCCCTTCACCATGACGCTGGCGCCGAAGTCGTTTTCCGAGACCATCTTCAGCGTCTCGACCGCGACCGACGTCCCCATCGGGTTGCTGGCAAAAGTCGAATGGGTGGAGCCAGGCGGAAAGATCGTCGGATTGATCATCTCTTCCTTGGCCCAGATACCGGAAAGCGGATTGAGGCCGTTGGTGATTGCCTTGCCGAAGACCAGCACGTCGGGCGATACGCCGAAGTGTTCGATCGACCACAGCTTGCCCGTCCGGTAGACGCCCATCTGGATTTCGTCGACCACAAGCAGGATGCCGTGATCGTCGAGAACCTTCTTCAACTCCGTAAAGAAGTTCATTGGCGGGATGACATAGCCGCCGGTTCCCTGGATGGGTTCGACATAGAAGGCCGCATATTCAGACTTTCCGGCCTTCGGGTCCCAGACGCCGTTATATTCGCTTTCGAAAAGCCGGGCGAATTTCTGCACGCAATAGTGACCATATTCCTCCTTCGACATGCCCTTGGGGCCCCGGAAGTGGTAGGGAAACTCAATGAACTGCGCGCGCTCGCCGAAATGGCCGTAGCGCCGGCGATAACGATAGCTCGAGGTGATCGAGGTCGCCCCCAGTGTGCGCCCGTGATAGCCGCCTTCGAAGGCGAACATCAGGCTTTTGCCTTCGCTGTAATTACGCACGATCTTCAGCGAATCCTCGACCGCCTGCGAACCGCCGACGTTGAAATGCACCCGGCCCTTGGTGCCGAATTTCTGTTCGGCATCCTTGGCGATCATCGCCGCGAGCTCCACCTTTTCGCGATGCAGATATTGCGACGCGACCTGCGGCAGCCGATCGAGTTGGCGGTGGGCGACATTGTTCAGGCGCTCGTTGCGGTAGCCGAAATTGACGGCGGAATACCACATCTGCAGATCGAGGAAGGGCGTCTCCGTTGCATCATAGACGAAGGACCCATCGCACGATTCGAAGAATTTCGGCCTTTGCGAATAATGGACGGTGTCGCCGTGGGAGCAGTAGGCCTCTTCGAGCAGGCGCAACTCATCCTCGGAGATGACGAGATCCGTGGTATCGGCAAGTTTCAGATTGGAACGCATGAAGTCCTCTTCTCACGCAGATTTTGCCACGGGCAGCGCAAAGGGCTGCCGTGACGGGCTGGAAAGGATGCCTGCGACAGACGCCTGAATATCGGCGAAGCTGTCATAGGGGATGAAGGGGATGCGCTGCGCGTGGCAGTAGTCGGCAAGTTTCGCCTTGGCAAAGACCAGCATCGGCTCATGCGAGACGCAAAAGTCGCTGCGGCCGTCGCCGACATAGATCTGGTCGCCTGATGGCTTCACCAGGTCACATTTGCAGACGCCGGAGCCGCCAGCGCAGGCAGCGCTCATAAACGGAAAATCGAGATCGAAGGCTGCTTTACCGGCATCAGAGCCGCCGACCAGCCGGTTTGCGATGATCTGGATATCGGACAGGCCATGCCGCGCAAGGACGCGGCTGATGAAATGGTCGACGCCGTCGCTGACGATGATGAGGCTGAGCCCCGTTCTCTCGCAGAACTCCTTGAAGGCCACGAAGGCGCTGTCGATTTCGATCGTGTCGAGGAACGCGTCCAGTTCTTCGCGTGTCGCCTCAATCAACCGGACCTGGCGCCGCATGCACTGGGCCGAGGTGATCTTGCCGTCGATCCATTGATCTTCGATCTCGTGCCATTCGGGAAGCGCGAAACGCTCCAGGACGAGATCGGTCACGTCCTCTTTCGATATGGTCCCGTCGAAATCGCAAAATACCTGCATCGCATGCTCCGTCAAGAATGTGACAAAGCGTTTAGCGCCGCGAACTGAAGGCAGGATGAGGCCAAGATGAAGCGAAACTGAATTCGCGATTCAGGCGGCTGGAATATCCAGATCGACCCTCAGGCCACGTCCCCAGGCGGGCGTGCCGAGGGTGATCCCGATCTCGAGCCGGTTGCCGATATCGACGACGATCGGCAATCCTAGTCCCGCTCCTTCGCCTGCGTGGGCGTCGAGACGGTTGAACCGCTGGAATGCGGTGTCGCGCTGTTCGGGCGGGATACCGGGGCCGTTATCCATGATGGAGAGCCGCCACCCGCGCGCGCCCGGCTCGATGCGCACCTCGATCTTTCCACGGTCGGGCGAATATTTGATCGCATTATCTAGGAGATTGTCGATCATTACGCGCAGCAGGGCGTGGTCGGTCAGGACATTTGCGTCCTGCGCGCCCACAAGCCCGACATCGAAGTTTCGGTTGTTCAGCAAGGCGCCAAAATCCGCGACCGCCGCAGCCGCAATTTCCCGCAGCGGCAGCGGTTCGAGCTGTAGCGGCTGGTGGCTCACCCGCGCCAGCCGCAGCAGCTGCTCGATCAGATGCATGGCGCGATCATTGCTGACGACAAGGTCCTTCAGCAGGGCCCGACGTTCGTCATCGGAATCGGCGCGATCGAAGAGCTGCAGGAGCAGCTTGATGCCCGCCTGCGGCGTGCGCAGCTGATGGGCGGCAAGATCGGAAAAGCGACGCTCCATCGTCAAGGAGCGCCCGAGCTTCCGCAGCAGGTTGTTCAGCGAATGGACAAGCGGTGCCAGATCCCGCGGCAGGCCCCGCGTGGCGATCATCGACAGGTCATCCGGCGTTCGCGCCCGGATTTGCGATACGAGTTCGCGGATGTTGATGAGCCCGTTGTTGATCGCGAGCCAGATGATAATGGCGATGACGGGCACGAGGATCAGGAGCGGAAAGGCAAGATTGAGAAGAATGTTCTCGACGAGACCTTCGCGAAGAACGATCTTCTCGGCAACCTCGATGGTGATGTCGCTGTTGGGGATCGGCAGGGAATAGATCCGCCAGAGCTCCGCCTGATAGGTCACATCGGAGAAGCCGGCTGTGAACTGCTTGATCTCGGCGGGAAATGCATTGCTGCTGGCAAAGGCCAGCGCCCCGCCCTTCCAAGCGCGAAACGAATGAGCGTCGGCGTAATCATCCGCATCCTCGTTCAGGGCAAGCTGGTTGTCCATGTTGAAGTCGAGGTCTGGAACCTGCACCGTCGGCCTTGGCAGCGGCCGTGTCAGCGGATGCTTCATCAACGACCACAGCACGTTGGCATCGTTGATCAGTTGAGCGTCGTAGATATTGTCGATCTCGCGCGTCGCGCTGCGATAGGCGAAAAAGCCGATGACGGCGATCGTGATGATCAGGGTCGGCAGGATGCGCAGAAAGAGGCGTTGGCTAAGTGTCACTGCTGCCGCTCGACCATATAGCCGACGCCGCGGATGGATCGAATGAAATCGGTGCCGAGCTTCTTACGTAGACTATAGACAGTCACCTCGATCGTATTGCTCTCCACGGAAACATCCGTGTCGTAGAGCGCATATTCGATATCGCTCTTGGTGACATAACGCCCGCTCCGCTCCATCAAGAGGCGCAGGAGGTGAAACTCCTTGGCCGCCATGTGCAGCTGAACGCCATTATGGCGGGCCACCATCGCCGCGGGGTCGATCTCGACATTGGCACAGCGGATGATCGTCTCGTTGCGCCCCTGGCGCCGACGCAGCAAGGCGCGGAGCCGGGCGAGCAGCTCGTCGAGGTCGAACGGCTTACTCAGATAATCGTCGGCGCCTTCATCGAGACCGGTGACCCTATCCCGCACACTGTCGAGCGCCGTCAGCATCAGGATTGGAACGTCATTGCCACTTCGCCTTAGCGACCGCACCACATCAAAGCCGCTGGCCTTTGGAAGGTTGACGTCGAGGATCAACGATCCGTATTCGCTGTCGCGCAGCGCATCGAGCGCCGTTTCGGCATCGCGGAACCAGTCGACGCCATAGGCATGTTTCTCGAATGCCTTTTTCAGCGAGGAGCCGAGAATGTGGTCGTCTTCGACCAAAAGTATGCGCAACACCATCTCCTTGCGTTTCAATCTCCGATCCCGTTTCATCCGTCGCGATTGAGGCCGAAATCCGGCTTCATTCGCTCGGGTTCAACGAAAGGCCCTCGGTTTCAATCTCAAATCGTCGACGACATGAGATGAGGCCGGGGCGACCGTATTCGACAGATCCGCCGAGCGTTATGATCCGCTGGTTATCGAGAATTCTCATCCTAACTCAAGGCCGAAATGGGACCCTAGGACGATCAACGGCAACGATAGTGCCGCCGACCGGAATAGCGCCATGCCCGATGAGACCATATACCCCTGCTCCGCGCCTCGAACGTCAGCGAACGATCCCAATTTCGGAGGCGGCACTGAAGTTTTTAGCAATTTTCTCTTCTGCCGACTGCCTTAGGGACATGCAGGAAGATCCGGAGCGCCGCACTTCTTCTTTTCTGCGGCCGGCGGTCTCTTCGCCTGCTGCTCGACGGTCGCCGGCTTGGGCTGAGGCCGGGGCTTGGGTTCAGCCTGAGGCTTGGGCTCAGCCTGGGGTTTCGATTCAGCCTGTATCTTGGGTTCGACCTGCAGTTTGGGTTCGACCTCTGGTTTTGGAGCAGGTACCTGCGCCGGCGCTGCAACATGCGGCTCCCTGGGCAAGGCTGGCGGCGGGGCGACCTCTCGCGATGGCGGCGGCACAACATGGCGCGGATTGCCGAGCTGCGGCTCGCTGTTGTTTGCAACGCTGGATTTTGCTGGCGTATTGTCCATAATTGCCGGTGCCGTGGGCTTCGTCGGCAGGCCGTAAACATCGGGTTTCGGGCCTGCGCCACCTCCCCTCGGCTTCGCATTCGGAGCTGTGGTCGGTGCAGGGGTCTTGGCGATCTGGCTTTGACCGTTGACGGCAGGTGCGTTGGCCTCGGGCGACCGCGGCTGGCCCTTTGAACCTGGGAGCATATGCGCGTCCGGATTTTCGCTCTGAAGCGGTGATTGGGCGATCGTCCTCGGATCATGAGCCGTATTGGGCTCTGCTTTGAGCGGCTGCGTTTTTTCTGCGGCAGCCGCTTCCGGCTTGTTCGCCAGCTTGTCGGCGGGCGGCAGCGGCTGGCCGTTGGCGCCGGGAAGTGCGTGGGTGGCAGGATTTCCGGTCGGTGCCTGCGGCTGAGTTTGGGGCTGGACCGACGGGATGGATGCCGGCGCCGGCTTCTCGGCTGCGACCGGGGCCTGCTTTTGCAAGACCGCCGCCTTTTTCTGCACCGAGGGCGGCAAGGCAACGTGGAGCGCGGCTGCACCTGCCCCGGCGACGACGGCCGCGCCGGCGAGCTTTTCTCCTGTCGTCAATCCGGGCGCAGCCGGTGCGGCCTCGCTCTCGTTGACAACCGTGTTGTTGACGACTGTGTTGTGAATGTTATTGAAAATGATGTTGTTTTCGGGCGGCGCGACATTGCGCGGGGGTTCCACCCATTCGGGGACCGGAACGAAGACCGGAGCAGGCAGCACGTAGAGATCGACCGGTGGTCTGGGCGGCGCAAGCGTCACGAAATCCGGCGGTGGTGGTGAAAGGAAGACGACCGGCGGCGGCGGCGCATAACCGAAGTCGGCATCATCGAAATACAGGACAGGCCGGTCGACATAGACGATTTCCGGTGGTGGTGGCGGCGGCACGTCATACTCGATCACCGAAAATGACGGGGGCGGCTCGAGTGCTGCCTCGAAATGCTCCAGACGACGGCGGGCATCCCAGACGTGGGGACCACGCGGATAACGTCTCAGGTAGGACCAATAGGCCTCTGGCGTATCCGCATTCGACGTTTCGCGCCAGGTGATCGCTTCGCGGCGTGCTGCAATGATCGCACGCACCCGCCTTGCCATGGCGTCGTTCGGATAGGCTGCAAGGAAATCCTCGTACCCACGCATCGTGTCGCGATCGAGCGCGGCGAAATAGGCATCGCGTTCGTCGAAGTCGCTGATCGGCTTCGTCCGGTTAGCGTCATTGTCATAGCTGGACACCTGGTCCGGCGGCGGATTGGGAACACGATCGAAAAACGTGAAGGCGTTCTTGAAGTTGGAGGCATTCCAGGAAATCTGCGCACCCTTGGTCAGATCGCTGACCCGCAACCGTGTCCGGGCGAACACATCATCGAGCGGAAGCCCGCCGATGCGGATCATTTCCGCCAGGGCATGCGCATAGGAACCGTAAGGACCAGCCTCCTGCGGGGCGACCGTGCCCGGCGCGGCATTGAAGGCGATCAGCTGATTGGCGTCCGGGTCGACGAGCGCCAGACCACCGGCCAGCGGCTGAGTGGACTGCACGAATGGATTGGCTCTTGCTGCATCGAGCACGACGATGCTGCCGCGGTTGTTGATGCCGGCCAGCGATCTCGAGAAATCGGTTATCCGCAGAGCTTCGACCGGCACATCCGTAGCGTTGGCGATCTGGGCGTCGACCGGCAAGAAATAGTTATCGCCCTGATACTGCACGCCATAACCCGCCAGATAGACGAAAACGACGGTATTGGGTCCCGATGCATTCGCTTTCGTCAGAAAGTCCCGCATCGCATCCCGCAATCCGTTCTGGTCGAGGTCGCGCGCGCCGATCACGTCGAAGCCGGCGGCCTGCAGCGTTTGCGCAATCAGCCCGGCATCGTTGGCGGGCGTCGGCAAGGCGCCTGCCTTATAGCCGGCGTTACCCACGACGAGTGCTATTCTCTTTTCAGGGGAACCTTGCGCTTCGACTGGATTTACGGAAGCGATACCGGCCAGAACCAGCACAACGACAAAGAATGTCCAGATCGTCCTTTTAGGCGACAATCCTGTTGTCCAAAGAAGGCAAGGCATTCAGGTTTCTCCCAATCAACATGTGATGCAGTTCACTGTGAGCCCCGCAAAGTCGGGGCCAGGTGTATAAGCTTTCGCCAGAGACGGCTGGCGAGCTTTGCATCGCTACTTAGCAATCGTTTATGAGCGCTGGATTAGGCGAAGCTGAAGCGAAACTGAAGACAAGTCTGTCCCTTCGTAAGCCGCAGGCATCAACGTCCCTGGGCTGGGGCGTCTGGCAAGTCGCCGCGCCGTGAGAGAGCCGGGATCGTATAGGTCGTCTGCGTTATTTCGGTGACGGACGACTCGGAACACATATCGTCAAAACTTCCTGGCCAGGCACGTACAGCCCGCCCGGTTGCGCCGATCTCCGCGAATGAACCCCGACTGAATGATGCCTTCAGCTTTCGTTTCAAAGGGAGCGACTAGAAGAAAGTCGTTCAACCGCGGTCTTATCCGCCTGAGGAGACATAGTCATGATCCGCACGTCAATCATTGCAACCGCACTCGTCGCTCTCGTCGGCATCACCGCCGCAGCCCCCGCCATGGCCAATGACGTGCGTATCGAACAATATGGCTGGTCGAACTCTGCCGGTGGGGCACAGGAAGGATACGGAAACCGGATCAGAACCTACCAGAACGGTGGCTACAACCGGATTCTCGGGCGTCAATATGGCCGCCACAATCTTTCAGCTGTCGGTCAGGAGGGCAATGACAACTATGGCGCCACCTATCAGCGCGGCAACCGCAACGTAGCGGGCGTTGGCCAATTCGGCTCCAGCCATACGACCATCCTTACCCAGGACGGTAATGGCAACATCGCGGCCGGCGTCCAGGTCGGCCATGGCTGCAGCGCCAATGTCAGCCAGGGCGGCAACGGCAATGTCGCGGCTTTTGTCCAGGCCTGCCCGTAGGCGGCTGCACGATGACGTAAAAGAGTCAAGATCGCAACAGCAGGCCATCGGGGGAAACGACCATGCCAAATAGCATGAAACATCCGCACCGCGCGATGGCGCTTCTCGCCCTGGTCCTGCTTCCCGTCGGCGCGGTTGCCGCCATGACAACTGCCAACCAATCTGACGGCGCGCAGCTTTGCGAAATCAAAGCAACGCCTGGAGCAGGTATGGTGAGATTGGATGCGCTGGTCCACGCCGACAAGCATGTCGGGGGGACGTACACCTTCCATGTCGAAAAAGTGGGAGACGGCGGAAGCTCCACGATCAACCAGAGTGGCGATTTTGATGCCGTCGAGGGACATACGGCAATCCTTGGTTCGGTCTCGCTCGACTCGAAAGGAGCCAAATACAAAGCCACACTGGACGTCGTTATACGGGATAGGAGTTTCAGCTGCACGAAACAGATCGACGGCGACTAATCGGCCTCCACACGCTGCAATTTTCGTAAAGGGGCGCCGGTTTCCGGCGTCCTTTTGCTTTCAGGTCGAAACGCCTGAACGACAACTGAATGGGCAATTTCGACTGGGTTCAGCTGCAAGATGCGAACTTTGATCATCGGCTGAAGCAGCCGGAGATGGAGATCAGAATGAGCCGCAACATGTTTAAGATCCTTACCGTTACCCTTCTTGCCGGGAGCCTGGCGCAAGTAGCCTTGTCTGTGCCAGCCTATGCCGGCGGCCGAATCTCGTTCAACCTCGCACCGGACAACGCCGACGATGCGGGTCTTTTCTCAACCGGGCTGCGGGTCTATTCGCTCTACCGCGGCCGGAAAGACGCCGACATCCGGCAGCTGGGCCGGGGTAACGCGGCTGGTATCGCTCAGGCTGGCCGTGGCAACCTCGGCTTCATCCGGCAGCGGGGGAATGGTCATTCCGCGACCTTGCGGCAGAACGGCAACAACAATGCCTATGGCATTTTCCAGTATGGGCGAAATGCTGAAACCGACGTGGTGCAGGATGGGGTTAACGGCAGTGGTGCCACCTTCAGCTATGGCTGGTAAGGCGGTTCACAACAGTCCAAAAGGCGATGTCACGTCGTTTCAGCAGCGCATGTTCGCCGCTTTCCCCGAGGCGACCCCAATGGTGATCACCTACACAATCGCGTCGAACATCCGGACATCTCTTGGCCGTTGCCTCAGAGGAAGTCGCGCACAACACTGGCACCGCCCCCAATCCTGACCGGCTTTCCATCAGCAATGGCAACAGCCTGCCGGAGTGGCTCGGCCGGGGTCGTGTTGGGGAAATGGGATGTTGTCCCGCCTGCCGCGCAGACGATCATCGACGTCCAGATCGAGAAGATTCAGAAGATGTCGAATGGGTCGAAGCAAGCGAGCGCTAGTGACCTGATCGGCTATGGGAGCCGCCACGCGATCGCGCAGCTCCCGCTCTCACTCGGCGGTCGTCAGGTATCGACGTGGGAAATCGGCGTAGATTTTATCACCAAATGGTGCTATTTAAAGCGCCAGGACAAGGATAAGAAACGATGCGATCGACTATCAATCTAGACGACACTCTCGTGGAAAGGGCCAAGTCCCTGACCGGCACAAAAGAAACCGCTGCTCTAGGTGTTTAGTCCCGGCATTTGATGGTGCATTATTTTCCTTAGAATGGAGGGAGGCACTATGGGCCAGGTTCTACACGGGAGCGCCACAACGACAGAGGCAATCCGTCGAGCAATACAAAATAGTGAAGAGAGCCTGAGAGCGCTTTCAAAGCGGTATGGGGTCAATCAGAAGACAATAGCCAAATGGAAGAGACGGACATCATTGGCCGATCTTCCGACAGGCCCGAAGGACCCGCATTCGACAATCCTCTCCCTTGAAGAAGAAGCCGTCATCGTCGCCTTTCGCAGGCATACATTGCTGCCTCTTGATGACTGCCTCTATGCCCTTCAACCGACGATCCCGCATCTGACACGTTCGTCCCTGCACAGGTGTCTGCAGCGCCACGGCATTTCACGCCTGCCGGAAGTGAAAGGCGACAAAGAACCGAAGAAAAAGTTCAAAAGCTACCCGATCGGCTACTTCCACGTCGATATTGCCGAGGTGCAGACGGCTGAGGGCAAGCTCTATCTCTTCGTGGCGATTGATCGCACGTCCAAGTTCGCCTTCGCTGAGCTCTATGCCAAAGCTGGCAAGATGAATGCCGCCCAGTTCCTGCGCAACCTGATCGCGGCGGTGCCCTACACCATCCATACTATCCTGACCGATAATGGCATCCAGTTCACCAACCGGGCCTGTGACCAAAATGCCTTCCAGCACATCTTCGACCGAGTCTGTGAGGAATACGAGATCGAGCATCGCCTGACAAAGGTTAAGCACCCATGGACCAATGGGCAGGTCGAGCGGATGAACCGGACGATCAAGGAAGCGACTGTCAAGCGCTTCCACTACGACGATCACGCACAACTGAAAAAGCATCTCGCCGACTTCATCGACGCCTACAATTTTGGGCGCAGGCTCAAGACACTAAAGGGCCTCACCCCCTACGAGTTCATCTGCAAAAGGTGGACTTCCGAGCCAGATCGATTCATCATCGATCCTATCCATCAAATGCCGGGACTAAACACTTTGAAAGCGCTCTCAGGCTCTCTTCACTATTTTGTATTGCTCGACGGATTGCCTCTGTCGTTGTGGCGCTCCCGTGTAGAACCTGGCCCATAGTGCCTCCCTCCATTCTAAGGAAAATAATGCACCATCAAATGCCGGGACTAAACACCTAGTCCGCCAGGCGTTGGAGACGCTTGTCCGAGTAGAGTCCGGAAAACGCCTCATCGCGCTCGGCGGAACTATGCCCGATGCAGAGGCAGCTCCACGTCGCCGGAGCGCAGCTGCCAAGTGATACTGGCAGACACTTCTATATGGATCGATCATTTCCGCCATGTTGATGCGGAACTTCGGACGATCATTGAGGACGATCGTCTACTCTGCCATCCGGCTGTAGTTGGCGAACTGGCGCTTGGCAGCCTTCGAGATCGCGGGCGCGTGATAACGTTTCTGGCAGCCCAGCGCCAAGCGTTCGTTGCAACGCACGACGAAGTGATGACAATGATTGATCGTCACGGCATTTTCAGTATGGGCATCGGCTATACAGATGCCCACTTGCTCGCCTCGATACTGCTTGATCGGCGAGCGGCGTTATGGACCAGGGACAAGCGTCTTCAGGCGGCGGCCAAAAAGGCAGGCGCTTCATTGCATAAGCCGGCCAATGCTCGCAACTAAACACCTAAATAGTTCTGCCGAGCTTTCGCATTTTTCCGATCTTTCGCCTTGAAAGGATCTGAACCGGCGGCGCCTCAACTCAGTAAGCTAAGCCTGATAAACCGAAATTCTCGGCATAACGTTGATTTATGGAACATTCGCCGACGATATTTGCGAGCCAAGGTTGGATTTCTACTGTCAGATCCTCTCCGGACGCGCCGGACACTATCCTGCTCGGTGCAACTTTTTCCGGGCACTCGACATCGACAGTTGAACAATTCCTATTGCATTTGTCTTTTCACCGACGGCGTCCTCAAGGGAGGCCGGAATTGACCTTCCGGGAGGAAGGCTCGACGATCACACGCTGATCGTTGACGATCGCGTATGCATACTTGGGATCGTCGGGAATGGGCGTCACGACCACGGTCTGCGGCAGGGGCTGTCCGACGCCGCCAGCGTGGTCGCGTCATCGGCGCTCGCCCCTTCGCCGACAACGACGAAATCATCAATTTCGGACAGACTGCGGCTCACCCCTTCTCGAAAAAGAGGGTGGTCGTCCGCGATCACGATCGTAAAGGCTGTCAAGCTTCCCCTTCAGGTTCGGCGTCCTATCCAAGGTGAGCGCGGCTACCGTTTGCTCGACGCCATGCTCATCGTGGTTAAGGCGGAGTCTAATCGAGCTCGACAGCGGCGGCGGGAGCGTGACCGACGCCTTGCAGACGATTGCCTCCTCCTGCTTGCGACAATTCCGCTTGAACGAAACCATCCTTCTCGCCAACCAAAATACAGAGGCGCTGCATCAGGCCCGCGTCGCAGACGCCAGCCAATCCTGCAGGACGAGCCGGCTCGTCCCCCCGTGGACGGAACTGCTTCCATAGTTGGGCGTTTTTGTCAGTTAGATCGGGTACTGCTGGCATTCCGCCGGCGCTGCCGAATGGGAGAAAAATCATGAGAACGATATTAATCGCGATAGGTGCGTTAACTGCTTTAACCGGGTCTGCTTATGCCGCCGAGCCGGCCAAGATGGTCGAGACGAAAATGGGCAAGGTCCTGGCCACTGAAAAAGGCATGGTGCTTTACACATTTGACAAAGATACAAAAGGCAAATCCAACTGCGATAGCGATTGCCTGAAGAAGTGGCCAGCGTTCCACGCTGGAGCCAAGGCCAAGGCGGAAGGCGAATGGTCTCTAGTCAAAGCCGCGGATGGCAAAGAGATGTGGGCCTACGAGGGCAAGCCGCTCTACACCTATGTCGAGGATAAGAAAGCCGGTGAAGCCAACGGCGATGGCGTTGGGGGAGTTTGGCACGCAGCCAAATAGCTGAACCGGCGACCGTTGAACGGGCGGTCGTCGGATTGCCTTCAACCGCAAGACCGAGCTTTGAACTTCATGTCCCTTCTACGGCTGTCGCCGACGAACGCGGCCTCCGCCGAATGTTCATTCCTTGCCATCTACTAGATTCCAAGTGCTGATCAGAAGCAGGGATCGGGGACGCAGGTCTGCGGTCTTAGTTTTCCGCGTTGTGCATTTCTTCTGCTGGGTCGGGCGTGATGCGTTGGAGACGGCAATCACTTCCCTTGGCAGGAAATGTATTTAACTTGACGTTCATCGTCCTCAAAAACTCTTGTGCGGCGAACGGCTGAGACGTGCGGAGCCATTAACGATGATCCGGTATGCGTTGAACTGAACGTGGCAAAGCGAAAGACCGTTGATGACCAGGTACGAAATTGAGGAGCATGACGGCGGTTGGACGGTCGTGGACCACATCACCAGACTGCCCGCCTCCGGCGCGGCTCTGACGTCCCGTAGCCGGCTGGAGGCGCAGGCACTTGCAGATTACCGTAACGGTATGGCGAAGCCCACTGCTGAGCGCATAAAGCCGCGCCTCGAGAAAATTCGCCTCCTATGGAAGGCGGTCTTGGGCACCAACCGTTGACGCCTTACCGGAACCCATCGACTCGTCTCCGACGGCACGTCGCGCCTCTACATCGGAACGAAAGCAAGGGTCGCGTCCCGCTAAAGCCTCGAGGACTTCGCAGAGGCGATGGTCAACGAGTTTTTGGAGGCACCTAAAAACACACTGCACCTTCACCGGTGCAGATAATAAGACGACAACATGCGATGTCGCTGTACCTGCGACAGAAACCGGCCGCGCATCGTGATTGAAGTCAAGGGATACGGTGCGACTGGCTCAAAGATGACCGACATCATCGATGATCTCGATGCAATTATCGACGCCATGCGCCGTGACAACACATCTGCCTTTCACAACCGAGGGAATGAGATGAAAGAACCGGCTTTCAGACCTGAAGAAGATCGTCGATCGCATCGTTGCGGAATTTCGCGGTTCAACGCGACGATCTGAAGGCCATTCGCCAGCGAGGCATTTCGCCCCGAAAGTGGTCCGCAAGTTCCAAGCTACTAGCTGCCCATGACACTTGTAAATGATCCCAGTCCGCCGGTCACAAAAACTTAACCGGCACGTCTTTCGTCAGCAGTCTGGCGAGCTCCTCCGCATCCCAGTTGGTTAGGCGAACACATCCGTGCGAGCCAGTTTTGTCGATCCGGCTCGGCTCCGGCGTTCTTCCTGTCCGACGAGGCAACATCCCTATTCCCCCCGCCGCGAAATATCCGATACCTCGGTTTGTAATTGGTTCTCGGCGACCTTTTCGAGTCAGTCGCCTGCGTTATCGTTAAAGGCGAGTCCGCGCATTCGCCAAGCATCTCGAAGGGCATCTTCGATCTCCTCAATGGAGAACTCGTTGAAGCTTGCCCAGAGGCCGACGGCGAGAGCCTTGATATCGACCCCTGTTTCTGGATTACTTTCCGCCCTGTCGGCAAGTAATCCGATCTCTCTGGTGAGTTCTTCGGTTTCTGTCATCTCTTCACCTAAAACGGCCGAAACGTAGCGGCTTGCTGTGAATACACAAAAGGCATGGGAGCCGATTGCGTTCCGTCTCACCGAGCGCAGCGAAGCCGCCAGGGCGTCGGTCCCGCCCTCCTGCTGCAGAACGATTGCTCGCGCATGGAACAAAGCCGCAGCGCCGTTGTTCACCAGTATAGCTTCCTCATCGATCTGCCACGCCAGACGGCGACGCGCGGTCTGAAAGACGAAAACATGAACCCGTATATCGCGCAGTCCCTGTCGATTGCGATCTCGTCGCTCGCCCTCTTTTCGGGCAGCATTGCTCACGCCGACGAGGCCCCCTTCCTCAAATCATTGGCTGGAAGCTGGAATGGAAAAGGCACCGTCAAGGTGCGCGTAAATGCGCCAACCATTAATGTGACCTGTCGCTTCAAGTCGGATACGACTGCCGCATCTCTGTCGCTGGACGGAAAGTGCACCAGCCTCGCCATCTTCTCCCGCGTGATCACCGCGGATCTCAAGGCGACCGGCAACAGGTACTCTGGATCCTATGTCGGCGCGGGCACGGGCACCGCTGGCCTCGGGGGACAACGCTCTGGCGACACTATCAACCTCGGGATCACCTGGGCGAAGGAAGTTAACGGCGACCGGAAAGCACAGATGACGATCGAGAAAGTCGGGGCCTCGGGGATGCGTCTTACGACAGTCGATACCGATCCAAAGACTGGCAAGGCAGTGGTCACGAGCCGCATCGATCTTCGCCGGAGCTGATCTGGAGTAAATCAACTACTGTGCCGCCAGATGTTTCACAGGAGCCGTATTTGGCCGCGATTGAAGAGGCCAGATCAACGACACGAAAAGCAAATCGTTAAGCTCAGGGCCGCCTCTTACTGCAGCGGCGCTGTTTCTGAGCCGAAGAGACGTGAGGCGATGGAGATTTACAGAACGCCGCAAGACGATGTGAATGCTTTCAACACAGGAATACACCATGCGTCAGTCCAATGAAGAACAACTTCGAGCTCGTGCCTATGCCATATGGGAACGCCAGGGGTGCCCTTCCGGCAAAGATCAGGAACATTGGGACCTGGCCGTACAGGAAATGAACGGGCAGACGGCGCCCGAACGCGACCGCGGCCCTTGGCGAACGCCTCAGGAATTCGGGCCGCAGTCGACCAACCCGCCCCTTAAACCTATATCCGAGTAGTGGCCGCCACCAACGCGTGTCGATGTCTATTCGAAGCGAGCGACCATTCTGCGAAGTGTGCTTCATGGACCTTAGTCCTAACCTTCGGGAATGCCGCTCTACTGCGTGGGGAAGCGGCTCGGCATCCGGTCGTGGACGTTCTCAGGCCCCACGATCATCGCAGCAACCGAGATAGCCTTCTCTCGGTCTAAGGCGCTTGTTATGTAGCCCTCGAGCAGGACAACAGGGCCGAGCATCCTGATCTCGATGGCACCGCTGTCGAGGTTCGAATCGGCGGAAATGGCTGCTTCGAGATGCGCGACGCCGGACAGTCGCGGCGGCCGGCTGGGCAGGCCAGGACGGTCGGACGGCTTCGTCAGGGACTGCTTCCGATGCCATATCGATCTTCGGCGTGCTGCAGATGCTGTAATAGCCGCCGCCCTTCTTGATCCAGGTCAAGCCGTTCAGGCTGTTGTTCGCCTTATCCAGCTTGTACTGATCAAGGCAGTACGCCGGAGGCGACTGTAAGTAGAGCTTGGCGGTCCCGTAGCTTTCCCAGGAAGAACAGGTTTTCTGTTTCTTGATTAGCGAACTATTAACCATTTCCAGGGAATGTAATCGTGGGGCGGTTTTCGCCTGCACCAGAGGAATACACCCATGTCGCCACCGTTCGGCTCACTGATTTTCAACGGTGCAATGATCTGGTGCTCGATAGGTGCTGCATTCCCCGTGGCAGCAAGTTCTTTGACGCCGGAAATGATCAATGCCGCACCATTGGATGTTATTCCCGCGATCTATACACCGACGCCAAAGGACATCGATCCGACGTTTACGGCCAGCACGGCGCTGATATCTGTCGATCCGGCCGCAGTTGCCCTACCGTTCGACACGAACACGCCATCCGCGTCTGTCGCACGCCTTCAAGTTCTGCTTGACCGTGCCGGAGCATCTCCAGGGGTCATCGACGGGCTGGATGGTGGAAATCTGCGGAGCGCGCTTGCAGCATTCGAAGCCATGCAGGGTCTCAATGTTGATGGCAAAATCGGGTCGCAGGTAATTGATGCGATTGATGATCCAAAGCAGGTCATTGGCAGTTACGTGATTACCGGCCAAGATATTTCGATGGTTGTTGGTGCGATCCCCAAAGACTACGCGCAGATGGCACAGATGAAATATCTCGGCTATGCGACTGTGACCGAGGGGCTGGCCGAACGGTTTCACATGGGTGAGGATTTTCTGAACGCGCTCAATCCGAATGCACGATACGTAGAAGGCGAAACGATATTCGTTGCCGATCTTGGGGTAAACAAGACCGGCAAGGCGGTCAGGCTCGAAGTTGACAAAACGCAGGGCCAGGTCAGAGCGTATGCAGCCGACGACTCGTTGCTCGTCGCTTATCCTGCGACGATCGGAAGCGAAACAAACCCATCGCCATCAGGGACGCATACGGTCAAGACCGTTGTGTTGAACCCTGAGTATACTTACAATCCCAAGGTCAATTTTCAACAGGGAAACAATGACAGCGTTCTAACACTCCCTCCCGGGCCCAATGGTCCGGTTGGAACTGTGTGGATCGACCTGTCCGAGCCAACCTTCGGAATTCACGGCACACCCGAACCCAGCCGGATCGACAAGACAGGTTCGCATGGATGTGTTCGTTTGACTAATTGGGATGCGGAAGAACTTGCCAAATTGCTGACGAAAGACGTTTTAGTCGAATTCATGTGACTATGTCGGTTGGTTGCGGCTTTGTTCGCTGGGCGAGGCCATGCCGTTATTGCTCCTTCTGCATTGGTCGATAACTGGCAGCTATTCGAAGGCTGGAGCTCCCGCGCCTTGACAGGGATAGAACCGTCGACCCGCACCGCAAACTGTATCCATGAGTATGTCCATTTATGATGGAGATAGTTTGCCCTGTGGATGCCGGCGCATGCTGAGTTCGGAATTTCTGAGATCGTGGCCGTCGAAATAGAGCAGATCGAAGGCCATGAAGATGGCGTCGTTTGAGCTCTTCTTGCCGCCCCGGCCGCCGAGCGATTGCTGCAGCAGGCCGAAATCCGACCGGCCCTGCTTGTCGAGGACCACCGCCTCGCCGTCGAGGATCGCCGTGCCAACAGGAAGCCACAAGGCCGCTTGTTTGATTGCGGGGAAACGATCAGTGCAGTCATGGCCGCCGCGCGTCAGGATGCGAATACCCGTCGGCTCGACATGCACCGACAGGCAATAGCCATCCCATTTGATTTCATAAACCCAGTCGTCGCCCTTCGGCGGTCTCGCTTTCAGCAGAGCAAGACACGGTTCAATGCGATCTGGCATAGGTCGAGGGGAAGGTTCGGCTGCGCAGGATCTCGCGCTTTGCGCGGCCGGGATCGAACCGGTTTGTCGGCATCCCGCAGGAGCGGTTTTGACTTCGGGGTTTTGGTCATGGAACCATCACATCAGCAAGTACTTAAAATGCCGTCTACGGATGAATGAGTCCACGCAATGAGTGGCCCCTACCCCCATTGGGGCGTCAGCGCCTGTCTCTCGTCCGGTACCCGCCGGACGCGGTAATGCAGCGCTCAACAAGCCGCAGGAGGAATGGTCGAAATTCTGATCCGAGCGGAGACAGCACAAGCCCGGGTAGCGATATCCGGGTTGGCCTTATGCCGCGACGCGGCTATGGTTAGGATGCACGATTTGCGAACTATTATTCCTACGCCGGTGGCGGTGGAGACTGGCCAGCAACAAGGCAGACATGTCTATCCAACGTACGAGCTTTTATGTCATGTTAGCGCTGGTGACGATCGCGTTCATCTGGCTGCTTATCCCCTATTACGCGGCGGTCTTCTGGGCGGTGATACTTGCGATCATCTTCTTTCCAGTACACATGCGACTGGCGCGTTTGCTAGGGGGCCGCCGCAGCATCGCTGCCCTGCTGACCGTGCTGATGTGCATTGGTCTCGTCATCGTGCCGGCATTGGTTATTCTCGCTTCTCTCATCCAGGAAGGCACCAGTCTTTACCAACGGATAAGCAGCAACGAAATCGACCTCAATGACTATCTGGTCCGGATTCAGAATGCCTTGCCCGGCTTCGTCGACAACTGGCTGAACTCATTGAAGCTTGGCGGCTTTGCGGAACTTCGCGCTAACATCTCCTCAGGCGCAGTACAGGCAAGCCGGTCGGTCGCCGGCAGCCTGCTGAGTTTTGGCCAAAACACGCTGCAATTCTTCATCAGCTTCGGGATCATGCTTTATCTGCTTTTCTTCCTCTTCAGGGATGGCGCTGACCTCGGCCGCGCGATCCGAGATGCAATCCCGCTAAACGACGACTATACCCGGCAGTTTCGCGACAAGTTTTCCGCTGTCGTTCGGGCCACCGTCAAGGGAAATATCATCATTGCGATTCTTCAGGGCACGATCGGTGGCGTGACATTCTGGGCTCTGGGAGTCGAGGCCGCCCTGTTGTGGGGCGTCACGATGACGTTCCTGTCGATGCTGCCTGCAATTGGAGCAGCGCTCGTATGGGTTCCAGTCGCCATCTGGCTAGTCCTCATGGGTGCCTGGTTGAAAGCAGCGATCCTGGTTCTCGTCGGCGTATTTGTCATAGGGCTAATCGACAACCTGCTGCGTCCGCCACTGGTGGGCCAGGGGACGCGGCTGCCCGACTATGTGGTGTTGATCTCGACGGTCGGCGGTATCTCCCTGTTCGGCATCAATGGTTTCGTCATTGGCCCCCTGATTGCCGCCTTGTTTATCGCGGCATGGTCGCTTTTCGCCGAACAGCAGAACGCGGAGAAATCGAAGAGCAAGGATATTGAATAGAAACTTTATAGGCTTTCCGGCATGTTGGCCAACGGAGGGGCACTGCCCTTCATTGATATTTCATGCCTCCCATGTACTCCACCGACATAGTTCAATCTCGACGACGCGCTTGGATAAGGCGAAGTATCGCTCCTTTTTCGAGATCCCCTGCCTCCGAACGAAAAAGCGGTGACGAAACCAGCCCTGTTTCATTGCCGCTGCATTCGGCGCCATCGGTCTCCGATATCAGGTAGCGGTGCGCGTGACGTGGTTTTTAACGCGCAGGATGGCCTGCTAAACTAGCGAGATGCTGTCCATCTTGTCCATCAAGAACTGGCCGATCGGTTGGAGCTGCCAATTGGGCGGTGCCCTGGAAGTATCGGCCGCGCTCGCCGAGCTTTTATATGTCCACCAACGTTTGAGCGGCGCATCTGGGGTGCCTCCCCGCCTTGAGCTTTCCACTCACGACGTTGCCTCACCAAATAAAGTAAGAGGTTTACGTACTTTTTATCGATGCCCTGACCATATGAATGTCTTAAACGACGGCTTGCGCGCGCTCAGAGGAATCCCACCATGGCGAGAACCACGGCGGAATACCCTGACCCGGCACTTAGAGAGTGGCGATGACGAAACTCAGCATCCGACATAGCACGACCTACCGTTATCGTTATCCGATTGCGCTCGGGCCCCACCGATTGACCCTTCGCCCTCGAGAAGGGCGCGAACTCCTGCTCGTCAGCCATGACGTCGTTTCATGGCCAGATGCAAAAATGAGTTGGGCGACCGACGTGTTTGCGAATGCCGTCGCGACGGCTAGGTTCGCGGAGCCAACGGATTGCCTGAAAATCGACAGCAAAGCGGTGGTCGACCTAACGTCGGCAGCCTGGCCGGTTTTCGATATCGCAGCGTCCGCCATCACTTACCCCTTTTCCTATGGTGAGCACGAATGGAAGGACCTTGGTGGCCTGCGAGAAGTCCAATACCCCGATCCTTCCAACCTGTTTCAGCAGTGGGTACGGGCGTTCGTTAGATCCGGCTCGACTGATACCCTCTCGCTCTTAAAAGACCTCAGCGGCGGTGTGTCGAACGAGATTGCCTATCAAAGCCGGGAGGCCGAGGGGACGCAATCACCACTGGAAACTCTTGCTGTTCGATCTGGCAGTTGTCGCGATTTCGCGGTCCTTTTTGCTGAAGCCGCCCGGCTTCTGGGTTTCGGTGCGCGGATCGTGTCAGGATACCTTTTCAACCCCAATCAGATGCTTTTTGGCTCGAGGGACAGCGGATCGACCCATGCCTGGGTAGACGTGTTTCTCCCCGGCCCCGGATGGATTACCTTCGACCCGACAAATCGCTCTATGGGTGGTGTAAATCTCATCCCTGTGGCAGTGGTCCGTGATATTGCGCACGCAGTGCCGATCTCCGGTGGCTTCACTGGCGCCGCCGATGCGTTTGTGTCCATGGACGTTGCCGTCGAGGTTTCTGAGTTGTGACAGACCCTCAGCGTCACCAGGGGGGCTATATTGCGATTATCGTTTAGTGAGGCTGAACGCGCCGGTGGCCTTCGACAGACGCGGGCCATTGGACCATCGGTCCATCTCATCGTAGGGTCCGCCCTTATACAAGTTCGGGCGACCGGCAACAGGTACTCCGGATCCTATGTCGGCGCGGGCACTGGCACCGCTGGCCTCGGCGGGCAGCGTGCCGGCGACACAATCAACCTTGGCATCACCTGGGCGAAGGAAGTGAACGGTGATCGACGGGCGCAGATGACGATCGAGAAGGTCGGAGCGTCTGGCATGCGACTTACGACGGTCGATACCGATCCGAAGACGGGGAAGTCGGTTGTCACGAGCTGCATTGATCTGCGCCGGAGCTGATCCGGAGAATTCCCGTTGAGTAGCGATCAACCATGTCGTCCCATATAATCAACCCAACTTCAGCCCAGCACACCTCAGCCCCGTGGGTGGCAAGCAGATCGTCCAGTGCGCGATCGAGGCCAGTCCACGCGGATAAGCAGCACTCCGCGCGATGGAAGTGATGCTTCCGATTATTTCTTTCGCTTAGAAGCCGCCCAACCGCACGCCGCGCCAACGGCTATGCCGATTGCCATTCCAATTGGGACGCTGTCGAGCATCGTTGCACCGAATGCCGCCCCCAGACCGGCACCTACCCCGATCCCGAAAGCAGTTGCTCGCGCGGTCACTGGCCGCCCTCTCTCACTGTCGGCGACGCCGATGGACGTGGCTCGACTTCTCCTGGGGTGAAAAAAGTGAGATACGCCACAGCAAGAATGATCGCGATGACGAAGATAGTCAGCACCAATTTGATCATGCCTTTTGCGGCTTTTTGGTCTGTTTGGCTCATGCCGATTACAACATCGAGTTAGCATAGAAGTTCCGGGCACTCGGCATCGATTGCGGTTTGCCCGCGACGGATCGATTTTCACCCTCGGCAGAGTGCCGCTGCTCGGGCGATCCGTGTCGTTCTTGGGCGTCTGGTGAACGGCTGGCGCTCCCGGGTCTCGGGTGGCGGCCGGTTAAGCCGTTAGTAGCTTGACGACTTCATCAAGCGTCTCTTTGACCGGATAATAGCTCGGTTCGCCATCCTTCTGCAACACGGAGACATAGATGTGGGTGCTGCTGGGAAAAGGCCGGACGGCGACAACGTGTTCAGGATTAATGAAGACGAGTGGATCGTTAGGTCCTACGTAGTGGAACCGTACCAGTCTCATCTTGTCCTCCCAAGATTAGCTAGTTTCCGTCCATAAACGCTGGTTTTCTTGAGCTTGCAGCGCACTTGGGTTCCGCTTGGTGGCCGCTTTGAAGCCATGCGGTGTGGCTCATGGGTGCTAATTGCGGCGGCCAGGATTTCTGGTGGACATGCGCGCATTGGCAACTGCCGGCGTCACGCCGGTCCGGTTTTGGCTGGCGACATGGGATGTCAGGTCGGCCTGAGGCGGGCGAAGAGGGCGAGATTGTATGCGACCACCGAGGACCAGACATAAGCCTTGAAGTGGTCGAGCCCACGCCAGGTGCAGCGCCCCAAGCCGTAGGCGCGTTTGAGGCAGGAGATGCCGGCCTCGATGCCGGCGCGGAAGTTGCGCAGCTTGCGATAGACCCAGCGGCTCTTGACCATGTCTTCGATCCTGAGGCCGCACTTCTTGTGGAAGGCCATGTCGCAGATGCCCCAGGCTTTGGCTCGGCTCAAATTATCGCGGCTGGCATAGCCGCCGTCGGCCGCCGCCTGACGCGGCGCCTCGCCCCAGATGCCGATGTGGCGTTCCAGCATCGGCAGCAAGCGCTCGCTGTCGGCCGGGTTGCCGGTTTCGACGACGAGGTCGAGGATCAGCCCGCTTGTGCCGGTGGTCAAATTGATCTTATGGCCATACTCGACGTCGCGGCTGCCTTTGACGATGATGTCGGCATGCGGCTCGAACAAACTGACCAGCTTGTCGCCAGCCGGCACCGCCTCGCCGGCCAGGACCCGCCGCTCGGTCTGGGCGATGATCCGTTCGATCAGCGGCTTATAGTGGCGGAGTTGGGCCTGCCAGAGTTCGACCGCCGGGCCCGCCGCCAAGGGCAGTTGCGCCGCCGCCTGTTCGAGATAGCTCAAGGTGGTGCGCGTGATCCTGAGCAGCGCGCGATAGTGCTGAACTCGTTTCGGACGACCGCGGGTAAATTGGATCGCCCGGGATCGCTTCTTCGCCGCGCGGCAGTGATCGTGCCATGAGATGGCGCTGCCCAAGGAAGCCGCCTGCTGCAACAGCCGCACCATCACCCGCACGCAGTCCCACAAAAGACTACTGTCGCTCGGTTCGTGCATCAGCGCCGAAGTGACGGTGCTGTCGATGCGCACGACCTTGCCGCGTTCCACCTTGTCCTGCCGGGCGCTCGTCAACAGCACGCGATTGATCGCTTCAAAGGTCCCGGCCCGGATCGCGCTGATCGTCTTGTGCAAGACCGACTTCTTCGGGTTCCACCCCCACGGCAGCCGGGCAAAGGCCCGGAACGAGGCGGAATCTTCCAGATGAAAGGCCAACTCCTCATAACTCAACTGACGGTGTTGTTTGAGCAGGGCGCAACGCAGCACGGCCTCCGCCGGCAGGCCCTCGCGGCCGGTCTCCTTGACGCCGTGGCGGCGCAGGTCCTGCGCTACCAGCCCGAGCAGATCACGATGCTCATCCAGCCATTGCGACATGGCTTTCAGCTCGCGGCCGATCTCGTGTTCGGCGAAAAGATCGAATATATTGGCTTGGACGGTGCGTTCTTGGCGCATTGTCGGCTCCGGCGGTTGCGGGTTTGTCTTTAGAATCAATGGCTTGATCTAAAGTATACCTGAAACCGCCGGGCTTTGCCCGTCGCAATATCGCTATTCCTCCAATAATTTCAGTGGTTTACCGTTTGTGGACGGGCACTAGCTATTCCCGCCTAGAACGAGAAAAGTCGCGGTTGCTTGCAGGGCATCTCGTGGTGCCGGCAGGTATTTGAAGGTGCTACGGATCCAATTATGGAGCTGATCTGCGCTTCCGCCTACAAGGAGAACGGACGCTCGCCGCAGTGGCGACGCTCCCGGATGGCTCTGAACCGATCAACGGAGCGGCTACCTTGATCGTCCCGCATGGGATAAGGTTTCGATCATCGTTTTAGTGAACTGAACGCGCCGGTTGCCGCCGAGCGGCTCGGGACCTTCGACCATCGATCCATCTCATCGTGGGAGTAACCGCGATACCGTGCACCACGATCGAAACAAGGATGATCAGGAGCACTGTCGCCCAGACGGTTTGGACGTTCTCGAACTCGGCTTGACCCGTGGCGTATGCGAGATAATAGATCGACCCAAGCCCTCTGATGCCGAAGACGGCGATAATCACAGTTTCGCCGGGCGAATGTCCGGCTCCGAGTAAACTCAGCCAGCCGATGATTGGACGAACGAACGCGATCGCCAAAACGACGAAGGCCGAGACCCGCCAATCGATACCTGCCAGAAGCTGCCCGCTTGCCGCGATCGACCCGAGGCAGACAAGTAGGACCATCATCAGCAAGCGTTCTATCTGCTCCGAGAAATCATGAAGCTGCTCGTGAAAATCGTGGTCTCGTTCACTCGCTCTGAACGCGATCGCCGCAAGGAACACGGCGACGAAGCCGTAGCCACCGATTAGTTGAGTCAACCCATACGTGGTGAAGGTCATTCCAAGAGCGACGAAGCCGTCCTGCGTTTTTGCGAGGCTGCTTCCCATCATCCTGAACGACAAAAAACCGAAAGCCTTCCCCAGCGCCCATCCCATAAAGGCGCCCGCGGCCAGTCTCCAGAACACGTCCAGAAATGCCCAATGTTGCAAAAGGGAGACGCCCTCCTTCACGGCAAGCGCCAGGGCGATGGCAAGGTGGACGAACGGGAAGCTCAAGCCGTCGTTAAGCCCTGCTTCGGAGGTGAGCGCAAAACGGACCTCGTCCTCCTCTCCAGTCTGCGGTGGCCCGACCTGCACATCGCTGGCGAGGACCGGATCGGTCGGGGCAAGGCAAGCTCCGAGCAAAAGAGCAGACGCCGCTCCGAGACCCAGTATCCATGATCCGAGGAATGCGAGAACAACGATCGTCAGCGGCATTGCTATGCCCAGAAGCCGCCATGTCGTCATCCACCGCCTCCATCCAATCGGACGGTCTAGTTTAAGCCCTGCTCCCATCAGCGCGACAATGACGACGATCTCGGTCATCCGTTCGGTGAATTCGCGGTTCTCGAGAGGATTGAACTGCGGCAGAAGTGGGAACGGTGACCACGCAAGAAGCGCGCCAATGGCTAGACAGGCGATCGGGAGAGACAGTGGCAGTCGTCTCATTACCATCGGCAACCAGGCTGTCAGAAGCACGACCACGCCAACGATAGTAAGAGTGATGATATAAAGGTCCATTCACTCTGGTTTCCCGATGATCGATTTCTTACGCTCTAGCACACCGGGGCGAGCGATGTCCGGCGACAATCCGTTTCCAGCGGCCTTGGCCAAGGCGCTCCCGCGCCTTTCGCTGTTTACTGAACGTTCTTAATTTCACTCAGCTAATCGGCGAGAATGATACTTAAGTCAGATGATGCCGCGGGAAAGTCGGACTTAAGTCGGGCTAACAACCTCAGAAGCCACTTGCGTATTTCGGAAGAACGGGACAGTCGTTTCACTAAATCGCGGACAGTGGTTTCACTAATTCCGGGACAGCATGGTGTGGTCGATTTTCGCCTGCCTGGTTGAAGTCATGAGCGATTGATTTCGCCGTTTTCAGCGCCGGTCAAGTGGGATGGTGTTTTTTGCCGTCGCATGCTGTCGCCTTCAAGGGCAATGCGGTGCGCATTGTGGATGATCCGATCGAGGATTGCGTCTGCGATGGTCGGTTCTCCGATCATGTCATGCCACTGGGCGACAGGAAGCTGCGCGGTGATGAGCGTTGATTTCCGGCGATAGCGTTCCTCGAAGATTTCCAGCAGGTCGAGGCGTTGTTGATCTGTGAGCGTGTGCGTTCCCCAGTCGTCGAGGATCAGCAACTGGACGCGGGCGAGTTTGTCGACCAGGCGTGGAAAGCGGCCGTCAAGCCTGGCAAGGCCCAGATCTTCGAACAGACGCGGCATACGCAGGTAGAGGATGGAATGATCGAGCCGGGCAGCCTGACGGCCGAAGGCGCAGGCGAGCCAGGTTTTTCCCGTGCCGGTCTGGCCGGTGATGATCATATTCTCATGTGCCTTCAACCACGCCCCTTGCGCAAGCGACAGAGTGTTGCGGCGGTCGAGACCACGATGAGCGGCAAAGTCGATGTTCTCGATGCAGGCGTCGGGAAAGCGGAGCTTTGAAGCTGCAAGCCGGTTGGTCAGGCGCTTGTCGGATCGCAGAGCCGTTTCCCGATCGAGCATCAGGCCGAGCCACTCGTCGCGGCTGAGATCGCTGCTGTTGTTCTGAGCGGCAAGTTCGCGATAGGCCGTTGCCATTCCGGCAAGGCCAAGGGCCTGCATCTGATCGAGGGTTGGATGTGTCAGCATGGGTCTTTCCTTTCCTTCACTGGTAATAGGAGCCGCCGCGGATGTTGGTGTGCGGCGGGGTGGGTTTTGCCGGGTCTGTCTGGGGTTTGGTTCGATCGAGACCGGATTTGAGAATGGCGGCGACAGAGGAATAGGTGATGGAGTTGATGACCAGCGCCCGCTCGCACGCCGCTTCCAGGCGATCCGTCTCGTAACGGCGGGCAAGGGACAGAATGCCGAAGGCCGAGCGATATCCTTGTTCGGGATGAGGACGATCGCGCATCATCCGCTCGACCAGAATGGCGGTGTTCACCCCGATCCTTGCCGCCTGGTTCAAAAGCGATGCCGGCGTCGTGTTGGCATAACGCTGGTGGGATTTGGGCATATGCTCGTTGACCGTCACATGCCCGGATCGCTGAGAACGCCTGATATGGCTGGCAATCCGCTTGTGATCGAGAAATACCTCGACCACCCGGTGGGTCAGACGCACATCAACCTGTCGGCCGATCAAGCGGTGCGGCACAGAGTAGAAGGTCTTGTCGACCTCGACATGGTAATCGGGATGGACCTTCGCCGATTTCCATTCCGCATAGTCGAACGGCGTTGCTGGCAGCGGCGCAAGCGCCTTTCTCTCTACCTCCTCGAACAGGTCTCGGCGCGACTTTCCGATGTGGCGCATCGGGCGGTTGTTCAAGTCGTCAAGCAGAACCGAGATCGCGGCATTCAGATCAGCCAGACTGAAGAAGCGTCGGTTTCTGAGGCGAGCCAATATCCAGCGCTCGACGATCAGCACTGCACCTTCGACCTTGGCTTTGTCACGCGGCTTGCGGCTTCTGGTCGGCAGGATGGTCGTATCGTAATGTTCGGCCATAGCAGCGAAGGTGGCGTTGAGCGTCGGCTCGAACCACAGCGCCTTGGCGACGCCTGCCTTCAGGTTGTCGCACACGATCGCCTTCGTGACGCCGCCGAAGAAGCTCAGCGCGCGTTCCTGGCCCTCGATCCAGTCCGGCAGTTTCTGGCTGAAGCTGGCACAGGCGAATGTCAACGACGAGGCGGGAAGCATCGCCACAAAGATTTGTGCCGAATGGATGACGCCGGTCGAAGGGTCGATGATGGGGATGGTGTGGCCGGCATAATCCGTCTGCATCACCGCGCCCGCCTCATGACGGTTGCGGAACGTCGCGTGAGCGCGGCGTTCGAAGACGGCAAAACGGTCGCAAAACCATGTGTAGCCGTAGCCGTCGGGATGGCTCGCCCTGTATTCCTGCCAGAGCAGCGTCAGCGTTACACCCTTGCGCTTCAGCTCGGCGGAAACGGACCGCCAATCCGGCTCGACCAAGTCCTGTGGCGGCCGGCCAACGCGCCGGAAAAGATGTCGCTCCAGCGCGGCATCATCGTCCAGGCCCGCAGGCAACGGCCAGACCGAAAGTCCGGTCTCCCTCGCTCGCAACAGATACGTCGCCACAGAGGTTTTGCTGATCTTCAGGCGTTCCGAAACGGCGCGAACCGAAAGGCCCTGCTCGTGCGTCAGTCGCAGTATCGATCGAATGTCTTTCACTGTCGTTCGTCTCGCTTGCTTCCGTCTTGGCATGGCCCCTCTCAACCGATGATGAGGAGGCAATCTGCCAGAACGGCGCTTGCGAAAATCGACCTTAAATCCACGTCCGAGACTGTCCCGGAATTAGCGGAATCGCTGTCCCGTATTTACTGAAATCGCTGTCCGCGAATTACCGGAATCGCTGTCCCGAAATTAGTGAAACACGCACCACTACTCATGTATTAGATTGAGGTCACGTATAGGTCCGCTGAGGGGGGCGGAACGGGAGGAAGATATGAAGTTCAGCTCTGACAGCTACGGCCATGAAGAGTGCTGTTCACAAGGCCATAGTTCGGCGTCGACCATCGCGACAATCGAAGCAGCCCTTTCCGCCGATTCAAACATCGACAGCAGTGCCATCCAGATCAGGATGCTCGGCCCTGTCGTCCTGCTCGAAGGCTACATAACAAACACCGCAGACCGCGAGAAAGCCATCTCGCTTGTGGCGATGATCGTCGGCCAGGAGAACGTCCAGGACCGAATGCTGAGCCGTTTCCCCAGCAGTAGCCGACGGGATTTAGACGGGCTGGGACTAAGGTACTAAGGTAGATAGCCCCGGTATGAAGTCCTCGAACAGTTCCTCTGTTTGACGGTGGCCCCCAGCGGAGCCAACCGCATCAACGGAGGACGGCGGCGCGCTACCGTTTCCCGCAGGCACCGCAATCGTAGAGCACGTTGGCTAAATTCCTGCACCTTGTCGTAAAGCAAGAGAAGTGGTCGACGAAGCATCCGACATCACGTTTGTCGCTCATGTCGCTCCGATGAAATAGAAAAGTGACATATATGGCAAAGGGGTCGCGACCGCGTCGGATTGAAGGCGACTCTTTCAGGGCGGCGGGAAACGAAAGCACCTGCACCGTCAAGGAATACGAGCGGCGAAGGAGAACCGATTTTCAATTCGATGCAGCGGATGGCCTGTCGGAAGGCAGTCCGCGCCGCGCTATCTTCCGAACTACGGTTTTGAGACTTACGGGCGTCGACATGACTAGACCGGATCGGGCCGCCTGCGCTATCGACGTCTCGATGAAGTCGGCATCGATCTCGGACGGGTCGATCGGCGCATAATCCAGACCATTCGCCGTCGGCATGAGAAGCCCTACGCGCAGGTCAGGCTTAAGTCGCTTCAGTCGTCGAACGATCTGACGGGCGCGAGACTTCGAATTGCCGTTTAGAAATATGACGATCGCCGTGTCGACCCCGTCGATGGGAACAGCGAGAGATCCTCGCGCGGCATGATCGGAGTATGATGACGTCGTTGACGTTGCTCCCTGGACCTCCAGCACCTGCGAAAGCATCGCGGCGGCCGCGTCGTCCAAACCGCCGCGGCCTCCGATGCACAATAAGGAGCGGCCCTGGCCATCGGGAAGTTCCCGTTCGGAACCCGTTTCGAGACCGGCGTCCGATGCGGTCTCGTCCTCGTTCTCCTCCTCCTCCGCAATGTCCGACAGGTTCTCCACCAAAGACAGCGAGCTGGACGCCACCAGAATGATCTGGTTTTCCGACAATACGCCGCGCTGACGGTCGGTCTCGCCAAGCAGGAGCGCAGGAAGGCCCACATTGTCGTAATAGTCGACGAGATATTCCTCTTGCAGGAACTCCTCGGCGTTGTCGGAGGCTTCGTTCGGATCGCCCGCGAGGAGACGCTGGTAGAGTTTCTCGTGAGGCTCCAGAACCGGCTCGTTGCCAAGCAGGACATCGAGGACGCCGAACTGGGGAACATGTCTTCCGAGCACGACCAGACAGACAGTCAAAGGCGTCGATAGCATCAGTCCCAGCGGCCCCCACAGCCACGACCAGAAGATCGCCGAGATAATGATCGCCAGAGGCGAAAGACCGGTGTTTGCCCCGTAGAGCCATGGCTCGAGCACGTTGTTGCTGACGAGTTCTGTGGTCAGATAGAGAGCGCCGACCCAGACCACGAGCGACCAGCCAGGCGCGATCGCGAGGGCCAGAAACAACGGAAGGATCATGCCGATGATCGCGCCGATATATGGTACGAACCGCAGAACAAGTGTGAGCAGCCCCCAGAGGATGGCGTTCGGAATGCCGAGCGCCCATAGGCCGATGGAGATCGGCACGGCGTAGAGCGTGTTCACCACCAACTGCATCAGCAGGTATCGCCCGACCCGGTTGCCTGCGTCCTGCAGAGCCGCGGTCGTCCGGTGGAGATCTCCCAAGCCAACCAGCCGGATGAAACGGTCGCGCAGGTCTTCTCGCTCGAGGAGCATGAAGATCACCAGCACGACCACGAGACCAGCAGTCGCGAACGGGCTGATGAGCGGCAGAAGAAGGTTGCCTAGCGTCTGGATCGGATCGGAACGTGTCACGATCTCGACTGGCATTGGTTCGCGGGTCGTGGGCGTCTGGGCGGTCGGGCTCTTGCTTTCGATGGCCCGCGTCTGGATCTCGGCGCCGACGCGTTCGACCGCCCTGCTCAGATGGTCGAGGACGCCGTTTCCGGCGCCCGCTTGGGCGAGGGAATGAACCTTGTCGACCAGATTTCTTTGGTAGGTGGGGATGTTCTCCGCAAGGTTCGTCACCTGCGTCGCCACGACCATGCTGAATACGCCGATCGCGCAAAACGCCGACACGACGGCGAGAAGAACAGCGGCGATCTTTGGAACGGAGCGCTTGCGAAGGAAAGAGACGATCGGGGCCAGCGTGAACGCAAGGAGAAGCGAAAGCGCGAGGGGAACGAAGATCTCCTGGCCCAGCCGGAGGATGACGGCCACTCCAATGAGGATCAATATCGTGCTGCCCGACAGCTTGCTGCGAAGCTCGCCCTCTGCAAGTCGATGGGGATCGCCGGTCGGCGCCTTCGTGGTCTTTGAAAGTTCCGCGCCGTTCACCGCCCGCCCCCTATCTTCAGAGGAAAACCTATACGCTCGACATGGATGGAGGCGCACATCCTATTCGTAAGTGTTCAGTCGTATCGCAGGCTGGCTTTCAAGTCTCTAAGTTCGCCGTCCTGTCTAAGCGCGGCTTGCTCGGTGCCGAGGCGACAGGCTTCGTTGGTCGCCGATATCACCTCGTTCAATTGGTCGATCTGCCCCTGAAGTTCGAATGCCATGCAAGTCGAGGTGAGCCTGCTGCCATCGACGACAGCCTGCCGCCTCATCGCGGTTGCGGGTTGCTTCCACGCATCCGTGAACGCGTCGCGCCAGTAGGCAGGCGCCTCGGCAGACAAGTTGAGAACCATGTTCATCAACGGCCCGCTTTCAGCCGGGCCGGACGCATCTGCATCCAGTTCGGTTATTCTGATGTCCTGGAACTCGGTCACGTTCTTCTCCTTATGGCATGGGGCAGGCGGCGAACGTATCGCCCGCCGAGTGCGGATTAACTGCCTGCGGACAGCAGCATGAGGGCTGACCCCGTCTCCGTCGTACTTCGCGCCAAGCTTCGTCCAGTCGCTTGGTTGGATGTCGCGGCCGTCGTCCTTGTTCGTCATGGAAACCCTTGCTGATTGACGGCGGTGACTAAGAGTGAAGATGTCCGGCCAGGCGAGCCGGCCGGACGAATGGTTAGGCAGCCTTTTCGGCGTTCTGATTGACGACCTTCGTCGCGATCGACGTCAGGGCGATATCGGTCGCCTGTTCCTCGTCGAGCGTCGTCTGCAGGAGCTTCGCGGCGTCCTTCATGCCAAGCTCGAGCGCCCAGGTGCGCAGCGTTCCGTAGCGCGACATCTCGTAATGTTCGACAGCCTGCGCGGCGGCGAGCAGGCCGGCGTCGAGGGCGGGCGTGCCGGCATACTCTTCCATGATCTCCGAGCCTTCCTTGATGATGCCCATTATGGCGTCGCAGGTCTTCTGTTCCGGCTTCTTGCCTATGATCTTGAAGACTTCCTCAAGGCGCTCAACGTGCACCTTGGTTTCGGCCAGATGCTTGATGAAGGCGTCCTTGAGCTGCTTGCTCTGGGCGGCGTCGTTCATCTTTGGAAGCGTGGCGACGATCTTATGCTCGGCGAAATAGACGTCCTTCAACGTGTCGTGAAAGAGAATGTCGAGTGTCTTGGGCTCTTTGGCCATGATGGAGATCCTTGGTTTATGGAGGATGGGATGCGTGGCCACGTCACGGCTGAGTTGAAGCGGTCACTGCGCGAAGGCACTGGGCGACGAAGCGGTGGCTTCGTCTCGGTATGTCATGCTTGATTTGGGAACGCCCTTTTTGGTTCGATCGCGATCACACGACCAGCAACTGCCCCGTAGAGTTTTAGTTCCTTGCATGCCCGAATATACCCCGACTGCGAACAGCGGTTCACGTCGTGGAACATGTGCTTCGAGCCGCCCGAGCGGGCGCTGGTACTCCGCTACCATCACACTCGGGAATATCTTCCCGTCGGGGTGCCTTAACGACCGTCTTGGGGCGCAAAGCAGCCTTCCTTCGACGACGAAAATCCCATCACGGTCTGACAGCGTTCATGCAGCCATCTGCTCGCAATGGCGTTCTTTGCAGTTCGACTCGCGAAATAGCTGAGCGTTTAACTCTACAGGTTCAATTTTAACGCGGAGGAAATTCAAATCCCCCTGTTTGAAGATTTTGCCGATACGCAATGCGTTGTTTATACGGGAAAATTTGACTTGCAATCGAGTCGCAGGTGCAAACCTAGGCGGGCTTACCAACGAGGATGAAGTGCGCGAGGTACTGAGCGCCGGTGACGAGCAAGGAGTAAAGATGTCGGAGCAGGAACCACCGGTCCCGACTATCGGCGTGCCTCCATCGTCAACTTTCTGAAACCTCTTGCATGGTTTGCTTGCGGGCTCGATGAAGACCGCCATATAACGCGCGATGACGTATGATTCGAAGATTTTCGTCGGCCTGAGGCCAACAAGCAAAAAATCAGCTCCGCTCCGCGAGCCTTACCAGTCGAAATGCCAGTGGGACGGTTGCGACAGCGGCGGCGCCAATCGCGCGCCCGTTGGGCGAGATGCGGAGGGTTTGTACCTGGTGTTCTGCCCGCAACATGCGAGGGAATACAATAAGGGATATAATTTCGCGAGCAATCTGTCTGATCCAGCGACCGCCCGCTATCAGAGGGAAGCAGCAAACGGCAGCCGTAAGACGTGGGGGACCCGCGTTGATGAGGCGACAGAGATGCCGCTTCCTTCGACCGTTCGCTCCGGTACGGCAAAAACCCTTAACGCACGCAAGATTGCTGCACGACATCAAGCTACGAAAGCTGATCTCCAGCGGCGTAAGCTCAAGGTATTGGAAGCAAAAGCCTTTGAAACGCTCGGTCTTTCGCAGGACGCGACGCCTGAGGAAATTAGACGTCGCTACAAACTGATGCTCAAGATGCACCATCCGGACGCTAACCGAGGAGATCGAAACTCCGAAGATGAACTCCGCGCGGCAATCGACGCCCATAAGATCCTCAAGCTGAACGGGTTCTGCTAGATCTGAGACACGCTCTCTGCGGTCAATGATGAGTGTGAGCTGGAGGTTTTTGACAGATCGATGCAGAGCAACTCGGCAGCGCGACCGCTCGCGGCAGGAGGTCATCGCGTCTCCGGCCAGGCATCCTGATCTGTTGTAATTGAAATTAACACAAACCTGCCGCGGCATATTTTCTATGGAATTAGCCTATTACAGGATAACCGTTTCGCTGTCACATGGAAGAGAGGATCTGATTGCTCGTGGCAACTGAGAGGCTCCACTAGGTTCTTGGTCGAACCAAGGAGGCCGGAATGTCGTGCACCAAACTCACCAAGTTATTCTTCGGACTTGCTCTTTCAATCTCGGCGCTGACGTCGACACAGGCGTCCGCGGATGCCACGCTGGACCGCATCAAGGGACGTGGTACGCTAACGGTCGGCGTGATCCTCTCGGGTGCGCCTTTCGGCTATATTGATCCGAAGACGCAGGCGCAGAAAGGCTTCAATCTCGACATCGCCCAGGCGCTGGCCGATGACCTCGGCGTCAAGCTCGAGACGGTGACGGTGACGCCGCCGAACCGCGTGCAGTTCCTGCAGCAAGGCAAGGTCGATATCCTCATCGCCAACATGCAGTACACCGAGGACCGTGCCAAGATTCTCGACTACGTACCAACGCCCTATGACCGCAGCGGTGGCGCCGCCGTGGTGCGCAAGGACAGCGGTCTGAAGGACTGGGCCGACCTGAAGGGCAAGCCGGTCTGCGTGTCGCAGGGCTCCAACTATACGCAGCCTCTGATGGAAGAATACGGCGCAGTTGTTAAGGCGCTTCCGAGCCAGCCGGAATCACTGCTCGCGCTTCAGGGCGGCAACTGCGTTGCGGCCGTGCATGTCGGCGCGACAGTCGGCCTCCTGCTTCAGGACCGATCAGAAGAATGGAAGGACTATGCCATTCCCTTCCCCAGCGAGCTGATCCCATCGGATTCGGTGATTTGGTTGCGCAAGGGAGAGAAGGATACGCAGGCGGCCCTGGATGCTGGCGTCAAGAAGCTGCACGCGTCCGGTAAGCTGCTGGAATTCGCCAAAGCCAACCGGCTACTAAATACCCAGTACCTGCAGCAGGCAAACAAGACGCTTTCCGCCAGCAAGTAAGCGGCGGGACCGGCAGAGCACATGCAGGACATCAATCTCACCGACCTGTTCGTTAGTCTGACGGGCAGGCTCGGCCTGAATTACGAATTCCTCGCGACGGGATACGAGGCGCAGATCTGGCGTGATGGGTTCATCACCACGCTCTATCTGATCGCTTTGCTCATCCCTGTCAGCCTGGTGGCCGGCCTGCTCTTTGCCGCCGGCCTGACATCGGGCCGGGTCTGGCTTTCGGCGCCGGTGCGGGCCTTCGTGGAAATCACCCGCAACACGCCGACGCTGGTGCAGCTGATGTTCAGCTTCCTCGTCCTCAACACCTTCGTGTCGGATCTGGTCGGGGGCGCCCAGAACAATCCGCTGTCGCCGTTCTTCTGGGTGGTGGCGGTGGTCGGGCTGCATATCGCGGCCCTGCATGCCGAAGCGATCCGCGCCGGCATCGAGGCGGTGCCCACTTCGACCGTCGAGGCAGCCCGCGGCATTGGCTTCAGCCAGTTGCAGATCCTGCGTTACGTCGAAGTGCCGCTGGCATTGCGGGCATCGCTGCCGGCAATCGTCAACAATCTCGTCAATCTCGTGAAGCTCACCACGGTCGGCAACGCGATCGCGGTGAGCGAAATCACCTATGCCTCGATCATGGTCTGGACGCAGCGCGACAACGTCGTCTCGCTGATGATCGTCATCCTCTTGTTCTTCAGCCTCATCAACATCGTCGTCGCCCGTGTCGGCCTGTGGGTGGAGCGCAGGCTCGCCGTTCCAGGATACGGTCTATGACGGTCGCCACGCGCTTCCAACCGCGCAGGAGCAGCAAGATCCTGCGCAATGTCGGCTTCGTGGCGATGCCGTTCCTCGTTCTCTTCTGGTCGCTCGCCGACCTGACGCTCGGCCGCGAATTGCTCGAATGGGTCCCCTATCTCGCTTCCGGCTTCGGGATGAACATCCTTATCGCCCTGTGCGCCATGGCGCTGGGCACGCTGGTCGGCGTGCTGTTTGGCATTCTCGAACTCGTGCCCTACCGGCTGCTGCGCTATCCGGTCGTCGCCTATGTGCAGATTTTCCGCAACGCGCCGCATCTCGTGCTAATCTTCGCTACGACCTATATCTTTCCCTTCGAAATCGTCGTGTTCGGCAACTACCTGCCCTTTCCCGACTGGGTGAAAGCCGTCATCGGGCTTGCCATTCCGGCCAGCGCCTATGTCGCCGAAATCACCCGCGGCGCGATCCTCTCCATTCCGACCACCCAGTGGGAGGCGGCCAAGGGCCTCGGTTTCTCGCGCAATCAGGCGCTACGCTGGATCATCCTGCCGCAATGCCTGCGCCGTTCGCTGCCGCCATGGATGAACGTCGCAGCCTCGATCACCATGGGCACGGCGCTCGCCTCGCTGGTCGGGGTGCACGAATTGCTGCATGCGGCGACCGATGCCAGCACTGCCGTGCGCCGGCTCGATTTCACGGTCATCGCCTATATCGTGGTGATGGCCGCCTTCTTCACGCTTTGCTACCCGATCGCCCGCCTGACCCGTCGCCTGGAACGTCGCTTCAACGCGGCCTGAGGAATTGAGACGATGAACATATCCGCCGACAATGCGATCGTCCGCCTGGAAGACGTGCATCTGTCTTTCGGCCAAACCAAGGTGCTGAAGGGAATAGACCTTACCGTCAACAGGGGTGAGGCGGTCTCCGTCATCGGCCCGTCAGGCTCGGGCAAGTCGACGATCCTTCGCTGCATCAACGCGCTGGTGCAGCCGCAGAGCGGTCGCATCACGGTCAACGGTACCCGTGTCGACCAACTAACCCGAGAGAGCGAGCGCATCGCGCTGCGTAAGCGCATCGGCATCGTGTTCCAGCAATACAATCTGTTTCCGCATCTGACGGTGCTCGACAACATCGTGCTAGCGCCAACCCGCATTCTTGGCACCGACAGGCGCGAGGCGGAAAAGCTCGCCCGCGAACTGCTGGACAAGGTGCGGCTTACCGAAAAGGCAAATGCCTACCCCGGTCAGCTGTCTGGTGGCCAGCAGCAGCGCGTGGCGATTGCGCGGGCTCTGGCAATGAAACCGGAACTCGTCCTGTTCGATGAGGTGACATCGGCGCTCGACCCGGAGACTGTCGGCGAAGTGCTGTGGGTGATCCGCGATCTCATTCGCGACGGCATGACCAGCATTCTCGTGACGCATGAAATGCGCTTTGCCGAGGAGATCAGCGACACCGTCGTCTTTACCGAGAACGGTCGCATCGTCGACCAAGGCTCGCCCGAGCACATTTTCCACAGCGCAGACAATCCCCGTGTGCGCCAATTCGTCAGTGGGCTTTCCGGGCGCGGCGCGGTGCGCGGCGGCGAAGGCATCTAGGATTTTTTCATGACCACGACATCCGCACCGCTGACCCGCGCCTTTGCCGAGGCGATCGTCGCCTCGGACCCGAAGACCGATGCCGCCGCAATGGAAGCGGCACGTACGGCGATCGTCGATTTCCTCGCCTGCACGATCGCCGGCGCCACCGATCGCACCACCGCCGTCCTGGCCGACGCCGTCGGCGCCAATCTGCCGGGCGAAGCAATCCTGATCGGAGCCAAGCGCCGCACCGATCCGCTGGTTGCCGCCGTGGTTAACGGTTATGCCGGTCATGTTCTAGACTATGACGACGTACATGCCAGCGTGCGCGGCCATCCGACCACGGTGATCGTCCCGGCCCTGCTGGCGCTTGCCGCCGAGCGGGAGTTTAGCGCGGACGCGCTAGTCGCCTCCTATGTGGTCGGGCTCGAGGCTATGGCGCGGCTCGGCCTGTCGATCGGCTCTAAGCATTACGAGAACGGCTTTCATGCCACGGCGACGCTCGGCACGATTGGCGCCGCAGCCGCGATCGCGCATCTGACGCGGGCCTCGGCAAAGGAAGCCGCCATTGCGCTCGGCCTCGCTGCGACCCAGTCCTCCGGGCTGCGGCTGCAGTTTGGTTATGATGCGAAACCCTATCATGCCGGCATGGCGGCGCGATCCGGCCTGCTGTCGGCACGGTTGGCCGCGGCCGCTTTCGGTGGCGCGCCGGATTTCCTCGACAATCCGGTCAGTTTCCACTCGGCTTATGCCTTCGGTGCCGAGCGCCCCGCCGCCGTGACCGAGAACTGGGGGACCCCTTGGCAGATCGTGGCGCCGGGATTGACCCTGAAAGCCTATCCCTGCTGCACCGCCAGTCATCCCGTCGCCTCGCTCGGCATCGATCTGCATCGCGAAGGGCTTGCGGTGGACGCGATCGAAAGCATCACCTTCACCTATCCACCTGGCGCCGATGCCGCGCTGGTGGTGAGCAAGCCGACAAACGGCATCGAGGCTCGCTTCAGCCCGGAATACGTGTTCTCGGCAGCGCTGATCGACGGTGCCCTGCGGCTCGACCATTTCGACCACCGACCGTTGCAGCCGGACCTGATGGCGCTGGCCGGCCGTGCCGGACGTCGCCATGACGAGACCGCGCCGCGCATGTCCAGCGATCCGAAGACGCGCTTCGTGATCCTTGATATTGCGCTCCGCGACGGCAGTACGCTCACCCGCCGCTTCGATGGTCTTCCCGGCGTGACCGATCCGGCGACAAAGTTCCGCGACGCGACCGCCGGCAACCCGGCATTCGCAGAGATTCCCTCGCTGGTCCGCACGATGAGCAGCGCCACCGATCTGAACCGGCTGCTGGCACTGCTCAACCAGGACCCTGTCTGAAAACCAACCGACGAAGGACTTCGCCATGAGCATCGAGAGAGAAATCCATCTGGGCCTGTTTTTGCAAGGCGCCGGTCATCACGTGTCCGGCTGGCGGCATCCGCATGCCGAGGCAGGCAGCGAGAATTTCGACCTTTTGCGCCGCGTGTCGCAGATCGCTGAAAAGGCGAAGTTTGACATGGTCTTCCTGGCCGACGGCCTGACCAGCGGCATCGACGCACATCCCTCGACGATCGCTCGCTTCGAGCCGCTGACGCTGCTATCGGCGCTGGCGCTGGTGACGGACAAGATCGGGCTGGCGGCGACATCATCGACGACCTATGGCGAGCCCTATCATACCGCCCGCGCTTTCTCCTCGATCGACCACCTGAGCCATGGCCGTGCCGCCTGGAACATCGTCACAACATCCTATGCCCGCACCGCCAACAATTTTTCGAAGGCGCATCCAGAGCATGATGAGCGTTATGCCGTCGCGGAAGAGTTCGTCGATGTGGTGCGCGGGCTGTGGGACAGTTGGGACGACGATGCCTTCGTCAAGGACAAGGAGAGCGGCGTCTATGCCGATCCGAGCAAAGTCCACGTGCTCGAACACAAGGGCAAGTATTTCTCGGTCAAGGGACCGCTCAACATCCCGCGTTCACCGCAGGGCCACCCGATCCTGATCCAGGCCGGTTCCTCCGGGCCTGGCCAGGACCTCGCCGCGCGAACAGCTGACGTCGTCTTCACCGCGCAGCAAAGCCTCGAAGAAGCACAGGCCTTCTACAAGAGCCTCAAGGAACGCGTCGCGCGTTTCGGGCGGCAGGCGGACGATGTCGCTGTCATGCCGGGCTTCCTGCCAGTAATCGGCCGCACGGCGAAGGAAGCTAAGGAAAAGTTGGCCGAACTCGACCAATGGACGGATCTCAAGAGCGCCATGCCGCTGCTCGAAGAACGTATTGGCCACAGTCTCGCCGATTGCGATCCCGATGGCCCATTGCCGGACTTGCCGATCTCCGACCAGCTGCGCAGCCGCGCCGAACTCCTGACGGCGCTTGCCCGACGCGAGAACCTGACCATCCGC